>DIWL01000035.1:0-30258 GCA_002428455.1 Anaerolineaceae bacterium UBA6107 | reverse complement strand
TGCTCGCGTTCACCCGTCACTTCGGCTGTACACAGTGTAAAGAGATGCTGGATGAATTGGTTGAAGGAAAAGAAAAGATTGCACAAGCCGGGTTAGCTCTCGCCGTGATTACCCAGGGAACACCAGAAGCCGTCAGCTTATTTGCTGAGGAATTCGCCCCAGGCCTTCTTTTGCTCGCCGACCCTGAACGCAAGGCGTATGAAGCCTATGGGCTTGAGAGGGGTAACCTCTTTCAGACCTTCCTCAATCCAAAAGTCTGGACGGCCATATCCCGGTCACGCAAAAAAGGCTACCAGGTCGAACCAGCCCCCGCCGGTCAGGATGCCATGCAAATGTCCGGCACNNAACCCTTTGATGGACCGGTGGGACCAGGCATCGATGACTAACAAAACTTACACTGGAGATAATAAAATGAAAAAAATTACCCTGATTCTGATTCTGGTTACCATCGCGCTGTTCACGCTGACTGCTTGCGGCTCTTCCGACTCACCCGAAACCGTCACTCCCGAGGCCAATTCTGTTCCATCTGCGGTGATCGCGGAAGGTCAATTGCTGCCCGTCAACTGGCTCGACCAATCCTTCTCCCTCCCCGGCACAGTGGAATCCGTGCTGGTGAACGACGGAGATGTCGTAAGCACCGGACAACTCCTTGCTGCTTATGCGGTTGCTCCTGACGCCATGCTTGCCGTTGCCCGCGCCGAACAGGAACTCCTCTCAGCGCAACAGGCGCTGGATGCGCTCAAGGATGCCGCCGACCTGAATACGGCACAGGTCCAGTTGAAAGTACTCAATGCACAGGAAACCCTGGAGGATGCACAGGCGGATTTTGATGCTGATGATTCCGCTGAAAACCAGGCGTTGCTCGATATCGCCGCGGCAGCATTACAACTGGCTGAAGATGAACTCAACCGCATCGAAGCTGGTGACGGTGTCGACGTAAACTTGTTGAAGGCTGCTGAAGCCAGGCTGAACACTGCCAACACTTCCCTGGCAAGCGCCCAGGCGCTACTGGATTCCCATCAACTCAAATCCACCCTGGCCGGTACGGTGGTCGATCTCAGGACCCAACCGGGTCAGAAATTCACCGCAGGTACGCCTGTTATGGCCGTCGCTGACACCTCCAGCTGGGTCGTGAAGACCGACAACCTCAGCGAAACACAGGTCTCATCCATCGCTGTCGGTGATGCCGTAACGGTTCGCCTGGACGCCCTGCCCGAGCTTGACCTCAGCGGTGTGGTCACCCACATTAATGCGCGCTACGAAGAAAAACGCGGCGATATTACTTACACCATCACCATTCGTGTTAATGAAGTTGACCCTGCCATGCGCTGGGGACTGACCGCAGCCGTTTACTTCCAGCCCTGATCGGGAGAGGACAAGCATTATGGGAAAAAACTTATCGTTAGCAGGTTACCTGGCAGTTAAAGAAGTCTGGCGCAACCGCGGCCGCTTCCTGCTGGTGAGCCTGGTCATCGCACTGATCACCCTGCTGGTACTTTTCATCGCCGCACTGGGTGAAGGATTGGGCAATGGCAACCGCGAATACATATCAAAGCTGGATGGTGAGTTGCTTGTTTACCAGGCAAAATCCGAAAACCTGATCAATGCCAGCCGCCTGGGCCGCGATAGACTGGCTTCCATCCGGCGGGTGGAAGGCGTGGCAGACGCCGGCATGCTGGGAACCGCCAGCGCCAACCTTGTATTACCGGAAGAACCACTCAAAATCGCCATCCTGGGTATTGAACCCGGACACATGGGCGAGCCGCAAGTGGTGGAGGGGCGACAATTGAGCACCGGTCTGGCTGATGAGGTGATCATTGACAGCAACACGGCATACCGCACAAAACTGACTGTCGGTCAAAACATAACCATCCGCACCACCCAGGGTACACGGGATGAGTTTTTCACCCTGCAGATCGTGGGTATCACCGATGGGCAGCAATACTCACTGCAGCCATCCGTTTTTCTGCCCTTCAACACCTGGGACAAGGTACGGCCAAAATCGGAGGCTGAGGTCAATCTCTCCAATCCGATCGCCAACGTGATCATCGTAAAGCTGGATGATCCGGAACAAGTTGAGGTCGTACAACAGCGCATCGGCGCACAAGTGAACAATGTTGAAACTGCCACGCTCAAACAAGCCATCCAGGCGCTGCCGGGTTATTCAGCCCAGCAAAGCACCCTCAATACCCAGGGAGGCTTTACCCTCTTCATTGGCATCCTGGTAATCGGTGGTTTCTTCCAGATCCAGATCCTGCAAAAAGTAGCCCAGATCGGCGTCCTCAAGGCGATCGGTGCTTCCAACCCGGTTGTTGCCTGGGCTTCGGTCATTCAGATCATCGTTGTCACCATCATCGGCGTCGCGATCGGTGGCTTGCTGACCTTCGCTTTCTCGCTTTTCTTCCCGCCCACGGTGCCCATTGTATTCAATGGCACCACATCAGCCCTGGCGCTCTTTGCCTTGCTGCTGATCGGACCTCTCGGCGGGCTGGTCTCCATTCGCTATGCCACACGCATTGAACCACTTAAAGCATTGGGGTTATCATCATGACAGCGAACGCAAACACTAAAAACGCACTTGAAACGCGGCTGGTCACCAAGACCTATAAAACCGACTTTGGCACCATCCACGCCGTGGATGAGGTTGATATCTCTGTCGCAGCGGGTGAATTTATCGCCCTGGTCGGCCCCAGTGGATCCGGCAAGACCACCATGCTTTCCATGTTGGCCGCGCTGTTGCAACCAACCTCTGGGCAGATCCTGCTGGATGGCGTTGACCTGGCCTCCATGGGAGAAGTGGAACGGGTGTCTTTGCGCCGCGAGAAGATCGGCTTTACTTTCCAGGCGAACAACCTGGTGCCTTACCTCAGCGCCGTCGAGAACGTGGAATTGATGCTGCGCCTCAACAACCGGCTGGACAAGGCTGGCAAACTGCGCTCGCGCGAGCTGTTGGCGCGCCTTGGGCTTGGCGAACGTCTGCACAACCTGCCCGGACAAATGTCCGGCGGGCAGCAGCAGCGCGTGGCGATCGCCCGCGCCCTCATCCACAACCCCAGCCTGGTGCTGGCAGATGAACCCACAGCCAGCCTGGATACCGAACGCGCCTACCAGGTAGTCGAGACCTTCGCCGGCTTGATCCACGAACAGAAACGCGCCGGGATCATGGTCACCCACGATCTGCGCATGTGTGAATATGTTGACCGCGTGCTGATGATGCAGGACGGAAAACTTGTCCGGATCTTCTCCACCCGGGAAGAGATATTACAACTTGCCCGCGGCGGTCGGGAAAACGACTGAGGACATAGACTTTGAACATCTGGTGGATCCGGCGCGACATACGGCTGCACGATACCCCTGCCCTGGCTGGTGCTTTGGAAAAGGGTCGTGGAGTATTGCCGGTATTTGTACTGGATGAGCATCTGCTGGCCAAACCCGCAGAAAAACGACAGGCGTTTCTGTTTTCCGGGTTGCGCGCGCTAGAAGATGACCTGCACAGGCTGGGCTCCGGCCTGGTGGTGCGCAGCGGTGATCCGGCAGAAGTACTCCCTCAACTGGCATCCGAGATTGAGGCGTATACTGTTTATGCTGAAGAAGATTACAGCCCATACGCCGTGCAACGCGATCGTGAGTTGGCAGGCAAGGTTGACCTTAAGCTGGTGCATGGGCTTGGTGTGCACCCTCCTGCGTTGGTCACCAAGGCAGATGGCAGCCCTTACACAGTATTTACACCGTTCAGCAAAGTCTGGAAAGCGCTGCCGTTTTCAAACTACACGCACCCCGCACCAACCAGCCTACCTCCCTTACCCTCATTAACAAGCGAGGAAATCCCGGCAACCCCGTCTACTGACCACTTCCCCACTGGAGAAATGGAAGCCTTGCGCCGGCTTGACGCCTTTCTTTCCGGTCCGGTGCGCGACTACGCCGATGCGCGCAATCGCATGGATCTCGACGGCACTTCATCACTTTCCCCGTACCTGCGCTTTGGCATGCTTTCTGCCCGCACGGCAGTGAGCGCGGCGATGGAAACCGCCCGCGAGACTGATGACACAATGGTCCGTAAAGGCTGCGAGGTGTGGATCAACGAGCTCATCTGGCGCGAGTTCTACCAGGCAATCCTGTACCACTTCCCGTTTGTACTTAAAACCGCTTTCAATGCCGGCTTGCGCAACATCCCCTGGCGCAACGCCCCCGCTGAACTGCAAGCCTGGCAGCAGGGTCTGACCGGTTATCCGGTGGTGGACGCTGCCATGCGCCAGTTGAACGCGACGGGTTGGATGCACAATCGCGCCCGCATGATCACCGCTTCGTTCCTGGTAAAGGACCTGCTGATCAACTGGCAGGAGGGTGAACGCTGGTTCATGCAAAACCTGGTCGATGGCGACCCGGCTGCCAACAACGGCAGCTGGCAATGGACCGCCGGTACCGGAACCGATGCTGCACCCTACTTCAGGATCTTTAATCCCGTATTGCAGGGGAAGAAATTCGACCCTCTGGGAGTGTATGTACGCCGCTGGGTGCCTGAGCTTGCGAATGTGCCTGACCGGTACATTCACACCCCATGGGAAATGAGCCCGCTGGAACAGTCCGCGGTAAACGTGATCATTGGACGGAATTACCCTCAGCCCATCGTGGACCACGCCAGCGCACGCGAACGGACCTTAAAAGCTTACAAGGGTGGATAAGCACTAGACCGTAATCCCGAAATAAAAATGACAGGAAGCCTGTCTATACCAAATCTACACCCCGCAATGTGGGGTTTTTCATAGAATCTCATTACCCGGACAAATTCGATCCCGGAACAAATGGAGAATAATATGAAAAAGTTGATTTTGCTTATGAGTACAATTATGATCGTTGCCAGCCTGGCGGCCTGCTCGTCGCTCGCCAATGCGCCGGTTGAATCCACATCTGCAACAGCAACAGAAAGCGTTGAATTGGTAACGAGTTCAACCACCGGCGAAATTGATACGGTGGAGGTAACACAGACTGCACCAATCATCCTGGCAGGCACCCACGAACAGGAAGAGGATTACACCTGGAATACTGCTGATGAGATACAGCTCACCCTGGATGGCAGCACCGCCAACCCAGATGGCGACGGGGTGAAAGTAGCCGGTAGCACGGTGACGCTCACTCAACCTGGCACCTACCGCTTGAGTGGCAGCCTTGATGACGGACAGGTGATCGTCGACACACAAGATACCGGAACCGTGCGGTTGATCCTGGACGGCGCAGAAATCACCTGTACTACCAGTGCGCCGTTGTTCATTAGCAACGCGGAAAAAGTGATCCTCATCCTCGCCGAGAACAGCCAAAACACGCTCACTGACGGCTCAACCTACACAAACGTTGACGCTGAAGAAAATGAACCCAACGCGGCACTGTTCAGCAAAGCGGATCTGACCATCTACGGCAGCGGGGAATTGATCGTGAACTCCAATTACAAGGACGGCATCACCAGCAAGGATGGTTTACTCATCGACGGGGCGACGATCACCGTCAATGCGGTGGACGACGGCATCCGCGGCAAGGATTACCTGGTCGTGAAGGAGGTAAATATCGTGGTGACCGCTTTTGGTGATGGTTTGAAATCCGATGAGGAAACCGACACATCACTCGGTTACATCCAGATCGAAAGTGGAGCATTCGAGATCACTTCAGGCGGGGATGCCATTACCGCCCAGACGAGTGTAGTGATAGATGGTGGCGTGTTCACGCTCAACTCAGGCGGCGGTAGCAGCGGCGTACCCGATGATTCAGTGTCCGCCAAGGCTATCAAGGGGCTGACCAGTGTTGTGATCAATGATGGTGCGTTTACTGTCAATTCCGCAGACGACGGGATCCATTCCAATGGTGAGATCACCATTAACGGCGGTTTGTTATCTATCTCGACCGGTGACGATGGCATGCACGCGGACACCAACCTGACCATCAACGGCGGGGAGATCACGATCGATGAAAGTTATGAGGGCATCGAAAGCGCGTCGATCACAGTCAATGCTGGCGACCTGCACATCAATTCCAGCGATGACGGTGTCAACGTATCATCCGGCGTGGATGGATCCGGTATGAACAACGGATTCTTCGGTCAGGTCCAGGGTCAGCAGCCTCAACCCGGTGACCAACCGGGGTACAGACCGGAGGGCGGATTTGGTCAGGACATGTTCACCTCTACAGGTGATGATGCGCTCCATATCAACGGTGGCTATATTTACGTGAACGCTTCTGGCGACGGGATCGACGTGAATGGCGCAGTGGAGATGACCGGCGGTGTGGTGATTGTGAATGGACCCATCGAGAACATGAACGGTGCACTGGATTACATGAGCACCTTTAACATCTCAGGCGGAACGCTCGTCACGGCCGGCAGTGCCGGTATGTCGATGGGATTGAGCGAAACCTCCGCACAGAATTCACTGCTGCTTAATTTCGAACAGGTGTTTCCTGCTGGCACAGCCATCCATATTGAAGATATAAGCGGCAACGCGATCCTGACCTTCATCCCGGAAAAGGATTTTCAATCCATCGTCTTTTCAGCCCCTCAACTGGAAACGGAGGTCGAATACATCATATCTGTGGGTGGTGAAACGACCGGCGAGATCACTGATGGACTGGCTACTTCTGCCGGGTACACCGGAGGAGGAAGCGAGTACACCAGCTTTACCGTCAATTCCATCCTCACCACCATCGGCACCACATACGGTCATGGACCGGGCGGTCGCCAGCGCCCATGACTTAATGTTGGTGGGAAGCCTGAAAACTTCCCACCAATTTTTTTGTTACGTCAACGGTATACAAAAAATAAACCATCCACGCAACCACTGCAGTTATCATCAAATTAATAAGGTAAGACACGTGAAACGGAGTTGAAATGAACAACATAAACACTCAATTGTCTTTCAATAATCCCAATGAAATGAGCGGGAAAAAGTGGTTCGATTCTCACTTGACCGATTCACAGCTGCCCGCGATCACGAACCTGGAAACGATCCTGAGGGAGTACCAGCCCATCACGTTAGCAGAGATGGATTCAGTAAAACTGTTGAACCGGGTGGATTACAAGTATGTTTTGCCGTTTTACATGATGCAGAATACATTGGCGGCTTTATCCCGTGAGTATCGCATCCTGGTCGTGAATGGGATGCCCTTCAATCACTATCGCACCCTCTATTTTGACACACCTGACTTTGCCTTTTTCAACATGCACGTCAACGGCCAGGCGGAACGCTATAAGGTGCGCTCAAGGGAGTACCTGGATTCTCACCTCAACTACCTCGAGGTGAAACACAAAACACGCAAAGACCGCACGATCAAGAAACGCCTGCCGATGCAACAACCGCTGCTATGCGTCACGAACGAAGCGGGCGAGTGGCTTGATCAGGTTATGCCATGTGAGAACGAAAAGCTGGAACCCAAGATTTGGAACACGTTCACGCGCGTCACACTGGTGAACGTGGAAAGATGCGAAAGGGTAACGATTGACCTGGATATTGCTTTTTACAACGCTGATCACATCTCGCTGCTGCAAGGGATTGCGGTCGCCGAGGTCAAGCTGGATGGACACGATCACTTTTCTCCCTTCAAGCGGCAGATGCGCGACTTGCATATCCCGAGCACGGGTTTCAGCAAGTATTGCATGGGTACCTCCCTGCTCTATGACCGGGTTAAGAAGAATGCTCTAAAACAGCGCACATTATGGATCAATAAAATTTCCAAAGGACCAATAAATGTCTGATTTAACCAATTTCTTGTTAAGTTTTGTTTTCAACCTTGTGGTTGCCATTGCCCTCGTTCGGTTTATTTACTACCCGACCACGCACAGTAAGCGTTATGTATTGACCTTTCTGGCTTTTAATAGCGTGATCTTTTTCGTTTTGCATTTTATGAACAGCATCGAGATCAGCCTCGGTGTGGGATTCGGGCTCTTCGCCATTTTCACCATCCTGCGCTACCGGACCGACCCGCTGCCCGTACGGGAAATGACCTACCTGTTCATTATTGCGGCACTGCCCGTGATGAACACCGCCAGTTCGGACAGCACTAACTGGCCTCAGCTCATCGTGGCCAACCTGGCGATCCTTCTGCTAATGTTCATCCTTGAAAAGGGTTGGGGCTTCAAATACGACGCATCAAAGCGCATCGTTTACGAAAAGATCGAACTTATCCGTCCTGATCGAATGGATGAGTTGATAGCTGACCTGGCAGACCGCACCGGATTGAAAATCAAACGGGTGAGTGTCGGCAAGATCAACTTTCTAAAGGACACGGCAGAGTTGACGTTCTATTACGAGGGAGGTTCGCCGGATAATTGGAATGGTCATGATCAACCTGTGATCATCGCTTACAGCAGCGCGGATCTTGATGACTGAACAAGAAGTAAGAAACAGCGAAGGCTGCGTTGGATACCGCAATCATCTTCTCTCCTCCTTCTACACCGAAGCAGGATGGGGCGGACTCCCATCCTGCTTCTGGCAGCCCGATATCTTCACGGAATGGATATAATTCAATCATGGCTAGAAAAATACTCGTAGTGGATGATACCCGCAACGTGTTAACGATGATCAATGATTTCCTCATCAGCCAGGATTACGAAGTATTTACAGCGGCGGATGGCAGAGAAGCAATGGATGTCTATCACGCAGTGAATCCCGATCTGATCCTGCTGGACATTATGATGCCCAACATGGATGGTTACCAGTTCATTACGCAGCTACGCAAAGAATCAGATGTGCCGGTGATCATGATCACCGCCAAACAACAGGAAGCGGAGATCATCAAGGGTTTTGACCTTGGTGCGGATGATTACATCACCAAACCGTTCCGGTTGCGTGAATTGCTGGTCAGGATGCGCGCAGTGCTGCGCCGTGCCGCACCGATGGATGAGAACCGCCCTGGCTTGATCATCGGAGATGTTGAACTCGATTACAACCGGCATCTGGTCACCAAACAAGGGCTTCCAATCGTCCTCACCCCCCTCGAGTTTCACGTATTGGAAATGTTGATGCGCGCGGCCGGAAAAGTTGTAAAACGTGCTGACCTTTGCATCGGGCTGATGGAAAACGGCTATACAGGCTCTGAAGCCACCTTGAAGATCCACATCCGGAATCTGCGACAAAAACTTGATGACGATCCGGACCAGCCGATGTACATCGAGACAATTTTTGGCATCGGTTATCGTTTCATAGGAGAGACTGCGTGAAGCGTTCGTTGAAAGCGAAACTGATCCTTTCATTCCTGGCGGTAGCGCTGATCACAGTCACCGTGGTATCGGTATTGATCCGCCTGACTTCCGGTCAATCCCTGATGAACCTGGTGGTAGAGCAGCAAACCGCCGAAATGAAAACCGCCGCCCAGGGGTACTACAGTGCCTACGCCACAATGGATGGTTTTTTTGAATACTATGTGATCAGAGACGCGGTCTTTTCCAGACCGGACCCCATGGATATGCACGATATGCGCGGACTGAACGGAATGGTGGATCAGGATCTGAAAGCGTTGATTCCCTTCGCTGGATATAACGTTGGTGATGCTGTACCACGGGATTTCCTCAAACAAGCCGTTGAAGTCAAGGTCGATGGCGCTACTGTTGCCTGGATCCTGCCTGACAACAAATACCAGTTCGCGTTGAACGCGGAAGAGCAATTGTTTCTGCGGCGAACCAACCTGGCCATTGGGTTGGCTGCCCTGGCGGGCGTGCTGGCTGCGGTGATCATCGGTTACTTACTTGCCGGAAGGTTGATCATCCCGATCAGGCGTCTTTCCACTGCATCCAAACAATTGGCAACGGGAGATCTGCAACAACGGGTACCGGTGACTTCGCAGGATGAACTTGGGCAATTGACCGAGACCTTTAACAAAATGAGTGCCGAGCTTTTCGAAGCAGACCAGAAGCGAAAACGCCTGACCGCTGACATCACGCATGACCTGAGCACCCCCTTGCAGATCATCTCAGGCTACATCGAAATGCTTGAAGGCGGTGAGGTCTCCCTCACCCCGGAACGGCTTGAGGTGATTAAAGCTGAGATCGAGCACTTGCGCCGCCTGGTGGGCGACATGACCACACTTACACAGGCGGAATCCGGTGCTCTGGAATTACTGCTCCAACCGATCGATCCTGCCTCCCTCCTGGAGCACATCACGCGGATTTACCGACCGATCGTCGAACAAAAGGGGGTCGGTCTGGAGCTGAGAGTTGACCATACCCTACCCCCGATCAAAATTGACGAAGGACGCACGATCCAGGTACTCAAGAACCTGGTCGATAACGCCCTCCGCTACACACCAGCGGGCGGAACGATCCGTCTGAGTGCCGAAGCCGGTGAAAGGGTAAGCCTGCTTGTACAGGACAGCGGCGAGGGGATTGACCCCCAGGATCTGCCGTATGTGTTCGACCGCTTTTACCGCGCGGATAAGAACCGGTCCGGTGTTGGCGGTAAAATGGGTCTCGGCTTGGCCATCTGCAAAGCCTTGGTGATTGCCCAGGGCGGATCTATCTCGGTGGCATCAGCCGGTAAAGGACAGGGAACGAAATTTACGCTTAGTTTTTCGCCCACAAAGTAACTTTTTTCAATTATCATAAGAATAACAAACGGCACGGACGCATTAGTTCACTGCCTGGATTTACCAATCCTTGGCTGAAACGAGAAAATCAAAATGAAAATCGCACGCATCAATTTTGCCGGTTGGGAGAATTGTGTTCAAATCACCCACCGGGACTTCACCCTGATCGTGACCACTACAGTCGGTCCGCGCGTCATTTATTGCGCTTTAAAAGACAAGGGTAATCTGTTTTACGTGAACCCTGACCAGGCCGGTACCAGCGGAGGAGATGAATGGAAGACCTACGGCGGTCACCGCTTTTGGTGTGCGCCGGAAGACCTGGCTTTTACATATGCCCCGGACAATGCTCCGGTTCAGGTGATCGAAAGCGGACATGGTGTGCGCTTTACCGCGCCGGTGGAAAAAAGCGGTATATTGAAAACCATAGGGATCTCCCCTGTCCCGGGGCAGAACAGGGTCAGACTGGAACACTTTGTACAAAACATGGGCAGGCAGACCCTGCACCTGGCGCCGTGGGCGTTGAGCGTGATGTGTTCGGGTGGTATCGCGGTTATTCCGCACAACCTTGAGCGCCCGCAGCAGCTCCTGCCCACGCACTCACTCAGCCTGTGGGGATACACTGACCTAAGCGATCCGCGCTGGAAATGGGGAAGCCGTTACATTCTTCTCCGCCAGGATCCAGCTGCGACCAGTGCGCAAAAAGCCGGTTTGCAGAACCCGTACGGCTGGGCTGGTTATGCAGTCAGGAATCAGTTTTTCATGAAACGCTTCGCGTGGGATCCGGCTGCAATTTATCCTGATCTGAACTGTAATTTTGAAGCCTACACCAACGCCGAAATCCTTGAACTGGAAAGCCTGGCTCCCCTAGTGGATTTACAGCCCGGAAAAGTGGTTTCACATTGGGAGGAGTGGGCTGTTTACGACGAAATCCCCGCACCGCAGTCTGAGGAGGACGTGGATCGTACGATCCTGCCGCTGGTCTAAAGGTTTTGTTAGTAAAAGACACCCGATCGGGTGTCTTTTTTGGTTTTCAGTACCTGACCTGGATCACCTTCTGCAGGTCGACGCTTTCTTGACCGGTTTTAACAAGCAGTAAGCCGTTATCTGAAAAATACCAGCCGCTCTCAAGCGCTTCCCATTCATCCTCGCTGGCTGCCTCCTGCAGTGCAAAACCGTTCAGGGTCACTTCCTTAGGGTTGGCAAGATCCTCCGCCAACAGCTGCAGGTGTGTGTCTCGTTCGATCGCCGCGCCTTCAAAACTGCCGGCCGCGCTTTCCACCGTCACGGTGATACGCTTCCCGTCCTGCTGTTGGGAGATCACCGTGGTACGCACCGCTCCGTCCTGATAGGCGATACTGACTCCATCATCTTCGTAAAGGGTGAACGAAGTCAATTCAGGACTGGCTACCACCCTCAACACCAGTTCATCGCGCAGCGTACCATCTTTACGCAAGCCGGTGATGTTCAGGGTTTGTTCGTCAACATGCATCAGCGGTACGATCGACCCGGCACGCTGGAACAACGGCGGCTGATAGTGATCATCCCGTACCAGCGGGTATTTTTCGACCCATTCTCCTGTGCTGTTATACCAATCAAAAGTGTAAAAATCCACCCACTTCCCGGCGGGCAGGTACACGTCCATGAATTCCTGGAACAACGTAGCGGAAAAACCCGCCAGCAGATCACGCCCGATCATCTTCTGCGCACCCAACTCGCGCACGTTCGCGTCCTCCTGGTAGTAATACACCAGGGGGGCGAACAACGGCTCTCCGTACAGGTAAGCGCGGTGGGCGAGCGAGTAATAGTAAGGGCTCAATGCGTAACGCAGCCGCACATTCGCCAGGTTGCTTGCCATGTCTCCAATTCGATCCGGGGCGGTTTCCTGGCAATTGCACAGGTTGTTGGTATGCGGCCGCATGGGCACATCCAGCAGCGAGCCAACCGCCAGCCACGGCGTATAGATGTTGTCGAGTCCGCCTACTACGTTACCGCGGTAGAATCCACCAATATCCGAGCCGAAATAATCGATGCCGGAGAGTGACATTTGCCCCTGCACCTGCAAGTGCGCAGCCAAACTCTCCAGGTTGGAGCCGATATCCCCTGACCACATGCTCACGCCAAAACGCTGACTGCCGGGTGAACCGGAGCGGGAAAGGATGAACGGTCTCCGTTTGACCCCATTGCGCTGGTAACCCTCAAAAATACTCTGACTCCAGTAGAAGTTGTAAAGATTATGGATGTCAAACTGGTTGTTTTGCATCGTGTACGCATCGGGAATACCGTAATACCAGGAGACCGCGTCGAACATTTCCGGTTCACCCAGGTCTGTCCAGTGACCGATGACACCCATGTCCACCAGGGATTGGCGTTTCTCATCATGCCAGTAGGCTGTGGCGTCCGGATTGGTCCAATCCACCATGCCACCGATACCCCACCACGGATTTGACTCAAGGTAAACCGGATCTCCGCCCTCTTTCCGCGTCACCAGGTAGCCTTTTTCTGCCAGCGTGGCGTGTTCGGGCAAACCTGCGCTGATGTAAGGTTCCTCGATGGGCATGATCCCCACACCATCCGCGGCATATTGCGCGATGCGCCCGGCGGGGTCAGGGAAATTGACCGTATCCCAGTTTAAACCACCCATGGCGCTGTTCTCAGAGTCAGAGGTGATGCCGCCGAACCAGAGCAGGTCCAGTACAAATCCATCCACCGGGAAATTATTCGCCCGTAAGCTCGCCAGCTTGTCCTCCAGTTCCGCCCAGTTGTCGTAGCCATATTCTGACACCCACAAGCCAAACATCTTTTTAGGCGGCACAGGCGGGGTGCCTGTGAGTGCCATGTACTTTTCGCGCAATTCAGGCAAGTCCGCGCCGGTCATCAAGTAAAAACGCACCGCATCGCCAGCCACGTTAATGTCCCAGGGATCCTTGCGGAAGTTCCAGGTCTGCGCGGCAGGGTTATCAATAAACAGCGCATAATTCCGGTCTTCAGCACCCAGGAAGTAGGCAATGGAGAATTGTGCATTGCCGACCATCCCGCCGCTGAAGGGTACCATCGCATTACCCTGGTCCACTCCGGGAACGCGCACCTTGCCGAACCAGTTCCCGTCCGTCTCCCCCGGTTCGATGAACTGCTCCCCCAGGCCGTAAATGGCGGTGATGTCCCGGGACTTGATGGAAAGATGCTTGCGGTAGCCATCCATGTCCTCCGGGCACATGGCGGTAAATTGCCACTCAGGCTGTTGCCGGATATCCACTGCGCTCAGGCACAGGTCGCCATCCACGTTTACCCGCATGGTATCGGTCACCAGGCTGCCATCGTCTTGAATGGTGAATTGCTGCGGACCAACGTGATCTTTCTTGAAGACCATCGGCGAAGTCCAGAGCAGCTGGCTGAGGTCGTGCTCCGATCCCTTCACAGCATATTCACCGTGCAGCAGTCCATCTTCAAGAAATTCCAGGATCAGGCAGAAGTCTGCACGGCAGTAACGCACACGCGCACCGTCTTCATAGACCTCCGGTAGAGGTCCGGCTGGAACATTGTTTGATTGTTGCGAGATCTGAGTTGGAGTGATCTGCGGTTCAACAAGCGGCTCATCAGTCTTTTGACAACCAACCAATAACAGGATGAGCATTACCGATAACAACACAATTCGGGTGGAACTCTTCATGGCACCCTCACTTTTATTTGTGTTTTTAATCATTATACGATTATTGTGAAACAGAGATCTCCCTGGTAATTCCGTCCGGCTCGCTTTTCAAACCTGGATCACCCGACTTGCCCACCGGCAGGATGGAAGTAGGCCTCATCGACCTCGGCTTCCCTGGCTTTTTGTGGTTTGGCAGCCAACAGGTCATCAAACAAGGGCAGCGTTCCGGTAGCCACGGCATTCTCCGCGTAAAGGAACATGGCCGCGGACCAGGCCTGGTGCGCGTATCCCATCGGGTGCCCGGTTTCGCCGTGCATCCACTCGTTGAATTCCCACGGTATACGCGAACCCTGGTAATTTGCTTCCGCCAGACGTGACAGCAGATGTTCAGCTTCTGCCTGCCAACCACGCCGCACCAGTGCTCCGATGTGAAATCCTCCCACCATGGGCCAGATACCACCGTTGTGGTATTGATGGGGCAGATTGAGGTTGCGGCTGCGGTAATACTCACGCCAGGAGGGTTCGCCGGGGTAAATGGGCGGATGGATCGCCTTGGTCGGGTAAGGTTCGGCCATACCCACCTGCTTCATATATTGCAGAATATGCTCCGAGCGATGCCCGTCAGCCACACCGGTGAGGATACTCAATACGTTCCCCAAGCTGTCACACCAGTCGCCGTATTCACGGAAAGCCACCCAGGGCAGGTAATAGGGCCGGCTGGAGATCGTGCCAATGTTGTAGTAGAGCATGAACCATTCCAGCCGGATGGCTTTCAGTTTTTCGAGGTGTTCGGCAAAATGCGCGGCCACCCAGCAGCGGTCGATCCAGAAAAGCAGGTTCAATCGTTCGTGAATGGACTCCGCGCTGTTGTGGCAGGGCACGTCAACGGCAAGTTCAGGGTCATCCTTCTTGAGTTCCTCATACGCCAGCGTCGCCGCGTAATACAGGACATTGTCATACAGCGTGTTGTAACGCACCGCAATCAGGTCCATCCAATTGCCGGCTTCCGGGATCTCCAGCAGTCCGCACTCGTTCATGTCCTGGTACTGCAGCCAGGTGAGCGCGCTGGTGATGCGCGGCCAGTTACGAATCAAAGATTGCTTATCACCTGAATGGCGGTAAAGGGCGTATTGCCCCAGGATGTACCACAGGTTAACATCGCTTGCCCCGGCATTTTCCGTGCTGATCATACCGGATTCAGGATTCAGGTTGAGCGGCAGCAACCCCCAGCAGGATTGCGCCCTGCCGATCGTCTCGAGGGAAGTCTTACCGGCGTCAATCAGGTCAGCATCCCTACTGGCCAGTGCACCTAACAACGTGACAGCGCTATCGCGACCCCAGATCTGCGGGTAGCCCGCGGTGTCTGCAGAAGCTCGAAAACCAAAGGGGGTCACGCAATGATGCAGAATCTCAAGCGCACGTTTCCGCGCTTCTGCTACCAGGATTTTCTCTTTTTGGGTCATGCGTACCTCCTCATACAATCATCCCTTCACCGCGCCGCCCAACATGCCGCGGATGAAGTAGCGCTGGAAAATGATGTAAACCAGCAGGATCGGACCCGCCACGATCAACGAACCAGCCGCCATCAGGGGTATGTTGGCAGAATAACGCCCCTGGAAAAAGGCCAACCCCACCGGCAGGGTGCGCATGGTCTCTTTTTGCACCATAACCAGTGCCAGCAGGAATTCGTTCCACGTCCACATGAAGGTCAGCACCACCAGGGTGAGCACCGCCGGCCGGGCTAAAGGCCACAAGATGCGCCATAATAACTGCCAGCGGTTGCACCCGTCTATCGCTGCGGCGTCCACCAGTTCGCGTGGTGCCGCCCGGAAGAAACTGGTCATCCATAGTGTACCGAACGATACGCTTAACCCCACCTGCGGCAGGATCAGTGCCCAATAAGTATCGGTCAGGTCCATCTGGTTCATCATGTGATAGAGCGGAATGATGACCGCCTCAAAAGGCACCATGTAACCGAGCAGGAGCAGCGGATAAAGGAACTTGCGCCCCGGCAGCGGCAGCAAGGCAAAGGCATAACCGGTCAAAGTGGAAAGGAGCACACTGACGATCACCACCACCACTGTAACGATCACGCTGTTGCGGAAGAAGAAGTTGAAACGCCCGGTTGTCCAGGCATCCTTGAAGGCGTCCAGCCGCAACTGCGAGGGAAGCGCCAACGGCCCCTTGGTCACCTCAGCGTCCGTCTTGAACGCGCTGAACACCAGCCCCACGATCGGGATCAGGATGATCAGGAGAAAGAGGGTCAGGATGACGTAATTGGGCAGCTGGCGTTGCCATGTTCGGCGGCGCATGCTCTACGCCTCCTGCCGGGATTGGAAACGCAATATCACCAGCGAAATGACGAAGATGAGGATCGTCATCACGGTCGCCACCGCGGATGCGTAACCCAGCTGGTTCTGCTGGAAAGCGGAGCGGTAAACCAGGAAACCGGTCACCAGCGTGGAATCACCCGGACCGCCACGGGTGGTGACATAAACAAGGTCAAATACGCGCAACGCGGCAATCACCGTGGTGACCAGCGCTACCCCCAGCTCTGCCCGTAAATTGGGCAGCGTCACGTGCAGGAATTGCCGGAACCCGCCGGCGCCATCCAACTGGGCGGCTTCGTACTGGTCCTCGGGAATGCGCTGCATGCCAGCCAGGAACAACACCATGCAAAAGCCGTACATGACCCACGTGCCGATCGCCCCCACCGAAGGCAAAGCCATTTGAAAATCCCCCAGCCAGGGGCGGGTAAGGCTATCCAGCCCCACCGCGCGCAATCCTGTGTTCAGCAGACCAAAAGTGGGGTTGAAGATCCAACGCCAGGTGACACCCACCACCACCATACTGAGGATCTGCGGCAGGAACAGCCCAGTACGGAAAAACGTCATCCCGCGGATCGGTTTACGCCCCAGCAGCGAGGCAAGCATGAGACCGATGAGGATCGGAATGATGCTGTAGAAAATGATAAAGATGAAATTATTGGTCAGCGCTTTGATGAACTGCGCATCACCGAGCAGTCTGGCGTAATTATCCAGCTGGATGAACTCACGCGTACCACTGAACCCATTCCATTTATAAAAGCTGTTGCGGATGGTGGACAGGATGGGAAAGAAAATGAAGACCAGATAGATCGCCAACCCGGGCAGCAGGTAAAACCAGCCTTTAAAACGGGATTCACCGGGCCAACGCTGTTGAATCTTCATCCATCCTCATTGAGAGAAAAAATGCCCGCCTCTTTCAACGGCAGAGAAGCGGGCATGATGATAAAAGTTACTGGTTTCCGGCCAGGAAGGCTGCGTAATCCACCTGAACCGCCGCGGTAAAGGCTGCCGGGTCGGTCATCTTGCCGAACAGTTTTTGCAGTTCAGCCACGATCGAATCATAGAAGGTTGGGGTAGCCCAATCAATGTAATGACCTACTGCGTTTTCGTTGTTGATCGTGTTCCAGGCGACCATGGTATCGGTGAATAACGGATCCACCTCCACCGCCGCGCCTTCAGCCATGGGCATGGCAGGAAGCATCCCCACGCCAGCCCACAATTCGGCTGCGCGCGGGCTGATCATCCAATCCAGGTATTCCGCCGCCAGGTCTGCGTGGGCAGTGCCTTTACGGATCGAGAAAGGAACACCAACGCCGCCAATTGCCAGGCGTGTCTGATCCGGGTTGCCAGGCAGCAGGAAGAACCCGAACTCCTGGTCGGTATCGGTGAGCAGTTCACCGGTCAGCCAGGAACCCGTGATGGTCATGGCACCTTCACCAGCTTTGAAGGTCTTGTTGCTGTCATCGTAGCCGATGCCCGGGAAACCCTCGGTAAAGTATCCCTTGTCCACCCAATCCTGCATCACACGGGCAGCTTCCTGATTCTCAGCGGTATCAAAGGACACGTTGTTGACACCATAGACAAAATTGTTGATGTAATCCAAAGAAACCAGCAGGTGCTGCACAGCGCTGAACTCGTGAATGGCGTTCCATCCGTCCAATGAACCAAACGAGATCGGGGTCACGCCGGCTGCTTTGATCGTCGCCAGCAGCGCTTCGAATTCGTCAAAGGTGGTGGGAACTGCCCAGCCATTGGCTTCGAACAGGGTTTTGTTGTAGTACACGCCCACCACCTCAGCGGTGGGGCTGACGCCGTAAAGGTTGCCCGAGCCGAAGGTCTTGCCATCCTCGGTGAAACTGTTGCGGCTGGCCACGGAGGCTGAGAAGCGCTCGCTCCAATTGTAGGTCGCCGCGAAATCGTTAAGCGGCAGGAGCAGCCCGGCTTCGACCATGGCGCCCATATCGCTGCGTCCCTGATTTACCTGGGCGACATCCGGGCCATCTTCCTCGGACAAGGCCAGCTTGAGCGTGACCTTGAGATCATCGAGGGTCTTGACCACGCGTTCGATCTTAACTCCGGGGTGCGCGGCTGCGAATTCCGCGTTCAATGTCTCCATTACCTGGCTTTCCACATCGCGGTAGAACTGGTCCCACACCACGAGGGTGATCTCTTCGACCGGTGCTTCGGTGGCGACGGGTGCTTCAGTGGCGACGGGAGCTTCCGTTGCCGGGGTTTCCGGAGCAGCGGTTTCCGCGGGTGCTGCGGTGGGTGCCGGTGCTGCACAGGCAGACAATAGCAAGGCGGCGGTAATAATAATACTTAACAGGCTAAACTTCTTCATAAATCTCTCCTTTTTTATGCTTATACAACAAAGCTAATTGTAGTGAGTTGCGGGGTGACTGTCAATTCCATTCCGGTTAATCCCATCTCGTCCTTATGGTAGTATTAACCGCAGTGAGGATTGAACATGGCAGCGAAATGGGACTTACTTGGGATTGGTACGGCAGCAGTTGATGATCTCCTCCTGGTGGAAAAGTTCCCCCGGCCGGACAGCAAGGTAGATATCCTTGAATCAAATCGCCAGGGCGGCGGGCAGACCGCCACAGCCATGGTCGCGGCTGCGCGCCAGGGCGTAAAGGCTGCATTCTGCTGTCACCTGGGTTTTGATGACCTTTCCCTGTTTACGATCCACGAACTCGAAAAGGAAGGGGTGGATTGTTCGCCCTGCGTGCAGACTGAGGAGGGCAATCCGTATCACTCCATCATCATCGTGGACCAGAGCAACCAGACCCGCACGATCCTGCATTCGGGCGGAAATGTCTGCCCGCCCGCTGATGTGATCACCCCGCAATTGATCTCATGCACCCGTTACTTATTCATCGACGATAATTCGCGCGGCAGCGGTATCAAAGCCGCCCACATCGCCCGTTCCCTGGGCATCCCGGTCATCGCGGATGTTGAGCCTGACCCGCCGCCGGAATACCTGGAAATGCTGCCGCTGATCGACCACCTGGTGATCGGCCGTGAACTGGCAGCCACATTAAGCGGAACAAATAGCCTGCCGGAAATGGCAACCAGCCTGTGTGGAAAAGACAGGGCCTGCTGCATCGTGACTGCCGGCGAGGAGGGCTGCTGGTACTCACTCCGTGGTGAACCTGCGCAATACTCCCCCGGCTTCAAGGTGGAGGTGGTGGATACCACCGGCTGCGGCGATGTCTTCCATGGTGCTTTTGCTGCAGCCCTGGCCCGCGGCGATACGGTTCCACAGGCAGTCAGGCTGGCCAATGCTTCTGCCGCACTTAAAGCCACACGGTTAGGAGGCAGGCTGGGCATCCCGAATCTGGTCACTTTACAACGCTTCGTGGCAGAAACAACACAACCGAACAGCAATATGGAGTAAAATACTCTTATTAACGCAAACCGGATGATTTTCAGGAGGAACTAGCAATGCGGGAAATCTGGACTGACTTGAAAAAATGGCAGAGCGAAGGCAAAAAGATCGCCACAGCGACCGTTGTAAAAGCCACGGGATCCTCTCTGCGTCCTGAAGGCTCAAAAATGCTGCTGGGCAGTGACGGCTCCATTTCCGGTTCGGTCACCGGCGGCTGCGTGGAAAGCGCGGTTTTCGAAGAAACCCGGGCGGTGCTCGAAATCGGCAAACCGAAGTTGCTGTCTTATGGTGTGACCAATGAACAGGCCTGGGAAGTCGGCCTTTCCTGCGGCGGCTCTGTCGACATCCTGGTGGAGTCAGCAGACTCTCCGGATTGGAAGGCCGTGGAAGACAACATCACGGATGCTCTCGAGAACAACCGGCTGGCTGCGGTTGCCACTACGATCAAAGGAACAGAGCCAGGCAGGAAATTGTTTATGCTGAAGGATGGCAGCGCGGTCGGCAGCCTTGGCAGCCCGGTGCTGGATGAGGAATTAAAGAGCGCCATCCCTGAGAACTGGGCCACTCACACTCCGCTGGCTGTCACGCTCTCTGGTGACCAGGTGGTCTTTGTTGATTTTATCGTTCCCCCTCCCCGCCTGATTATCGTCGGTGCAGCGCACATCGCCATTCCACTGGTCTCTCTGGCAAATACGCTGGAGTACCGGACCATTGTGGTGGACGCACGTTCAGCCTTTGCCACCCGCGAGCGCTTCCCTCACGCGGATGAATTGATTGTTGGCTGGCCGGTTGAGGTGCTGGAAAGGCTCAACATCGACACGGCCACCTGCGTTGTTTGCCTGAGCCATGATGACAAGCAGGACAACCCTGCACTGCTATACGCAGTTAATAGTGCGGCGCGTTACATTGGTGCACTGGGTTCACGCGTCACTACAGCCAACCGCATGGTCACCCTGCGCGAAGAAGGTGCCACCGAGGAGCAGCTCAAACGCATTCATGCTCCGATAGGGTTCAAGATCGGCGCACGCTCCCCGGCTGAGATCGCGCTCTCCATCATGACTGAGATCATCGCCACCTCGCACGACATCAACAGCCTGTAGATGGACGCGAAAAAAAAGATCGCCGGTATCATCCTAGCCGCAGGAGGATCCACACGAATGGGTCAGCCCAAATTGATGCTTTCGTGGCATGGCGCACCCCTTGTGCGCTGGGTTGCCCGCACCGCTTTGGCTGCGGCTTGTTCCCCTGTGATCGTGGTCACCGGCGCAGATCCCGGCGCAGTGGAAAACAGCCTTGCCAACCTGCCGGTTACATTTGCACATAACCCTGAATGGCAACAGGGACAGAGCACCTCAGTGCGCACCGGAGTGCAGGCGCTGCCAGGGAATGTGGACGCCGCGCTGATCCTGCTGGGTGATCAACCGCAAATTCCACTGGTTGTACTGCAAACGCTCATCAACGCATATCTCAACGAAACCCCTCCACCACCGATCGTGGCGGTGGCAAGTGGCGGGCGGCGCGGCAACCCGGTGTTGTTCGACCGGGGGCAGTTCCCCGTGCTCACCACCCTGGAAGGAGATGCCGGAGCCCGCACGATCTTTTCGCGTTATCCAGTGCAGTTGATCCCTTTCGATGACAACAACCTGCTGTTGGATGTGGACTCACCGGAGGATTACCAACGCCTGATGGCATTACCTCCGTCCTTGCTGCCTATTGAATAAACATTTTGCGAAAAAAATCCCCGGACATTGTGCTCCGGGGATAACTTCATGACATCGGTGCGGTTCAGCGACGCCGGCGAATAATCCCCAGGAGGATCAACAGAATAACCGCGCCGATAAATGCCGTGACTACCGATGAAAGGAATGTGCTGCCAATGTTTATTCCGAGTAAACCCAGCAGCCAACCGCCCAGGAAACCACCGAGGATACCGACGATGATCTTCCCCAGCAGCCCCATGTTGATTCCTTTGACCACCCAATCAGCGAGCAATCCGGCTATTGCACCTACAGCGATCCAGATCAAGATATCCATTTTATGCTCCTTCGTTTTCTATACAATTCTGGACTAATTATAACAACAATCACCTTATCGCATATCGCAACTGCCCGCAACTGCCCGGACAATAGCCGGATTGAATTTGTGCTTTCATAAATGGATGAATGTCATGCTTTCATCCTCATTCGTGAATAGACTGTCATATCGACACACCTATTCCGGTAAAGTTATGTTATAAACCACGATATTCATGCATTTCGGTTCAACCATCCTGCGCCAAACGGCAGGATGTGTGCTTTTCAAGGAGACACTGATGGACTTTTCGTTTGTTGTCATCGTACTACAACTGATCTTCCTGGAGGGGATTCTCTCAATCGATAACGCGGCTATCCTGGGGGCAATGGTCAATCCGTTACCTGAGCATGAAACCATTCCATGGCCAAAATCGTTACACGGTTTCGGCAAGGCGTTCAACAAGGTGCTCGGACCACAGCGCACGGCTGCCCTGAAGGTCGGCCTCATCGGCGCGTACCTGGGCCGCGGTATCATGCTGGTGGCAGCCAGTTACATCATCCAAAACGACTGGCTGAAATTGATCGGCGCGGCTTACCTCATCAAGTTAGCCCTGGATGATCTAAGCGCGCAAGGCTACACAGGGATAGACGAGGAAGCCGAGTCCAAACCGGTCAAGGTCAAAACCTTCTGGTCAACCGTTCTGGCTGTTGAGCTGATGGACCTCGCATTCAGCCTTGACAACGTGGTAGCTGCTGTATCGCTTTCTGACAAATTGTGGGTGGTGATGCTGGGCGTTGCCATTGGTATTGTTTTGATGCGCTTTGCCGCCGGGATCTTCAGCAAGATCATTCAGCGTGCTCCCATACTTAAGACAGCCGCGTATATCCTGGTCCTAAACATCGGCGTAGAACTGCTCATTGAAGATCTTGCTCACATACACATTGGTGATTGGACGCGCTTTGGTATCTCGGTCGCCACAATCCTGCTAACGCTGGCGTATGAAAAATTCCGCTTTATGAAAATCTTCCGCCCCCTGTTGATCTGGTTGAGCCAGGGGTTCGCCCTGATCAACGGTTTCATCACCTGGGTGTTTGCCCCATTAAAAGGGCTGATCGGTGTGATTGCTAAACTTTTCCGCACGAAAAAACCTGACCCGGCTGCTTCAGCAAGTTAATGATCAGCACAAAAATACACCTCCGCGCTCGCGGAGGTGTATTTTTATTTTCTGATTTCTATAAACTCTTTTCCATCCACACCACCTGGGTGGTACCAAAGTAGTGGGTCGGTAATCCGCTGATCTTATAACCTGCCTGCTTAAAATAATCTGTTGTGTTCAGCCGGGATAGACAGCCAATGCGGGTATAACCCTGGCTGCGCGCCAGCTCCTCAATATGCTTGATGAGCGTTCTGCCGTACCCTTTGCGTTGATGATTGATCCCTACTGACAGGTGAGACAGCCACGCGATGCCGGGTTCCTTCTCAAACAACTTGGCGCAGGCTAATATTTCCCCGGTCTGATCATCAACCGCCATAAAGTGCTGTGAGATCGGCTCGAAATCATCCTTTTCGGTACCACGGGGCAATCCCCAGGGTTCCCTGAGGACCTTGTAACGCAGGTCATAGTAAGCCTTGAAATCCTCGCGTGTCTGCGGTGTTTTGATCTCGATCATGCAGGTTCCTCCGGTTTCCATTAATTCTGATACTTGCTGTTAAGTTATTATATGCCAATTCCCGGGTCACCGCCTGATTAAACGATCCTTTACCCAATTAGAATTGATGCAACTCATTGGGCAGGAGACAAACCAATCAGAGTGGTCAGATCAAAGCAAGGATGGTCTCAGCGGGTTGTTTTTTTCTGGAAATTCAACGTCCAGGAGATACCGAACCTGTCGGTTAACCCCGCGAATAAGGCGTCCCAGAACGTGTTTTCCATCGGCATGGTGATGGTAGCCCCTTCACTCAGGCCGCTAAAAATTTTCCGCATTTCTTCTTCCGAATCGCAGTTCAGATTGATCTGCAGGTTGTTTCCCACAGACACCTGCTCCTCACCGACTACATCGGATATGTAGTATTTGTCATGCCCTATTTCAATTTACGCGTGCAGGATCTTTTGAGCATACGGGCTGTCCGGATCTGCCCCGGGCATTTCCTTGAACAACATCACCTCGGGTTGCCTGGTCTGGAAGACCTTTTCGTAGAATTTCAATGCGTCTGCAGCATTGCCATTAAAGTACATGTAAGGAACTGTTTTCATTTTTTTCTCCTAGTAAGAACCTTCACCCATCTTCAAACTGATTATGACTCTCTTTCATTGCTTGCTTTCCTGGTGCGATAGAGCATATCGAATCATGGTCCAATAATAATATTGGACTATTTTGTCTTATTTATCAATATTTTTTCTGTTGATACGCTCTTTACAGGAGAAAATAAACCGATGCGCTATGCAGGCATCGGTTCAAGAATTCTTGTGTGCGATCATTTTTAGACCGTGGTTGTACTACCGTTGATCGTCTTCGTCACCTTCACGGTGACGGACCCGGTCAGCGCTTTTTCAGTAAAGCACATGCGCCGGGCAAGATTCACCAGCGTTTCCATTTCGGCTGCCGGTTCATCAGAATCGATCTGAATTTCGATCTCAAATCGATCACAAAAACCTTCAGCGTCCCCCCTCAATACTGAGCCCTGCTCATGGAAATACGCGGTGACCAGCACTTTCTCGTTCCTGATCTTCAGTTTCTTTTTGGTCGCAACCTGCGACACGTGGGAGAGCAGTCAAAGCGCCATCCCGCTGACAAAGTAAGTCAGTGGCGTTGGTGCCGAGCCTTCACCGCCCGGCATGTAATTCCCTTCATCACTGATGAAGGCGTACACTCTACCGGTTTCCGGCTGCCCGGCAATGACTTGCTTGCGCCATTTGTCCAGCGAGCTTGTCTCCGCGGTTACCTTGATCTCCCGCAACCCAACAACTTTTGGTTTTTCAGTCATCTCACACCTTTATTAAGCAAGTTTAATTATTTTAACAACCGGTTTTCTAGCACTTCACGATACTGATCAATTTCTAGCGGCTTGCGGGCGACACCGCTCAGCATGGCTGCCTGCGCCACCGCCGGTGCTTCCCACAGACACACGCGCCTGTCCAGCGGTTTGGGCACTACGTAATCGATACCAAACTCTAACCCTCGCAGTCCGTAAGCCTTTAACACATCCTGCGGAACCGGTTCCCTGGCCAGTGCAGCCAAAGCTTCACTGGCAGCCACTTTCATCTCCTCATTGATGGCAGATGCGCGCACATCCAGCGCACCGCGGAAGATGAACGGGAATCCGAGCAGGTTATTCACCTGGTTCGGATAGTCCGAACGGCCGGTGCCGATCACCCCGTCCGGCCTGGCCTGCTTGGCTAGCTCGTAGCGGATCTCAGGATCCGGATTCGCCATGGCAAAAATGACTGGTGCAACATTCATCGTTTTCAACATTTCCGGTGTGACCAGGTTTGCAGCGGAAAGCCCGATAAATACATCTGCGTCTACCAAAGCCTGGGCGAGTGTTCCCGGCTGGTCGCCCTGCGCAAAACAGGCTTTCTCAGGGAACATTTCTTCCGTTCTGCCGTGGTACACCAAACCCTTGATATCGCATACCCAGATGTGCTCACGCGGTACTCCCATCCGCACCATGTGATTTGCGCTGGCCAGTGCCGCCGCTCCGGCACCTGAGAAAACGACTTTAATATCCCCGATGCGTTTACCGGTGACCTCCAGCGCGTTGGTGAGCGCGGCTCCCAGGATGATGGCGGTGCCGTGCTGGTCATCGTGGAACACGGGTACATTGAGCATTTCCTTCAGGCGGTTCTCTATGTAAAAGCATTCCGGTGAACGGATATCCTCGAGGTTGATGCCGCCAAACGAGTCGCCGATAGCAGCGGTTACCGCAATCACTGTCTCCGGATCGGTCGAATCGATCTCGATGTCGATACTGTCAATATCTGCAAACTTCTTAAATAGAACTGCCTTACCCTCCATGACCGGCTTACTGGCGAGGGCTCCGCGGTTACCCAGGCCCAGGATGGCCGTACCGTTAGTCACCACCGCCACCAGGTTACCCTTCGCGGTGTACTCATACGCCAGTTCCGGGTCACGTTCGATCTCGAGAACCGGGTAAGCCACACCGGGTGTATACGCCAGACCCAGGTCAAGCTGAGTATCCAATGGCTTTGTTGGGTTGATGCATAATTTTCCCGGCTGGTTGCCCTGCCGATGATACTGCAGCGCGCTTTCTTTATCGATCGGTGACATTTTTTTACCCTTTTATGAGTCTAAGCGGTGAGCAGGCGGGCGACTTCATCCCTATTGCCCTTCCAGGGACCCGGTACTTCCTGTTTGAGCGACGTGACCATCCCTGCCCAGCGGCAGGCAACGGCGGGTTCTTGCGTCAAGCGCATGGCAATGTAAGTGGAAAAACAGGTATCGCCCCTGCCGGTGCGGCCAATCAATGAACGCGGAGTGAATGGTGCGGTAAAGATCTGGTCCCCAGTGGAAACGGTCACACCGGACGATTCGGTCATCACGATCTCCCGCGGTCCCATCCTGTGCAGTGCCTCCGCCGCCGCTCCGAGCTCAGCACAACCGGTAAGGAACTCGGCCTCAGCACGGTCCACCTTCAGGTAAGTAATATCGCGCAAGCCCTCCTCAAGCGCATCCCAGGGTCTGAACTCAAGCCCTTCTTCAACCGGAACGCGGATGAAGCCCTGGATGTCCAGTCCCAGCGGTGCCCGGTGCGCCAGTGCGTGTAAAAGCGGGAGGTCGATCTCCCCGGCAAACAGCGGTGAAAGCATGATCACCCGGCAGGCGAGGTCCGGAATCTGATCAAGCACGTACTGCCCGCCAAACCCGATCGGTTTGCAGATGCGCCGTTCCATATCATCTGACCGGTAATAATTGGCTATGCCGGATGTGCCATCAGCCGGGGTGGCATAGACTTCAACACCCTCTTCCCGCAGTTCCTGCAGGCGGTGGAAATCATCCGCATGCAGGCGGGTAACTACTGCGACGCTGCGTCCCAAGCGTTTGACAACCACGCTTCCGTAATATACCCCGCCGCCGGAAGCGATCGCTTCAACACCATCTACGATCAACTTGTCCTTGGCAAAATTGCCGATCATCAAAATGTCAACATCAGGCATGTTTCTTCTCGATCGGCAGCACCTGGATACAACCTTCAGCAAAACCTACACTTACTTCTTCCCCTTCTGGGAATAACTGCGTGACATAGGGGTCAGTTTCCAAACCTGTGATTAATTGGTCGCCAACCGCCACATCGTACTCGATCACATCGCCCAGGTAAACAGCCCGCCTGATCACCCCGCTGAACAACTCACCGGTTTTTTTGATTCTGACCATTTCAGGGCGCACGATCAGAGAGACTTCTTCGCGCCCCTGCAGTTTGCGCTGCACATTGGTTAATCGCAGGGTTTTCCCGAGCGAGCTTACGATCACGTCACCCCCAACCTGCTCCTGTACGACGCCAGGAATAAAATTGGCGCGGCCGATGAAGTTCGCGACGAAATGGCTATTGGGGTAACGGTACATCTCCACCGGTGTGCCAATCTGTTCGATGACACCGAGGTTCATCACGACGATCCGGTCGGAGAGCGTCATTGCTTCGATCTGATCGTGAGTCACATACACGCTGGTAATATTGAGTTCCTTTTGAATTCGCCTGATCTCGGTGCGCATTTCCTCGCGCAATTTTGCGTCCAGGTTGGAAAGCGGCTCGTCCATCAGCAGCACTTTCGGTTCCATCACCAGCGCGCGCGCCAGTGCTACACGCTGCTGCTGCCCGCCCGAGAGCTGAGTTGGTGCGCGATGACCGTATCCTTCAAGGTGAACGAGGTCCAGTACGCGGTTCACCCGCTCCGTGATCTCGGTTTTCGGCAGGCGCTGCACATTCAACCCGTAAGCGATATTCTCAAAAACGGTGAGGTGGGGGAAGATGGCATAACTCTGAAAGACCATCGACATATCTCGTTTGTGCGGCGGCAGCGAATTGATCTGCTGCCCGTCGAGGATGATCTCACCGGCGGTGGGAAACTCGAACCCGGCTATCATGCGCAGGGTGGTGGTCTTACCGCATCCGCTGGGTCCCAGCAGGGTAACCAGCTCTCCCTTTTCGATCTCCAGGTTGACATCGTGCACAGCGGTCACTTCACTGACGCCCCCGCGGGGTGGAAAGATCTTGGTGATATTTTTTAGGGTCAGGTACATTGTTCTACCTCGTAATCCGGGTTAAAAGCCCTGGCTCATATCCACAGAGCCTCTGCCTTTGAACAACCTGTTCATGAGTAAATTCAACACCAGGATGGCTACCATCACGAAAATGATGATCACGGTGGAATAAGCCGCAGCGATGCTCACACCGCCCTGTTCCCATTCGCTGAGAATGGAAGCGGTAACGATGCGCCACTTGGCGCTGACCAGGAAGATGATCGCTGAAAGACTGGTCATGTGCCGCGTAAAGCTAAAGATAAGCCCTGCAAACAAAGCCGGCAGGATCAGCGGCAGGGTGACTTTTCTGAATGTGTACTGCGCGTCTGCCCCAAGAATGTTGGATGCCTCCTCGATCGACGGGTCGATCTGCTGTAAAGCTGCCACACCGGAGCGCACCGAAGCGGGCAGGCTGCGAACGATGAACGCCGCCATGATGATATAAGCACCGCCGACCATGGCAAACGGCAGTCCGGTGAAGGTCAACGCGCAGGGTACAGCCAACCCCAGTATCCCCAACCCGATACGCAGACCTTTGCCTGACATGGATTGCAGCAGGATGACCCCTGCGAACACCAGCATGATCGCCAGCAGAGCGTCTGTTGGTTGCAGGATCACCTTGATGTGATCTGAGAACTGAAAAATAGCATTGCTCCAGAACCCGCGCTCGAGGGACCGGCTGAAATTGGCGATCGGTTTGGCAATCGCGTTTGCCCAATTGGTGGACATGACATACAACCCGATCAAAGCCGCCACCAACGCGAAGCCTCTCTTCTTCCGTACGAAGAATATCACTGCGGCAATCACCAGGTAGATCCCACCCAGGTAAAAATACATCGCTCGCGGCTGCACCTGTGAAAGTAACACCCCGATCACCGTCCCGGCGATCAGGATGACCACCCGCTCCGACTTGAGCTTACCCACCACCTGAGCGAAAAACAGCGCCAGGATCGCGTAAACCGCGATGGCAAGTGCCAACGGTGGTTTGTTGAAAGCCATTACGAATCCGATTCCCAGGATGGTGCCAGGTACTGCCCCGCCCAGGTTGGAAGTGAAGTCCAGTGCATCCTTGCCGGTGAACTTTTTGCGTACGACCAGCCAGGCAATGATCATACCGAGGATCGCAGCCACCGGCGTAGCCAACAGACTCAGGAAAGTGGTATCGAGGATCGCCTCAACCCCGCGGGTAACCGTCATTGTCCAGTGCTTCAGAGTGGGGGTGAAATCGACGCCCCAGGCTGTGCTGAAAGAACCATAGATTATGGTTGCATAGAGAAGCAGAATAAATGCGATGATCAGGTAGGTGATGATATTAATGGTCCAGCGGATGGCAGGTTCCTTTTCCATGATCTGCGATCCGGCCGGTTTGCCGGTGACCGAAATATAGACGCGCCGGTTCACGTAATAACGCTGAACAAGGAAGATGACCAGCGTTGGAATGATCAAGATTAGTGAGAGCGCTGAGGCTTTCTGATAGTTGTATTCTCCAATTACAGCCAGGAAAATCTGCGAGGAAAGAACCGTTTTGTTGCCCGCGATGAAAAGCGGGTTTCCCAGGTCGGCCAGGGATTCCACGAAGAGCAGCAGAAAAGACCCGGCAATACCCGGAACCAACAGCGGTAGGGTGATGGTTCTGAACAGGTAAAACCTGCCGGCACCCAGGCTGGCAGCAGCTTCCTCCATGGCGGGATTCAAGCGCTCCAGCATTGCTTTCAGCATCAAGTAAGAAACCGAGAAAAACGTGATGGTTTGCACGATCACCAAGCCGTCCAAACCGTAAATGTCATTCATGCCGTGAACAAAAGTGATCCCCAACACTTTGTTGGTGATCAGCCCGTTGCGGCCGAATAGCAGGATCATGGCCAGCGCCAGGGCGAAGGGTGGTGAGACGGTGGGTACGAGCGCTAACCAGTGAACGATCTTCTTACCGGGAATATTACAGCGCACTACCGCATAAGCGAAGATAAAGCCTACCAATGTGCCTGAAGCCGCGGTCAGCAACCCCATCAGCATCGTATCCCCAAAGGCTTTTCTCAGCCCCGGTCCGTAGTAATTATCCAGGTA
>DIWL01000011.1 GCA_002428455.1 Anaerolineaceae bacterium UBA6107 | reverse complement strand
ATCGGGCGCATTCAAGTTTCACTGCTCCCGCGGTGAATGTGGACGAATTTAACGCCCAGGCAGTGGCGCATGTGCGCGGGAAAAGCGGTGACGAAGTTCCACAGGCATTTGAGAATGCACGACAACGTTTTCTTGAACTGCTGGGGGAACTCAGTGATAAAGATCAGCAGGATCCACGCATCATCCGCCAGATCGAGATGGAAGTGATCGCTCACTTCCAGGAGCATAAAATAGAGTGACCCGGCAGTTCTGCCGGGTCAAAGTCTTGTTTTTGAGATGGATCAGTGAACGATCGTTCCGACCTTTTGGCCGTAGAGCGCCTGCTTGAGTGCGTCCACGTCCCACAAGTTCAACACATGAATGGGGAGCTTGTGCTCCATGCACATGGTCACCGCGGTGGAGTCCATCACACCCAGGTGCAGGTTGATCAGGTCGATGTAGGAAAGTTCGTCAAATTTGACCGCCTGCGGGTAGATCTTGGGATCGCTATCGTAAACGCCATCCACCTTGGTGGCTTTGATGAGCACATCCGCTTCGATTTCCATTGCGCGCAACGCCGCTGCAGTATCTGTGGAGAAGTACGGGTTACCGGTGCCGCCGCCAAAGATGACCACGCGGCCTTTTTCCAGGTGGCGGATGGCGCGCCGCCGGATATAGGGTTCGGCGACCGTCCTCATTTCGATTGAGGTCATCACACGGGTGACCACGTCCTGGTGTTCAAGCGCATCCATCAGGGCGAGAGCGTTCATCACGGTGCCCAGCATACCCATGTAGTCTGCGGTGGCCTGGTCCATGCCCATCTCAAGCCCGGTCTTTCCGCGCCACAAGTTGCCGGCGCCGATCACAATAGCGATATCCACGCCAATTTCACGTACTTCCTTCAACCGGCGAGCGATGTCCATGGCCTGGATAGCATCGATACCGATACCGGATGGACCAGCCAGTGATTCACCACCCAGTTTGAGCAGAATCCTGCGGTATTTCAGTTCCTCCATAATTCCTCCTGTGATTAAGAAAAAGACCAACCGGCTGGTTGGTCTTTCGGGGGTGTTATTCTGACTCTGTTACTGAAGCTTCACCGAGCGCCCAGCGGACGAAGCGCCGAACGATGATGTTTTCACCGAGTGCGGCAATGTTCTGGTTGAGCAGTTCCTGAACGGTGATGCTTTCATCACGGATGTACGGCTGGTTCATCAGCACAAATTCGGTTTTGTATTTCTTCAAAGCGCCTTCCACGATCCGTGGGAGGATTGCCTCAGGTTTGCCTTCTTCTTTTGCCTTGGCTGTGGCGATCTTGGTCTCGCGTTCGATCACTGATTCGGGAATGTCCGATTCCAGGATGAACTCAGGCGAGGTCGCCGCGATCTGCAGGGCAATTTCGTGCGCCAGGGTGCGGAAGGCATCCGAGCGGCCCACAAAATCAGATTCAGAGTTCACTTCAACCATTACACCTACGCGTCCGTTACCGTGTGAATACAATTCAACGGTGCCTTCAGAAGCGGTGCGGGCAGAGCGTTTTGTTGCGGTGGCCAATCCCTTTTCACGCAAAAAATCCATGGCGGCTTTAAGGTCACCATTGGATTGTTCAAGGGCTTTCCGGCAATCCAGGATTCCGGCGCCGGTGGTCTCGCGTAGTGATTTGATCATTTCAGTCGTAATTTCCATTTTTATTCCTTATTCTCCAGTGGTTCACCGGTCAACAACCAGGTGTAATTCTTTCTATTCTTCAACTTCGCTTTTAACATCTTCTTCGGTCTTGATCTTGGCTTTCTTTACCTTGGCCGTTGTTTTATCGATCTCTTCTTCGATCACTTCCACCGGCAATACTGAAGCAGCTGTTTCATCAACTACCTCTTCAACGATTTCTGCAGCGGCGATTTCTTCTACTGATGGACCAAGTTTGGCCAGGGTGGATGCGCCAAGCAGGTCCTTGTCGTCAAGTTCAACCTCTTCTTCGAAGCGCGGTCTGGCACCGGCGGCAGCGCGTTCAGCCGGGGTGGTGACTGTGAGCGTTTCGTCACGATCCACATCCTTGACCATGGTTCTGCCTTCAATAACTGCGTCAGCCATCTTCCCTACGAGGAGTTTGATGGCACGGATGGCATCATCATTGGAGGGGATCACATAGTCAACGGTGCGAGGGTCACAATTGGTGTCGACCAGGGCGATCAGGGGAATACCCTTGAGGTTGGCTTCGTGAACCGCGGTATGTTCGCGCATCACATCCACAATGAACACCAGATCGGGGACGCGTTTCATGTTCCGCACACCGGATAGGTGGGTCTGCAAACGTTTGATTTCGCGATCGATGAGCAGGCCTTCCTTCTTGGTCAGGCGTTTGATCTCACCGGTCTCGTGCATGCGCTCCAGTTTTTCAAGTTCCTGGATACGATTGAACATGGTGGACCAGTTGGTGAGCATGCCGCCCAGCCAGCGCTCGGTAACATAGGGCATACCACAGCGGATGGCTTCTTCAGCGATGGTTTCCTGAGCCTGGCGTTTGGTGCCAACAAACAGAATAACGCCACCCTGGGCAGCCGTGTCGCGAACCAGATTGTAGGCAGCGGTAAGCAGTTTTACGGTTTGCTGCAGGTCGATGATATGGATGCCGTTGCGCTCGGTGAAGATGTAAGGGCGCATCAACGGATTCCATTTATTTGTGCGGTGACCGAAATGGACGCCGCTTTCCAACAGGGACTTCATGGAAATAATAGAACTCATGGGGTATTACTCCTTTGCGTTTTCTCTAGCGCCTTCTTTAGCCTCACCATCACTGCTTGTTGCAGCACGCAGGTGAGATCGGATGGCGCGTGTGATAGTCTGCGGTTTAGCACCACAGCCGACGAATTATATCATAAAATTCCAGAGGTGTATTTTTCACGGATAGTCGTAAAATCAATCAATCAGGCTATGTTCAACGGGTATAATTTATTTCAAATTCAGATTTACGGAAAAATCCATGAACATATTGATCACCAACGATGACGGCGTATATGCCCCCGGACTGCTCGCGCTGGCGCAGGAACTGCGCAAATTGGGAGAGGTGTCGATCCTGGCTCCGGATCACAACTGGTCAGCATCGGGGCACGTTAAAACGCTCAACCGCCCGCTGCGCGTTAAGCCGGCCGTGCTGGCAGATGGCACGCGTGCGCTTACCTGCGACGGGGCTCCCTCCGATTGTGTTGCCCTGGCTTTGATGGGGGTGATCGAATCTTCCATTGACGTGGTCGTCTCGGGGATCAATTCGAATGCTAACATCGGGCATGATGTGACCTATTCCGGTACGGTGACAGCCGCCATGGAAGCAGCGATAGGCGGGGTATGCGGGGTGGCGGTTTCGCTGGACGCGCCAGAGTATTTTAACGGCACACTCGATTACTCCACCGCAGCTGTCGCGGCGCGCGTGGTGACTACAAAAATGCTGAATTTGGATCTCCCGAAAAACATACTCTTGAACGTCAATGTTCCGTACCTGCCGCTAACCGGGCTTAAAGGATATCGGATATCCCGGCAGGGGCTGCGAATTTACCGCGATGAACTGGTCAAACGGGAAGATCCACGCGGCCGGCCATACTATTGGATCGGCGGTGAAGCCCCCACCGGTGTACCTGAGACAGGAACGGATTTTGGGGATCTGCAGGCTGGCTACGTCTCGATCACGCCCATCCAGCTCGACCTTACCGCGCATGATCTGCTGGTACGCTTACGCGGTTTGGATTGGTCGACTGATGAAATACTCGGATCTGTCTGACAATCCGGTGTTTTTTGATTGCAGTGTTTTTGATTGCATGGATATTGGTAATGAATATAATTAATATCAATGGGGATATGTATAAACCCATAATCGGTATTTATGTTATCGGACCTAATGGTGATTTACTTTGGTCGTGGCTCAAAATTAACTTCTCTGCAGACTCTTATGTATATATTGTCATTCATACCAGCGAATCATTGAAAGTTCATTATTCTAATTAGGTAATCATTGATTAAACGTATCAGTTACAATTTCGGCCGGTACTAACAACGATGAAACCCACTTCTGGCAGATAACACATATTATTTTAAAAACTTGTCCTCACAAAGAGCATTTCTGTCATTTTGCAGGGCAGTGTCGTAAAGCAATTAACTGAAGGAGCAAGCTAATGCCGAGAATCCGCAAAGTTGAGATCAATCATTTTCGTTGTATTCAGAAATTCGAATGGTGTCCTTCTCCTGGTATCAACTGCCTAATCGGTCCCGGTGATAGTGGAAAGTCTTCCATTCTTGACGCTATCGATTTCTGTCTAGGTGCTCGACGCAATATCCAATTCTCCGATGCGGATTTTCATTTACTGGATGTCGATACACCTGTTAGTATCTCTATAACCATTGGAGAACTTGATGATGCACTGAAGAACCTCGAAGTCTATGGAATGTATCTACGGAGCTTCGATTCGCAGACCGGAAAAATCGAAGACGAACCAGAAAAGGACTCTGAAACCGTATTGACTATCAGACTTACAGTCGCAAGCGACTTGGAACCTTCATGGTCATTGGTATCGGAACGTGCAGAAGCACAAGGCTTGTCCCGGAATCTGATTTGGGGTGACCGCGTTCGCTTAGCACCAACCCGGATTGGCTTGATGGCCGAATATCATCTTGGCTGGCGACATGGCTCCGTACTAAATTCCATTTCAGAGGAACGTGCGGACGCATCGGCTGCATTGGCAAAGGCAGCCCGTGATGCACGTGTGGCATTTGGCGAGGAGGTTCAAGATCAACTCGGTGAAACCCTTGGCATTGTTGCTACCACAGCTAATGAGCTAGGCATCCCAGTAGGCGAAAAAGTCAAAGCTATGCTCGACGCACATTCTGTATCGTTTAGCGAAGGAACCATTTCCCTTCATGATAATGAAGGTATACCACTAAGGGGATTGGGGATCGGTTCAACAAGACTTCTCATCGCTGGTCTTCAGCGGAAAACTGCAACACGTTCGAGCATAATTCTGATTGACGAATTGGAGCATGGACTGGAACCGCATCGAATCATTCGTCTCCTTGATTCGTTGGGTGCGAAGGAGAAGATCCCACCACTTCAAGTGTTCATGACTACGCACTCACCAATTGTATTACAGGAACTGAATGGAAATCAACTGTTCGTTACTCGACCAGCAGCCAATACGTTGCTGACTGTCGGAATTGAGGATGAAATCCAAGGTACGATACGACGGTATCCTCACGCATTTCTCGCGCCTTCTGTCATTATTTGCGAAGGTGCCAGTGAAGTTGGCCTAATTCGTGGACTCGACCATCAGCGAGTAGCGAATGGACATAATGCCATTACTGCTCTTGGTGTTGCCCTCATAGACTCGGGTGGAGGAGATCCTGAAACACCCTTTCGGCGTGCAAATACATTCCGCTCTCTGGGTTATCGGACCGCAATCGTTCGGGATGACGATATAAAGCCGTCCCCAAAAGTGGAAGCTGACTTCAAAGCCAATGGTGGTAAAGTAATCGCGTGGCGAGACGGGCGTTCATTGGAAGATGAGCTGTTCTTGAGTCTTACAAAGGATGGAGTAAGCAATCTAATTAACCGAGCAGTCGAGCTACAAGGTGAAGATCTAATCAATAATCATATCAAGTCTACTTCGCATAACAGAATAGATTTGAACGGAATTCAAGAGGAAATATTGAGTGGAACAATTACTCGCGATAGCCGCTTAATTCTTGGTAAAGCGTCAAGGACAAAGAGCGCCGGATGGTTCAAAACCATCACATGGATGGCGGATGTTGCATGCGATATCGTTTATCCTGATTTGGAAAATGCAGATCCAGGATTTAGGACTCTAATTGAAGATCTCTTTGTTTGGACTTCTGATGGCTGGGAATGATATAGATATCCTATCGATCGACCGCGGTTTAATAACCGCTCCAGCTGGGTGTGGAAAAACTCATCTAATTGCCGATGCACTCACTCACCACAACGGGCTCAAACCAATTCTCGTATTGACACATACTAACGCCGGTGTCGCTGCTCTGCGGGGGCGTTTCAATCGTGCTGGTGTTCCTTCGAATATTTATCGAATATATACAATTGATGGATGGTGTATGCGACTTATTTCCACGTTCCCAGAGCGGAGTAATAATAGCCTAGACATTTTAAAGTTGGCAAATCCCAAATTTGATTATCCTAATATTCGTGTTGTAGCAGCAAAATTAATAATATCTGGTCATGTTAAAGATATTCTAATATCGAGTTATGCGCGGCTTATCGTAGATGAATATCAAGACTGTTCAATCCGTCAACATAACGTAATCACCTCTGTTGCTCAGATCCTGCCAACATGCGTGCTTGGTGATCAAATGCAAGCAATCTTTGGGTTTGGTGAAGACAGGTTAGCGGATTGGGATAAAGAGGTCTGTACATTTTTCCCTATCCTTGGTGAACTCACTACACCATGGCGATGGATAAACTCTAAATCAGAACCATTAGGAAAATGGCTAATAGACGTACGCAAAAATCTACTTAATGGCGAGCCCATTATCCTAAAAGAGGCTCCTTCGTCAGTTAGTTGGGTTGAACTCAACGGAACAGATGACTATCAAAAACGTCTGATTGCTGCTCAAGTTCAACCACCAGATAGCGACAGCCGTATTCTTATCATTGGTGATAGTACAAGCCCGACCAGCCAACACCAATTTGCTAGCCAGACGCCTGGCGCTATCACTATTGAAGCAGTGGACTTAAAGGATCTGGTATCATTTGCCCGAACATTTGATCTTACCGGATTTAATGCTCTAGAGCGTCTGCTCCAATTCGCACATAGCGTGATGATTAACGTGGATGCGGAGGCCCTACAACAACGTATTCAATCTATTACCTGTGGAACAGCGCATAAACCACCAACGGAAGTCGAAAAGGTTGCGCTCGCTTTCATTCATGCACCTTCATACCGTACCACAGTAGCCCTGTTAAGCGAGATTAACAGGGAAAACGGCGTACGAGCACATCGCCCAGCAGTTTTATGGGCATGTATTAAGGCACTTCTACTTTGTGATGGCTCAGATAATTTATCCTTTTATGATGCGGCCATAATGGTGCGTGAGCAAAACCGATATTATGGGAGATCTTTGCCAAAGCGGGGCGTTGGCAGCACGTTGCTTTTGAAAGGGCTTGAAGCAGAGGTTGTTGTAATCCTCAATGCAGACGTTTTGGATGCAAGAAACCTTTATGTCGCAATGACTCGTGGATCAAAAGCCCTAACTATCTGCTCACACTCACCAGTCTTAAACCCAAATAAATAATAGTAGTACGGTGCGTTAACATGCGAATGCACCAAACTTTATAAATCCACCCTCACCCTCTAATCGCCAGTCGGGTAAATAAATCACTATTAATTCAAGCCATCAATTCATCCGTAACCGCCGCCTGAGCGTGTCGAAGGCAGGTAACAAGTAAGA
>DIWL01000016.1 GCA_002428455.1 Anaerolineaceae bacterium UBA6107 | reverse complement strand
CGGCTGCAGGAGGAGAAAAAGAAGGGCGCCGGGAGGGAGAAAGTACTGATCGAGCGCGAGCAGGTGCTGTTTGACCGCCTGCACGAAAGCCTATCGAACGAGATCCCCTTGCGGGACATTGAGATCGACAGCGAAGAGGACAAACTGCTCTCCGGGTTCGGCTTTCTGAGTCGCAAACCGATGTTGATCGTATTGAATCTTTCGGAAGGGCAGGCAGCCCCGCAGATCGATTACCCGCATCAGCACAGCATGGTGACCGCGCTGCAGGGCAGGCTGGAGATGGATATTGCCCAGCTGCCGGCGGACGAAGCTGAAATGTTCCTGGCTGAGTACGGCATTGAGGAACCCAGCCTGAACCGTATGATCCGGCTCTCTTATGACCTGCTGGGATTGCAATCGTTCTTCACCGCGGGCGAGGATGAATGCCGGGCGTGGACGGTGCACAAAGGTGCAAGCGCGCCTGAAGCCGCCGGGGAGATCCACACCGACCTGCAAAAGGGGTTCATCCGTGCCGAGGTGGTGGCTTATGACGACCTGATGGCATTGGGGAGCATGCACGAAGCCAAAACACACGGCAAACTGCGCATTGAAGGCAAGGAATACATCGTGAAAGACGGTGATGTGGTCAACATCCTCTTTAATGTGAAAAAGTAATTGGTAATTGAAAAAACAACCTCGCGAGAGGCTGTTTTTGGTTAATCCAGGGTTCCGAAGGAGCGCTGCAGTTCTGCCAGGTCGACGCGAGAGGTGAGGTCGAGGCTGAGCGGCGTAACCGAAACCAGTTTCTCGCGGAAGAAGACATGGACATCGGTTTGCGGGTCGTTCAGGTCATCAGAGTGAGGATTGCGCGTGGCATCGATGCGGGGGATACCTTCGGTCTCGGCGGGGTCCTTCAGGAACGGCACAAAGTAACCGTGCCTGGCGAGCCGTGTGACACGCCAGGGTGTGTCCGTTGTAGCGCGGGCAGGTACGTTGACGTTAAGCACGTGCACATCAGTGGGCATTTTCTTCTCCAGGAGGAGCCGGGCAAAACGCCGGGTAAAGACGGCGGCGGTGGAAAAATCAATGTCGCGTGAATACCCGAGGTAATCCTCGTTGTGCAGCTCAAGCGAGACTGAAAGGGCGGGGATACCGTGAGACGCAGCTTCAAGCGCGGCGCCGACCGTACCCGAAAGAGTAATATCGGTGGCGGGGTTCTCACCGTAGTTGATCCCTGAGACCACCAGGTCAGGCTTGCGCTTGAGAATGGCAAAGATGCCGTATTGCACGGATTGGGCGGGCGATCCGCCCACCGCGTAGCAGGTCCATTCCTGGTTGCCGATGGTGAGGATGGTAGGTTTGATCTCTCCATCGGTCCAGGCGGGCACACTGCGCCCGGCACCTGAATGCTGTTCACGCGGGGCGGCAACGGTGACGAAACCGATCTTTGAAAGTTCATGGGCGGCTGCCCATAACCCCGGCGAGAGGATGCCATCATCGTTTGAAAGCAGGATTTGTGGTCGATTGTTCATAGTTGTTCTTTTCCTATCTGTATAAAAAAAAGAGCGGCAAACCGCTCTTTTTGAGTGCCCCCGGAGTAATTCGAATACTCAACCTTTTGCTCCGCAAGCAAACGCTCTATCCAATTGCGCTACGGGGGCTTGCCATATGAGCGAGTGAAATATAACGCATCCATCTGGAATCGTCAAGGCAATCACTGACCGCAGGTTACAACACCAACACTGTGCGTGATCTGGTCCGTAAAAGCATCAATCGCCTGGGTGAGGGGGGCACCCAAGCGATTGATAGCAGTATTCTAAAATATTATTAAATTCTTGTCAAGGGGATTTTTGCACCGGGATTTTTGCACCGAAATTTTTACCTCGAAATCTACAAAATTGTTAAGTATTACTAAAAGAGACCCGATCGAGTCTCTTCTGTGTTCGAGGGGTGGATCACTCTTCGCTGATCACAACGGTTTGCAGGTGGACAGCGGGACTATCCCTGCGGGACGGGTCACGCGCGGGGATGGATAACAGCACATCCAGCCCTTTGATGACCTGGCCAAAGACGGAGTGTTTGTTGTCCAGCCAGGGAGTATCCACGTGGGTGATGAAGAACTGTGATCCGTTGGTGTTGGGTCCGGCATTGGCCATGGAAAGCACACCTGCTCCCTTGTGACGCAGAGAAGAGTCAAACTCATCGTTGAATTTGTAACCGGGACCGCCCATACCGGTGCCGGTGGGGTCGCCGCCCTGGGTCATGAAATCTGTGATGACGCGGTGGAAGATAGTGTTGTCGTAGAAGCCTTCGCGCGCAAGGAACACGAAATTGTTCACGGTGCGGGGAGCTTTGGATGTATAAAGCTGACAGATGAAGTCGCCTTTGTCAGTTTTGAAGGTGGCGGTATATGTTTTGGAAGTGTCGATCATCATCTCGGGGTGGGTGGCCCACTGCTTGGTTTTTTCGGTCATGTTTATCCTTTCAGTACGAATAGTGGTGAGATTGTATCACAGGTTCACTCGCGTCCCATCGGACGCACGGCGGCGCGCAATGGTGGTGAGCGCCCAGACGAAGACGAAAAGGATCGTGCAGGTGAGCACGATGGCTGCCCCGGAGGCGATATTCAGGTAATAAGAGAGGTACAGTCCGGTGATGCCTGAAAAAACAGCGATCGCTGCAGCGATGATCATCATACGGGATAGCTTGCGGGTAAGCAGCGAAGCTGCAGCAGCGGGCGTGATCAACATGGCAACCATCAAGGTAACCCCCACAGTCTGCAGGGAGACCACGATGCTCATGGCGATCAAGCTGATCAACAGGTATTCCAGCCGGCGGATGGGCAGACGTAAGGTGGAGGCCAGCGTGGGGTCAAAGGAGATGAGCATGAATTCTTTGTAGAAGGCGAAGATGATGAGCAGGATCAGCACGCCAAAAACCACTGTCAGTACCAGGTCATGAGAACTGACACCAAGCACATCGCCAAAAAGGAAATGCGTCAGATCGGCAGTGTAATTGCGCACCATGGAGATCAGCGCGACGCCCAGGGCGAACATGCCGGCAAAAATGATACCGATCGAAGTATCCTGTTTCAGTTTGGCCGATCGGCTTACCGCACCGATACCGAAAGCGCTGAGCAGGGCGGTTGCCATGGCAAACCAGAACACCGGACCGCGGGCACCGCCTCCGACCAGGTAGCCGATCGCCACGCCCGGGAGCACGGCGTGCGCCAATGCATCACCAAAAAAGGCCATACCGCGCAAAACCACGTACGTACCCAGGACAGCGCAAACCACACCAACGATGACGGCGGCCAGCATGCCGCGGACCATGAAAGCGTATTGCAGGGGAGCCAGCAGTCCATCAAGCATGTTCATGCTCCTCTTCTCCGCAGCAGGTTTCATCGATGAACGGGATTTCACTGCCGTTCACCTCCACCTGGATGCGGTCGCCGTAGGCCTGGTTCAGATTCTCCCGGGTGAAAACCTCATCCGGTTTTCCGATGCCGATCAGGCGTCGTTTGAGCAGCATCACACGGTCAAAGCTTGAGGCGGCGAGCTTAAGATCGTGCAGCGCAATCATGACGGTCACCTGCTGCAAGCGCAGCGCATCGAGAACGGCGAAAAGCTCAGTTTGTGAGGGTGTATCGAGTCCGGTCACCGGTTCATCCATCAGCATCAGGTCGGCCTCCTGGGCAAGGGCACGGGCGATGAACATGCGCTGCTGCTGACCACCGGAAAGCTGGCTGATCTGGCGCATTGCGAAGTCACTTAGCCCGACGGTCTCGATGGCATTTGACACGATTGCATGGTCATTGCCGGAAGCCCGGCGCAGGAAACCGATCTTCCGTGTGCGCCCCATCATCACCACATCTCTGACGGTGACCGGAAAGTTCCAGTCTACATGGTTGTGCTGGGGCAGGTAGGAAATGCAAAAGTGACCGCCGGGGTCCTCGCCGAAAACGCTCACTTTGCCGGTATCAGGCTTGAGCAGCCCGGCAATGGCTTTGAATAGTGTGCTTTTACCTGCTCCATTCGGACCGACCACTGCCATGCGTTCACCGGTGACCAGCTCAAAGGAGATGTTATCGAGCGCACGACCGCTTTCATAGCCAACCGTGAGATTTCGCACGCTCAGGATGGATGTTCCGGGGCGGTGGCCGGGGTGGCGCTGCTGCGGAGTGCTCAGGATGGGTACCTGCAGGGTTTGCTTCATATTATTCTCTTACTCCAGTGCGTCGACGATGGTATTGACGTTGTAGCGCATGTAATCGAGGTAGGTGGAAGCGGGACCATCTGCCTCGGATAGCGAACCAGTGTAGAACTGAACCAGGCGGATGCCGGTGTCATCTGCGATGCGGCTGGCGAGAGATGGGTTGACGGTGTTGCCAACCAGAATGACCTTGACGCCATACTGTGTGATGGCGTCTTCCAGCGCGGCGAGGTCCTGGGCGGATGCCTCCGCCGCTGAACTGTAGGAAGGAATGATGGCGCCAACAACGGTAAAGTCGTATTTCTCAGCGAAATAACCAAAGAGCATGTGGTCGGTAACGATCAAGCGGTTACCCGGCGGGATGAGGCTGGTTTCCTCAACAATCCACTGGTCGAGAGACTGCAATTCTTCGATATAGGCTGCACTGTTGGCGCTATATACATCGCTGTGTGCCGGGTCGTACGCGCTCAACGCGGACTCGATGTTCTGCACCCAGACGATCACGTTGGCAGGGTCCAGCCAGACATGAGGATCGGCGGAGAAATGCTCATCACCACCGCCGCTGAATTCCAGCGTCGTGATGCCTTCGGATACCGTGACAGGCTCGATCTGCGTCCCGGCGTTCAGAATAATGGTTTCCATGAATTCCTCAAGGCCTAGACCGACCTCAAAGACCAGCGCGGCGTCGGTGACCGCGGCGATATCACGCGGGGAGGGCTGGTATTCGTGTTCATTGGCGCCGGGGGGTACCAGGGAGGTCACATCCACCCGGTCGCCGCCGACCCGGCTGACCACGTCGGCGAGGATCGAGGTGGTGGCGACCACGGGGATCTTCTGCGAGGCGGGCGTTGGGGTAGAAGTACAGGCGGAAAAACCGAGTACCGTGACAAATATAATGAATACCATTCCAATTGCTGATTTATGCATGACGAGCCTCCTTTTCAATAACAACCTTGTGATCCAGACAATCTGGGCAAATTCCGAAAAGTTGCAGCCAGTGTTCATTGACCTGGAAACCGGTTTTCGTTTCGACCCGTGAAAACAGGGCACTAAGGTCATCGCCCTGGAAGAGGATGGTACGACCGCAGCCGGTGCACACCAGGTAGTGTTCATGACCGTTGGCGGCAGGCATCAGCGTGTGACAGCCATCCTCCTGATGCACACGCCGAATCAAACCGAGCTCTTCCAACCTGTCCAGGGTGCGGTAGACCGTCACCAGTCCGATGCCCGGATATTGTTGTTTACTGAGGTGATACACCTCAATGGGTTGCAGGGCGCGCTGGCTGTTGGCAATGATCTCGATGATCGCGCGGCGCGGAGCGGTGATACGGCAACCGCTCTTTTGTAAAACCCTCACCCACTGGTCGATCCTGTCCATGTTCACCTTCCCTTATTGAAAATCATTTTCAATAAGATTATACCATAAATAAAATATCCCGCCGCAGCGGGATATTTATCGTTTTCGATCGCCGCTTAGTTATCGATGTTGATGTTAATACTGCCGGAGCCGCGGTTCACAATTTGAATGGTGATCTTGTTGGCAGCGTTGGTAAAATCAGCGGTCTGCCAGGTGTCGTTTTCAAAGGCACCGTCCCCTTGTGTAAGGGTCATTGCGGGGAGATTGACACTGCCCGACCCGTCATCCAACACTTCGACCATAAGACCGGAACCAACGGGAACAGACACACACACGGATCCGCTGCCAGTATCGAGTTTGAGGGTAACATCCGTACTGACCGGTAACGACAGGCTCACCGAGCCGGAGCCGCTTTCTATCTCCACGCCGTATGGAGTTGCAGAGGCTGGTAAGATGATATGCGAGGAGCCGTAACCGAAATGTGCGCGCAACGAATCCAACATTATCCCGGTCAGGTCCATCTTAATCGAACCGGAACCGCCATTGACATTGATGGAAGTGGGAACGGAGGGATTGAAACCAATATCCCATTTTTGTCCGGAAAGACCCAGGTCGAGTGAAAACCATGAATCATTGGTGATCATCTCACTCAAATTCACCGTTTTATCGCTATCCCCAATAACGTCAAATTCAAGCTGCCCATGATGAATAATGGTGGCGTTGACCAGGTCGGTCGAACCGGATAAGGCACTGACCGTGACCGGCGCATAGGAAGTGTCCAGGTTATATTCCACGCGCTGCGTGTTTTCAAGAGGGGCGGAAACCACCTCGGTCTTTACCCCTGAAGTCGGGTTGATACCCATGCTGGGGGCGTAATAAAGGAAAGCGACCACAGCAGCCACCGTAATCAGCCCGATCAAACCGCCCACCCAGGGAGACTTGTGTCCGAAAATCAGGTCAAGACCGATCACCACCAGGAGGAGAGGCCACAAGCGAAGCAGGGTATTGAAGTTGAACGCCTGAATGATACCGAGGTTGCGCAACAACAGAATGACGCCGGCGCCAATCAGGACGATCGGCCAAAAAAAGGAAGTCCGTTTGAGTTCATTATTCATGAGGATACCTCGGTCCTTCAATCAGAATTCTTAAAGGATATACGCTTTAGAGCCTGAAGGGTTGCGCCGGGGTTGTCTGAAACGACCGCGTCACAGTTCAGCCATTTGTAATACCAAAGGCGTCCGTCCGGGATGGGATCGAGCGGGCAGACCAGTTGCTGGCGGTGGTGGGCGCGGCGGACGAAGAACGGGTTAAGGAAGACTGCCGGCCAGAAGGGTCCGAGCACCTCGGGCTGCGGGTGAGGGAAAAGTTTCGCCATGGTGATCCAGCCTATCGGAAGGGAATGTTCGACCGCTTTGACCGCCTGCAAACGCGGGAGGGAGAACGAGAGGACGAGTGTACGCTCCAGGATGCCAGCGGTGTGCAGCTCTTCAAGCAACCTACGACACACCTCGGGTTCGAGGAAGCGGTCAGTCTTCAACTCCAGCGCCAGGGCGACGCCGGCCGGCAGAATGGCAGCGGTTTCAGAAAGGGTCGGGATGCGCTCGTTTTCATATCCGGCAAACCCGTTGGAAGCGCTGAGCTGCTTGAGTTCCGCCAGTGTTTTTTCGCACACCGCCCCGCTGCCATTGGTGGTACGGTCAACGGTGGCGTCATGGATGCACATAAAGACCTCGTCCGCGCTGAGGTGGAGGTCGGTTTCGAGGATGTCTGCGCCTTCCTGGAAGGCTTTGGAAAAGGAGGAGAGTGTGTTCTCCGGGCAGAGCACGCGGTTACCGCGGTGCGCCATCAGGTAGGGTTTGGTCCGTCCGGGTAAAGATAATTTATCCATCGGTTACTCCGTAGTCAATCAACTGTGATGGTAAACCTGAAGCGGCAATCCTCTTCAAACCACATCGGGAAATTGGTTCCCCACAGGTTGTTATGAAGGCAGAAGTGCACCCCCTCGCGCATATCGGGCTGGTCATTGGTGAAGTTCAGCAGCGAGCGCTGACCGGGTGCGACCAGCGGAGAATCGAGGGCGGAAAGAGTGAGGCTTCTGCCGGGGTTACGACAGACCACATATTGACCGCTGGCGTGCAGATGGCGGTTGCCGTTTTCCACCACCTCGAGGGGGGAGATCTCCCGCCCCATCTTCTCGATGTACCAGGCGGCGTCTTCCACTGCAGCGGGTTGGAAATTCATCCAGAAGGCTTCGGGCAGGCGCGCGGCGGGTTTGTTGAACCACTGCAAGTCCACGTAGAGGGTGCGGCCATCGGACGGCAGGCTGTAAGTAATGTATACCCTCCCCGGCGCACCGTATTGTTGGACGGCCTGCTGAGAAAAAGACAGATGGAATAACAACTGGTTAGCGGCTGGGGAATGACGGCAAAAAACCTCATTCACCGCTGGCAGCCAATGCTGACTCTCTGCATCCTGCGGGGAGAGGCCGGGTTTACAAAAATCCTCCTCAGCCCAGCCATGGCGCTGCGATTCCAGGATGTACTGGTTGAAGAACCGGTCGTAATCCGCGCTGGAAAAGGTCTGGTAGGAAAGCTGTGAGAAGGGAGCGGAACCGTTGACCCAGGACACACTATTGTTCCGATCAAGAAGGTCAAATACACTGCCGTCCTCCACGTTAAAGCCGACCGAGAGGGCAGGGTTCTCCAGCAGGGGGCGATCGGGTTGGAGCGGCTGCCATTGCGCCATATCAGGGAGGAGCGGACGGATCGATTGCAGACGATCGCGCGCCGCGTTGCCAAGTGGCGTGTCCTCCAGCGCGTTGACCGCCAATTGAGGGTAGGCGCGCTTCTCCACCCATGATGACTCAAAGGTTTTAAAGTTAGGCTGCACCCGGGCGGCATGAAACTTCTCTGCTGTGTAGTTCTCATGGTCGTTGAGCCAGGTCTTTTCGTCCATGCCCCAGGTGTGTTCAGCGACCAGCAGCAGCCAGCGATTGAAGTTAATGAACGATCGTTCATCGCGGGATATCCTGCCATCCTTGAGCCATTCCGTACGCAGGCGCAGCAGTTCGCGGTAGCGGCTGACCTTGATGGGGTCGGTGCCCACGCCGTGGATCCAGGAGTCACCGATCTCGGCGGTCACTACGGGCAATGTGTCACGCACCGTGGAGAGATGGGCGGCGAAATCAGAGAGAGTGGAGGCAAAAATGTGCGATCCGGGCAGGCGGGTTTCGATGTCGCGGTAAACATCCTTCACCTGGTCTGTCGACTGGGGTCCCATGTTATCCATGGTATGACCAAACGCAAGTGAATGCTCGAGACCGGGAATCTCAAAGGCGCTGCCGTAACCGCTTTCGTACATCACGATCACCTCGACGCCGGAGGGATCCTGCCAGCGGAAGAGACCAGGCACGGAGGGGACTGTGGAACCGGGGTTGACACCGATATGCAGAAAGGTGATACCGGCCTCTGCCAGCAGGGGGATGATGGCGCGAGTGTGCCCGGGTACATCGGTCATTTTTGCGGCGGTGGTGCGGCGGTCAAAGCGGGCATCGAGGGATTGGGAGAGGGATAAACCGAAACGGAAGAGATCGGCGTCCATCAGCTCAGTGTGGGTGGTGAGGGGCAGCGCGTGCCAGGCAATATCACCGGCGAGGATGCCCTCCTCCATCGCCTTTCTTTCCGTGTTGGTAGCCTGTTCAAGATATTCGTAGATTAGCCAGGAACCAGTGGTCCAGATAAATTTTTGTGGACTGGCTGATTCCCGCAACTCGCGCGCCAGGCGCAAGGCAGCCGGGATATATTTCTTGAAATAATTCTGTACCACCACCCGAGCCAGATCCGTAAAACCGACATCGAGATGGGTTTTGAAAATTAGATGAATTTGACGGGTCAAGATCAACCTTTCGAAGCGGTGATTTTAATGCGCGGCAAGAGCAGGACGGAGAGCAGGAACAAACCGCCGTAGAGGGCGAAGATCACCGGGTAACCCAGTCCGGGTTGGATGGCGTTGAAATAATCCGCCAGCGGACCACCGATGCTGGAACCGATGATGCCCGCGCCGGCTCCTGCCAGGTTGGAGATGCCCAGGTAGCGTCCGGCGTCCTCTTTTGGGACGAGATCGGTACCCAATGCCCAGTTGGAGGCCATGAAGGTGCCGGTACCCAGGCCGAGGAAGACCCCGGAAACCATGACCATGGGGATGGTGCGCGAGAACACCAGGATGATCGTACCGAGGACGGCCAGGAACCCGGCGGCGGCGAGCAGTTTTTTACGACCGACCTTGTCTGCCAGGATGCCCCCGACGATGGAGGAAATGAGCAGGAAGATGAAAATTACCGCGGTCAGGTAGGTGGTGACGGTGGCGGGGTTGGGCACCTGCAGGACGTCTTTGACGAAGAACATAGCAAAGTTGCGCACCGACCCGATGGCGGCCAGGAACATCAGGCGGGTGACCACCCACCAGATGAAGGGCATTTGCCCTGCGGCTTCTTTACCGATGCCCACCTGCGCGCCAAAGTACACACCGATGACGATCGAGCCGGCCATGCCCAGCAGACCCGCCAGACCGACCAGGATGATGCGCAGCGCCAGGCTGGTGGTCTCCTCGGGCAGCCAGGTGCCGATGCCCTTGACCAACAGCAGGGCGAGCTGGGTGACCCCCACAAAAATGATCGTCAACAACATCATGCGCAGGATGGGACGGCCTTCAGGCCGGGGAGGCTTCTCGGTGATGGGTTCTTCATGGGTGAAGCGCACGGTGATCAGCATGGTCACCAGGTAGGTGAGCATCAGGATGAGGATGACCACCCAAAACTTCTGTTTATCGATGAGGGGAGAGATGAGCAGCACCAGGGCAGCCGGCACCATCTCCATCACTGATTTGATGCCAGAAGCGCGACCGCGCTGCTGTTCGGGGACGATATCCGGGATCAGTCCCTGCTGACCGGCCTGGCTGATATTGGAGGAGAATTGCAGCAGGATAATGCCCAGCAGCAGGACAGCCAGGGAAGCAGTGATACCGAACCCGGACTGAAAGAAAGCGTTGAGCGGTGAAGCCTTGAACCATAGGGACGCGCCCACCACCCCCAGGAAAAGGATGTTGAGCAACGCGCCAAGGATGATGAACGGACGCCGGCGGCCCATTTTGCTGGTGTTGCGGTCGCTGAGCATGCCCATCACCGGCTGGATGAACATCGCCACCGCCAACCCGGTGACGTAGACCAGGGCGGTGTAAGTGTTCTTCTTTTCCGGCGGCATGAAAGCCAGTACCAGGGCGGGCAAGAGCAGGGGGCTGATCACATTGGATGCCATGCTCAATCCGAGCTGGTAACCGTTGAGGGTGAGGAGTTCGTACCACTTCAGCAGGCGTTTCATGGAGCACCTCCGATCCGGGTATTTAATTCGAGAAACAATCAGGTATTGCGCTGTCTTCTTTATAGTATTCACGGATGAAAGGATTGTCAAGCGCTCTTTATCGCAAGATTCGCGATTGCGGTTTGCCTGCCCTGGAGTAAGGCGGTGTGTATTCAATGCACCTTACCCGTCTCTTACATGATTCTTATAAAAAACACTTGACTTTTGTTATTTATATGAGTATTATTATCTTAATAGTACAATTAATCACCGGGAAGGGAAAATCATGAACAAAGTTTTTGAACTACCACAACTCAAATTCGCCTTCGATGCACTAGAACCTGCCATCGACGCGCGTACGATGGAAATCCATCACGGCAAACATCACGCCACTTACGTTACCAACCTGAACAAAGCTCTTGAATCAGCACCGGAACTGTACAGCAAATCGATCGAGGACATTCTGCGGAACATCAATAACGTTCCTGAAGCGATCCGCACCGCGGTGCGCAACAACGGCGGCGGACACGCCAACCACAGCCTCTTTTGGGAGGTATTGTACCCGGGCGGCAAGAAAGCACCGAGCGGTATGTTACTGAAAGAGATCGAAAAATCCTTCGGATCCGCCGATACCTTTATGGAGAAGTTCACCACTGCCGCTACCACACGTTTCGGTTCCGGCTGGGCGTGGCTGGTTGTTGACGGCGAGAAAAAACTACAGATCTACTCCACTGCCAACCAGGATAGCCCGTACATGGACAATCACGTGCCGGTGCTTGGTCTGGATGTTTGGGAGCACGCCTACTACCTGAATTACCAGAACCGCCGACCTGATTACATCAAAGCTTTCTGGTCCGTGGTGAACTGGGGTTTTGTAGAGCAGGAATTCGAAAAAGCGAGGTAATACCTTGAGAGTACCGTGAGGCGTTCAGCGCAACAGTGCCCTAAGAGTCCGGCAGCGTCTTAAGAGCGGGGAAGTGGACGGCCACTGAAAAAATTAGGGTGGCGCTGGCAGGCGCGAAACGGGAAGACTCAATTTGCGACACCCCCGCCGAGAGGCGGGGGTTTTTCGTTAATACCTGACTGTTGCAATCGCAACAGTGATGGCTGTCTTAAGGGGGCAGCGGTTATTCAGCGGCCTGTTTGGCCTGATAAACGGCGATGTACGCGTTCTTGATCTTGTTGGTGTAAATGATCCACAGCACGATGAAGCCGATGAGGGATAAACCGAAAGTAATTGCGCTACCCCAGAGGCAGATGAGCATCCAGGTGGGGATGCGCAGGTCAATTTTTTCCGCCAGGATGTTGTGCCTGTCAAACAGAGCGTTGAATTCACGGGCAAGCCCGCGGAACGCCGGGAACATCCAGTAATAACCCCAGCCGGGGATGAAGCACCAGGCGGTGGCTGTGTCGGCATTGGCGCGGCTGCCTTCGTGCTCGGTCATCTTCCAGGATTTGTGGAAGATGATGAAGAAGATGACGCCAGCTGCGATCAAGCCGAGTCCACCCAGGATAATACCGATCAAACTGATCCAGAACCACATCCACAGGTTGTTGATCTTGGTGATCTCGGGATCCTCGTATACAACAGGGGCAGGGGGGGCAATCTGAGTGACTGGTGGCGGGACTGAACCCACAAGCGAGGCAAGAGAGGACTGACCGATGGGTGCCCAATTGGCCATGCCAGTCGTCCAAACGAGGGTGGCTTGTGTAATGGCACCCGAAGCGACCTGTTTCTTGATCTCTTCTTCATCCACGGGTCCGACCTGTTGATTATTGAGCGTGTAGTACCACATAGTTCTCTCCTTATTCAAAATGAAAATAACCGATGCGATAATTCATTATAGGATAAATTTATCCCTTTTCTACACTAATCCATTTAACAATAGTAACAGGTCACTCGAATTCTCCCGGCTTCACGCGGCGGCTGCGTTTCAACGCCGCCCGGCGCCGCTTGCCTTCCAAACGAGCGCGCATTGAAGCGGAGGTAGGCCTGGTAGGCCGGCGCACCTCGGGCGGCTGGCAGGCCAGTTCGACCAGGTGGTTGAGCCGGGCAATGGCGTCCAGGCGGTTGCGTTCCTGTTCGCGGTAGCGGCGCGCTTCAATGACGAGGATGCCGTCGGATGTCATGCGTCTGCCTGCGAGGCAGACCAGGCGTTGTTTAACTTCCTCCGGCAGCGAGGGCGAATTCAGAACGTCGAAGCGCAGCTGGGCAGCGGTGGCGACCTTGTTCACGTTCTGCCCGCCGGGTCCGGAGGAGCGGATAAAGGTGATCGCCAGTTCATCCTCGGGGATTATTATCATCGGGTCGGTCATTTAACCTCAGTTCGAATTCAGTATACATTAAATCAAAGCCCAAAATTCCTGATCCACAAGGAAGCAGTAAACGTTATACAATAACATTACGCTACAAAGAAAGCATTTATAATCAAAAAAATCTCATAATAAAAAGAGAGAAACCATGACCGAAACCTCGATCGACGATTTCACTTTGGACGAACTGCTGCAGTTGAACAAGCGCAACATCAACCCTGAGGACCTTAAAAAGTACGAAGGATACATGGCGGAGATCTTCACCGCGATGGGCATGGATGTGAACACACCCTCAACCCACGAGACCCCACGGCGTTTCATTGAGGCGCTGCTTGAATCAACCAGCGGGTATGAGGGCGACCCCAAGCTGATCAAGGCATTCCCGCGTGAGTGCCGCGGCGAGCCGGATTGCCGCTTGAGCCAGGTGATCGAAGGTCCGATCCATTTTCACTCTCTGTGCGAGCACCATGTTTTTCCGTTCTACGGCGAGGCGTACGTGGGATACGTGGCGGATGAGCGCATCCTGGGTATCTCCAAGCTGACACGGCTGGTGCGCCTGTATACCAAGCGCTTTGCTGTGCAGGAACGCATCGGTTACCAGATCGCGGACATGTTGGAGGCCTTGATGCGGCCGCACGGGGTGGCGGTGTTCATGCGCGCCAAGCACATGTGCGTGGAAATGCGCGGCGTGCGCGAGATCTCGCCGGCCACGCGCACCACGGTGTTCCGCGGCGTTTATGCCGATGATCCATCCTTACGCGCGGAGTTCCTGAACGTGTGTGGAATTATCAAATAGCAACAATTAGCTATTTACCAGATTTGTGTTCCCCCTCCCGCCTGTTTTGGCGGGAGGTTTTTTTACGTTTATACCAGACTGGATTGAGTGTTATGGCAGCAATCCTGAATGAACGATCTCCTGAGCGAAGATGTCTTCGCCAAAAGCGTCGCGATGGATGGCGCTGTTGGTAAAGTGCTCCTGCGGCACGGCGTCCCACAGGTCCAGGCAGTTCCATCCAGCAGCTGCGCAAGCGGAGGAAAATTCCAGACGGTAGACGTCGTAAGCCCAGCGCGGATAGTAGTAGTTGTAGCGGATGTCGCTGTTCTCTCCCTCACTGATGAGGATGGGTTCATTTACCAGAATGACCGGTACTTCGCCGGCGAGCTGCATGCCGGCTGAAAGCAGGTCGAAGGCCAGGCTGTCCGCGGGGAATTCGGGCGGCTGCCAGCCGTAATAGCTTTGGTCATCTTCAAGATCGCGTAGGGCGGGGGTGTAATCGGCCGGGTAAGCCTGATCGATGCCGGTGGCAGACCACATTACACCGTAGAGCTGCAGGCGCAGCCGGTCAGCCAGGGTACGGCGCTGACCGATGATGGTGCGTTGCCAGAAGCCACCCTTCTCTTCCAGCGGGGTGAGGTTGAGGTTGAAGCGGGCGATCAAATCGTTCACCCGGGTTGGGTTGTTGGCGACGATAGGAGAATTCAGCTGGTTGTTGCGCGGGAAGGATTCAAGCGTCACCGGCCACAGCACCAGGTCAGGGTCGTATTGTAGCGCCTCATCAAGGATCATCAGATCCTTGACCAGTGACAATGTGGGATAACCCAGATTGTAAAAGCGGACCTGTTTTCCATCCGGCGTATGCAGACCGGCGCGGTCCAGTATTCCGGCGAGGGTTTCCTGCGGTTTGAGCAGCGTGCCCCAGGTGGAGGAATCGCCGATGACGATGACGCGGAACTCGTCTGCAGCTTTGGGCAAGCCGTCCAGCCGGTGCGAGGCAAACATGGCATCCAGGTCGTACAGGCTGAGGTTGTAGGATTCGGATGGATTTTCACCAAAGGGGAAGCGCTCGCGGCCGCCCAGCAACGAGTTATACATGGACAACCGGCCGGATGGTGCGGTATCAACCACTGCCCAAAGCAGGTTGAACAAGGTAAACAACAACAGACCCTTGATCAACACGTTGCGGACGAAGCGGCCGTTCATGCCCCGCCTCCGATCCCGAACAGGCTGGCAAGTACCTTTAACGAGGTGCTCACATCAGGCAGGGCGAACCATACCCAACCAAGGCTGACGTATGTAAAGGTGAGTAGGATGGATAGGGCGGTCACCAGGTGATTGAGGGCAGGTCTGGCTTGCACACGGGTGGTGAGCGGATGCGCAGCGCTGCTCCAGCGGTTGTTGATGAATAAACCGAAGCCGTGCCACAATCCCCACAGGATGAAATTAAGCGTCATGCCGTGCCAGAGACCGATCAGAACCATGGTGGAGAGCTGCGTGATGAGAATGACCAACCAGGCGGGCAAGGTGCGGGCTTTGGTGCGCAACAAGCGTGTCAGCGGGTTAAAAACGTAGGCACGGAACCACTGCGTGAGGGTGATGTGCCAGTTATCCCAGAAGCGGGTAAGGCTGGGTTTAAGATAAGGAGCGTTGAAATTCTCCGGCAGGCGGATGCCCATCAGGTGACCAAGCCCGATGGCGATATCGGTGTACCCGCTGAAGTCAAAAAAGATCTGGAAGCTATAGGCGAGCAGCAGCAGCCATAACCAGCCGGCGCCCTGCACCTGGCCGGCGTTCTGACCGTTTAACGCGATCATTGCCAGCGTGTCGGCCAGAATAAACTTCTTGAAGAGGCCGATCAGCAGCCGCTCACCTCCAGCCGCCAGGTTCTTTGCGCCCGGAGCTTCAGGCTGGCGTAACTCCTTGATGAAGCGTTCGGCGCGGTCGATGGGACCGGCGCTGAAAGCAGGGAAGAACAACATGTAAACGAGGTATTCTTCAAGAGATAATGCCGGCAGGTGACCGGTCTGGCGGTCGCGCAGGGTGTGGATCAGGCGGAAGGCAATGTAAGAGAAACCCAGCCAGCGGATATCGAACGCGGAGGCAAGTTCACGGGATTGACCGGTGAAGCCGCGCAGCGTTGAGCTGGCGGCCAGGGTCAGAGAAGGGAGTTTGAGCAGGATAAATAACAGCAGGAGAGCGAAAATCGCCAGCGCGAGGAGTGTGCCGGGGGTTTTGTGTAACTTTTGGAGTGCGAAGAAGAAGAGGCTGACCACGAGGAGTGCCGCAATTACCAGATGAATTTGCGGCGGTCTTGAAGGGGTGAGGAACGTGGTGGCACCCAGGTAGCGGGTGAGCGCGATGACCAGGATCAACATGGTGAGGAGGAAATAAGTATGCAGGTTGCTGCGGTAGGCACGTTCTTCGGGTTGAGCTGTAAGCAGCCAACCCAAAACCGCAATGAACACGGTGGCTGTGGGCAGCCAGAAGTCCAGACCGCGGATGGGCAGCCCCGGCTGCAGCCAGTAGATCACCACGACGCTGAGGATCAGCAGGAGTTGAATACGGAAACGGCGGGTGAACGGTAAAAGGGACGCCAGGTGGACGCCCAGAGAAAGCCCGACCAGGATCAGGATGCTGACCAGGGACATTTAGAAGCCCTGGTAGATCCACTGCGGAGAGGTGCTGGAGGAGAAGATCACCAGCAGCACCAGCACCAGGGCGAAGATCAATGCCCACAAATTTTCACGGGAAAAGATGCGGCGCAGCACTTATTGTGCTCCGCACATGCGCCAGTCGCCGCCTTCCTTGCGTACAGCATAATCACGCTCGGCGAGGTCGATGGTGAGGATCTCCGCGCCATAGGAAACCTCGATGGTTCCTGCGCAGTGCACGGTGGCGGTTTCTCCGGACTCGTCGACCACGCTGCACGCCAGGTCGGACAGGATCGGCTCAAACATGCCAAAACTCTCCAGGGTGATCAGGGCTTCAGCTTCGTGATCGGCGCAGGAAAGGCTGCTCAGCTGGGCGGCGTCCTTGGCTACCATGGCCTGCCAGTAGGCTGAAACCGCGTCTGCCGGGGCGCTTGAACCTGCGCATGAGACCAGCAAAAGCGAGACCACAAGAATGGATAAGGACAGCGATTTGATCTTGATCATCTTTGCTCCGGAAATATCAGGAATGGTTCCCTTATATCACACATCACACCCGTTGATGCGGATGGAAATTATCTAAGGTGCCCCGGTCGGGGAGACCGTCAGTGAAGGGTCGGCCAACTGCTCCATGAGGAAGTTGAGCATTTGCAGGGCGGTGATATTTTTGATCTCTTTGCCGTAATCCATAGCGATGGGAAGGGAAAAATCGGTGGCCGGGGGACCGGACCAGGAATTCAAATGCTCCATATCGGGCAGCAGGCCGTGGTTGACGGCAGGTTGAACTGCTTTCCAGTAATTCCACAAGGGCAATTCGTACTCAATGGCCAGGCGGGCGATGGTTTCGTTAATGGAGTGGTCACCTTCGATATTATCCGCTTTAGTGCCAAGGACCGGTAAAATCCCTCTCTCGATCGAACTCTCAATGATCACGCGCAGGTTCTTCTCAAACGCCAGCGGATCCAGGTGGTGATACTTGGCATCGATCGTGCCGAGGGCGATCAGCACGATGCCGGGGTTGTCGAGGCGGTACTGGCAGTCGAGCATGATCTCGTCCGATTGGCACTGGTCGTTGGTCCAGAGGGTGACCAGGAGGCGGGAGGTGGTGGTGCCGGGATTGGTGGCCTGGTTGGGGAGGCGGAAGGAATCCTGCCAGTAATCAATGGCGGGTTGCAGGTAGGCAAACTCACCGAGGTCGTACATGCCGCCGAACCCGTGCAGAAAATCGGGGGATTTGCTGTTGCAGTCACCCAGCTTGGTGAAAATGTGCGGGTTGTTACCCATGGCGATGCCCTTGCGGTAGATCTCACGCGCACGATCTGAGATGGATTCCGGTATGACCGGTAGATCCTGCCAGAACCCGGCGGGGAAAGCGGTAGGCGCGGGGGAGGAGATTAATTCCCCGGCAGGCGACGGCGTGTTTTCGCTGGTTGGGGGGGTGCCGGTTGAGGTGAGCGGGGTGATTGGCGTAAAGGTGGCGAGGTCAGCGGTGGCCGGGATGGCGGTAGTCGTGGCGGTTTCCAGCGGCTGTGTTGGGTTGGTAGTGAGAGGAACCTGTGCCTGGCAGGCAGCCAGGGAGCTAACCGTAAGGCTGAAAACCAGCACAAATAAAAGGCTGGCGGGATTTAACTTATATTGTCGAGGGGAAACGGTTCTACCCATAATGAATTCGATCCTGGAGTTTGAAGATAAGTTCCGCAATTATAACTTCATATTACTTTCGGTTCACGTTACCCTGGATTCAGTCTGATCCTTCCGGGTTGTCGTCCTGTTGGCAATGCTCGCCGCAAATCTGGATCCATTGACGACCTTCTTCCTTCAGCAGTTGGCTGGCTGACGCAGGACCCCATGAACCGGGTTCATATACCTGCGGAGGGGAAGCGGTGGGATCCTCCCAGCCGGCGATAATGGGGTCAAACAACGCCCAGGAGAGCTCGGTCTGGTCAGCGCGGGTGAAGAGGGAAGCGTCACCGGTCACCACGTCCAGCAGCAGACGCTCGTAGGCTTCGGGGATGTCCTTTTGTTCAAAGAAGTCGCTGTAGTGGTAATCCATGTTCACCGAGCGGGTCTGCGCGATGGTATCGGGCACTTTGGCTTCGAAGCGGAGGTGGATGCCCTCGTCGGGCTGCAGGCAAATCGCCAGCAAATTCGAAGAACCCTCAAGATCAGAGGTGGGGAAGATCATATGGGGCGGTTTCTTGAACTGAATGATGATCTCGCTAACCTTGTCCTCCAGTTTCTTGCCGGAGCGTAGGTAAAAAGGTACACCCTGCCAGCGCCAGTTGTCGATGAAGAAGCGCACCATGGCGTAAGTAGGGGCGCGGGAACCTGCAGGCACATTAACCTCGTCCAGGTAGCCCCGGTACTGCCCGAGCACAGTGTGCCTGTACACCTCGGCACCGGTGATGGGGCGGATGGCGCGGATGACCTTTATCTTTTCGTCGCGGGTGGCATCGGCGTTGTAAGCGCTGGTTGGTTCCATGGCAACCAAGGTAAGCAACTGGATAAGATGGTTCTGGAACATGTCGCGGATCACGCCGGCTTTGTCATAGTAGCGCCCACGGGAGCCGACACCAATGGTCTCGGCGACGGTGATCTGCACGTTATCGATATAGTTGCGGTTCCATAAGGGTTCGAAGATGGCGTTGGCAAAGCGCGCCACCAGGATGTTCTGAACAGTCTCCTTGCCGAGGTAGTGATCGATACGATAGACCTGGTTTTCGTTCAGCACGGCGTGGATGCTGCGGTTGAGCGAACGGGCGCTCTCCCGGTCAGAGCCGAAGGGTTTTTCAATGACCACACGNNGGCGGAGTGGCCAGGTAATACATGCGGTTAGCGGGGCCGTCCTCCAGGGCGGAAAGGCTGGCATTGATCTTGTGATAGGTTTGCGAATCGGCGACGTTGCCGGGCTGGTAACTCAGTTTTTCGGAAAAATTGCGCCAGAGCGACTCATCCACCGGAGTATACGAGATGGCATCTAATTGCTCGCGGGCGACACGGCGCAGGTCATCGTCCGTCCAGGGGCGGCCGGCGGTGCCGAAGACGCGGAAAGGTGCGGATAAGCGACCCTTGCGATAAAGGTTGAACAATGCCGGAATCAGTTTGCGGTGCGAGAGGTCGCCGGAAGCGCCAAAGATCACGATCGATGTGGAAACGGTCATTATTATTCCTTCCTGTTGACTGAAGGAATTATATCCATTAACTCCCCCGGCGGGATGACGGCTTTGCGTAACCAATCACAGGGTTCTGGTGTTAGTGTATTCATGATGCTGATCAAGTTCCTGGGAATTTTCATCCTGGCTTACGCGCTGGGGAACATCTCACCTGCGTACGTCGTGGGTAAACTGGCGGGTGGTTTCGATATCCGCGAGCACGGCAGCGGCAACGCAGGCGCGACCAACGTTTTGCGCACATTGGGTTGGCGTTATGGTGCGCTGGTATTTGTGCTGGATGTGTTGAAAGGCCTTGCGGCGGTGGGAGCCGGCTACTGGCTGGGCGGCACCAGTGGAATGACCGCAGCGGCTTTTGGCGTGGTCCTGGGGCATGATTTCCCGGCGGTACTGAACTTCCGCGGGGGCAAAGGGATCGCGGCGACCACTGGGATACTGCTCAACCTGTTCCCTGTGCCTACCCTGATCGGCATTCTTGTGTTCGTTGTGGTCGTCCTGCTGACGAAAATGGTCTCACTGGGATCGCTGGTCTTCGTGATCAGCATGGCAGTTTATACGCTGATCTCGGGACAACCGACTGCAATGGTGGCGGTAGCGGTAGGGCTGGCGGTGTTCGCGGTGGTGCAACATCGCGCGAACATCCAGCGCATCCTTGCCGGTGCTGAAAACAAGATCTCCTACTAACTACAGATAAATCGCCAAGGTTACGTCCGTAGCAGGAATCGATCGGCTGCGGATATAATTAGCCCAAACCGTTAACGGTCCGGAGGATGATATGCAAATCGGGATGATCGGCCTGGGAAAAATGGGATTGAACATGGCAACGCGCCTGGTGCGCGGTGGTCACAGCGTGGTGGGCAACGCGAAAAGTGAAAGCACGATCCGGGAAGCGGAGGAACTGGGGGTGACCGGTGCCCGCTCGCTGGAGGAAGTCGTGAACCAACTGAGCACACCGCGCGTGGTATGGGTGATGGTGCCCGCCGGTGAGGTTACTGAATCTGTCATCCAGTCCCTAATCCCATTATTGCAAGAGGGAGACATTATCATCGACGGCGGCAACTCCAACTACAAGGACAGTGTGCGGCGTGCGGCTGAATTGAGGGCGAACGGGCTGCTTTTCGTGGATTGCGGCACCAGCGGAGGGATCTGGGGGTTGAGCGAAGGGTACTCGCTGATGATAGGCGGAGAGGAAGAGACCGTCGAGCATTTACGCCCGATCTTCGAGACACTGGCACCGGCGCCTGACGAGGGTTGGGGCAGGGTCGGACCGGCCGGGGCGGGGCACTTCACCAAGATGATACATAATGGCATCGAGTACGGCATGATGCAGGCGTATGCCGAGGGATTCGAGATCCTGCAGACCAAGAAAGAGTTCGGGCTTGACCTGGACCAGGTGAGCCGCATCTGGCAGCACGGTAGCGTGGTGCGCTCGTGGCTGCTGGACCTGATCGTGAACGTGATGGCGGAAGACCAGACGCTGGAGGATATTGAGGCTTACGTGGCGGATTCCGGCGAGGGGCGCTGGACGGTGTTCGAAGCAATCGACCTGAACGTGGCTGCCCCGGTGATCACCGC
>DIWL01000068.1 GCA_002428455.1 Anaerolineaceae bacterium UBA6107 | reverse complement strand
TGACGATGACAATGATGGAGAGGGAGGGTTATTCTCAGTACGAGATTTCCAATTGGGCGATTTCACCGGATAAAACCTGCAGGCACAATCTGCAATACTGGCGCTATTTGCCGTATCTCGGATTCGGCGCAGGCGCTCATGGATTCGTGGGGACAACGAGGACTGTGAATACGGGTTTGATCACTGGATATATTGATCGTATAGATCAGGGGATCGTAAGTGACTTTCCGGCAGGTCCGGCTTGTGAACATAGCACACGGTTAACCGGATGGGAACAAGTACAGGAACACATGATGGTCTCGATGAGGATGACCGCAGAAGGTGTTTCGATCAAAGATTTTCAAGATCGTTATAGGATCGATATTTCAGTCCTGTTTGCTGAGCAGATTAACCGTTTATTGAAGCAGGGTTTGATCGAATACCATGACCAGGGAAAAGGGCTGCGCTTAACGCGTAAAGGCAGGCTTTTCGGAAACCGTGTTTTTGCAGAGTTTATCGGTAATACATTGCCACAGGGATATGAACATCTGAACAACTAAAACACGTGTACCTGGGTACCGTAACCGATTGTCGTGATCTTATTCATCTCGCCAATCGGTGTCACCCAGCGGTATAACCAGCGCGCTTCTTCCGTTTTCATGTTGATACAACCGTGGCTCATTGGCATCCCATAGTTCTGGTGCCAATAAGTGCCATGAAAAGCAATACCGTTCTCAGGTTCGAAAAACGAGACCCACGGGACTCCCGGTAGCACATAAGCTTCAAGGTCATCCGTTAATTCTGCGCCGCCCATGTGTTTCGATGGCATTTTCGTCTGAACATGGAAACGACCGGTTGGGGTGTTCCAGGGAATCTCGTTGAGCGGTTGATAATCCAACCCGGAAGAAATTTTGGTTTTCAGGACAACACGACCTTCTTCATAAGCCGTCAATTCCTGTGCAGAGAGCGAAACTTCGATATATTTTTTATCCGGGTTCACGTCAGGAGATATCGGGGAGGTTTCCTCGGCAGGGATGAGCCGGGCGTGTTTTGCCGGAATGTAATAATGAAGGTTCTCGTTCTGGATCAGTTCATCAACGATGCGGTACCAGGGTTCACCATCCGGTCCTTCAACCATGCCGACTGCCCAATGCACGGTGCCGAAATATAAGCGGTAAAGAGGAGTCCATTCGCCGACTTTGCGTTGCAGGTAACTGAGGGCATATGGAACGGTGATCTCAACCAAATGCAGCCCCTCGCTGAGTTTTTCGGGAACGGGGTTTAACTTTACATGGACACGTTGGAGGTGCGCACAATGAATGTATCCACCCCACACACGGTACCAAAGCGGATTGTATTGCGGGGATTTATCTGAGATCACTTCGTAATAAATATTAATGATCTCATCCCGATAGCGCTGAAATTTGATCTGGCTTTTGTCATCCGGTTGACTGTAGACGCTGACCGATGTGGTTCCCACGCGCGCCAGGTTGTCGTTTTCAGCCAGTTCACCAAAATTGTAGGTGGGGCGGAATGCAAGGCTGGCAAGACCCAGTGTACTGAGCCTGAGAAAGTCGCGGCGGGTAAATTTTTTGATCATGGCTTGATTATAACAATGAAATTGGAGGAAAATTATCTTAGTTCTTCAACAATCCTGGCCAGGTCTGTTTGACGCAAATGACTGGTGAATGCCTGCAGTTCCTGAAAGACCTGCAGCAGGGATCTTTCCAGTTTTTCTTGTGCGGCTGGATCCGCCGCGCCACCCAATTTCAGGGTAATCACATCTACTGAATGGTCCTCGATCGTTATTGCACCTTTACCTGCCAGCCACCTGATGCCAAGTTCAACAATATCCTCGCTGGTTGCCAGGGATGCAGCGAGCGTAGAAGCGTGAAAAACGCAATCCCCCCCGTTCAGTTGGTATTTTACAAAGGATGCCAGCTGGCGCAGAAACACCGGCAACTGGTGTTCAGAGGGTGAGAGAAGGAACCAATACAGCGTTTTTGGTCGAACAGTCTGGATGATCTGGCGAAGCACTGTGTGGTTGGGTGGAACGCTCCAGATTGCGAGGTTAGGACCAGGCTGCAGGCTATTGCGTGTAAAACCGCTGATATCTAAATCATCATTCCCTTCCTTCCAGATCTGGATATCGCTCTTGCTTGTGATACGTTCGAGATCTACTGCGGGCGAACCGGAATGCCGCAGATCTATGTTTTCTATGGACTTTTTCTTTTCTTTTACTTCCGGAACAATCTCATTTGTGGCTTGATGGTAATCGATCCATTCCAACGAGACCTGATCCTCACCACGATAGTTGGTCGCACGCGGAGTATATGCCAGTGTGAAGCGGCCTTCTGGCAGTGGCAATCCAGTTCCATTCCACCAGATCAACCGATTCACATTGCCGACAGGATCTTCAACGTCGACCAGCAGATGTTCCCGCAGTTTTCCAACGGGTCTGGTTTCGACCACTTGCATATTTTCATTACTGAAAACAAGGGGAGGGTTACCTGGTCCATAAGGAGCCAACACCTCAAGCGAACGCGCCAATTCAAAGGTGATATCAGCGGGATTAATGATCTCATCGATCAGTAATTGCGGTCCTGCTGCTATTCGGGATATCTGGTCTTCAAGCACCTTGTCCAGTCCGCGTATGAACGTGTTCAAGTTTTCTTCAGTTAAGGACAAACCCGCGGCCATGGGGTGTCCGCCATAGTTGAGCAGAAGGGTTTCGTTCCTGCGTAAAGCAGCAGTGATATCGATGCTTTCCACTGAGCGGGCAGATCCGCGTAAGGGTTGTCCCGGTATCCCAGTCAGCAGGATGACCGGTCGATGATAGAGCTCCACCAGGCGGCTGGCAACGATTCCCACTACGCCACCAGGCCATTCAGGGTGGTGGAGGACAAGCGCTGCATGGTCCAACACTGAACGGTCCTGTTCAATGAGAGATTGCGCACCGGCAAAGACCTGGTCACACAACAGCTTGCGCTTGCCATTCAAACCCTCCACCTGGTTGACAGTGACTCTGATCTCAGCAGGATCGTTGCTCAGCAGGAAGTTTACGATCGGATTTGCATCTGCAAGCCTGCCGACTGCATTAAGACGGGGTGCAAGGGCAAAGGACACCTGTTCTTCGGTAATACTGGTGTGGTTTACTTCTGCGGCAGCTAGCAAGCCAGCCAGCGCTGGACGAGGGGAAAGTCGCATGGTTTCAAGCCCGGACTGGGCCAGGTACCGCGTATCTCCGAAAAGGTCTGCCAGATCGGCAATAATTCCCAGGGCAGCCAGGTCATGGAGTGACGAAATATCCATATCGATTTTTCGGGCTGCCAACAGCGCTTCGGCGAATTTGAGAGCAGTACCGGCACCCGGCAGCGTGGAAAGCGGGTGACCGGACGAGAGACGCCTGGGATTAATGACTGCCACGGCTTCCGGCAGCACCTCCGGCAGGAGATGATGGTCGGTAATAATTGTGTCAATTCCCACAGACTTCGCATAGGCAATGGAATCATTGGCGGTCACGCCCGTGTCGCAGGTGAGTATGAGTTCCACCCCGGCAGAAATGAAATCCTTCAATGCTTCCATACCAATACCGTGTGATTCACGCCCTCGCACAGGAATATGATAAATGTGTCTGGCATTTATGGCGCGCAGGGCAGAAACCAGGATCGTTGTGGAAGTCTGACCATCAACGTCAAAATCCCCCCAAACGCCAATCAGTTGGTGATTTTCTATTGCACGGGATAATCGGTCGATCCCCGTTTCCATTCCAGGTAGATCATATGGAGAGGCAGGCGTATATTTTTTATGGTCAAGATAACGCTGTGCTGAGTTTACCGTTGAAAAACCACGGCGAAGCAGGGTTTGCAGAATGATCTCGTCGTAAGGCAGATGTTGCCGCAGATCTCCCGGAATGGGAAGCTTTTCCTGGACGATCCATGACCGGTCAAAATGCGGAGACTGTTTCATGTTCACACTTAGAGCGCGTTAAAATCCAGGTCAAAAGCTGATTCATCCAGGAATTCCTCTGATCCAGGTTCGATCACACCGGCATTGATCCCACGCCCACAATGCGAGCGATAATTGCAATAGCGGCATCTGGACTGATCAGAGGTCCTGTTAAACCAACCCTCATCATTTTCAACGATCTCGTTGACCAACCCAGTCAACAGATCTCCATCCTGCAGAAAGCGATCGTTTGAATACTGGAATCTTATTGGACGAGCTGGATGTGCTGGAAACCAATAGATCATCTCGATCTCTTCCATCATGTCTTTTGCTTCCTGATGATCTGTAATAGATTTTCTAAGGACGAATGGGTACACGATCGATTGCAGTCGACCTAGCAGGTTGGTTGCTTTTGGTAAATATGTGCTGGTTTTCCAATCGTAAATAGTGAATTTCCTTCCGGGTTCGATTACCAGAAGGTCATACTTGGCGGTCAGACGATACCCGTTGAAAGGTATGGAAATTGTTTTCTCAGCGTACTTTTCACCGGGAAATGTTGTTAGATCCAACGTAGTAAACTCCTGCCACCAGGCACCCAACTCTGGCGATTGTATGCTGGCGCCGAGCAAAGATTGGTCCACACCGGAGAAGTATTGCTGGACAAGGCGGTGAAACTGCTGTCCGAGTTCCATCCTGGCTTCCTGCAGCAGCACTGGCTCGCTCTCAACAGCCGGCCATTCAATGCCGTGTACATATTTGAGCAGGAAACGATATCGGCAATCCGAGTAATCTTGTAAATTCTGCTGGGAAAACGAAAAATTTTCAGGCAGGTTCATTTGAACTGCTCCAGTAGGCATAGAGTGCTTCAAGGGGTAAGGCCATGCGTTGTGGTTCATTCTTACGGCTGCCAGTATTCCAGGTAATCACGAGTGATTGACGGGCTCGGGTTATCCCCACAAACAGCAGGCGGAGGCGCTCACTGGCATAATCCAGGCGGGCTTGCCTTGTCGCGGCACCTGGCGGGGCAGTGATCAATTGGGCGTTGTTTGTGAGCAGACCGGTGAGGCGATCCAGCACTTCCGCGTGCGGGTTGAAATCCTCCCTGATGAACCACTTTTCTCCAATGTAATTATCAAATTCCTGGGCTGAGGGAAAATCGTAATTATTGACGGACATCAGGTAAACCCGATCCCACTCCAGTCCTTTGGCTTTGTGGTAGGTAGACACGAACACTTCGCCTTTGTGATCATCAGGATTGAAACGCAGCTCTTCATCGCTGAAGCCGTTGAACTTGCGGATATTGCCGGAGATCTCAGCCAGTTCAGAGGCAAAATCGGGTAGTAAATACTCCGGGTGAAGATCAGCGCTGAATTCGAGCAACAGGGCAAATTTGTGCGCCAGGGCTAATTCAGCGGGCGAAGTAAACAGGTCCTGGGCAACTGTCAGAATCAGCTGATCGATAGGTAAACTGGTAGCGAGATGCCAGCGGATGAACTTTTGGCGTAAATCATCCAGGCGTTCAAGAAGGGCTTCTGATGCATCAGGAAGTTCGAGACCGGTTGACCACTCTCTTCCAGGAACCGGATAATAGAATTCCTCCATGCGATTACATTTTCGAATGGCTGTGGTGAGCCTGTTGACCTCTTCGACCTGATCGTCTTCGTTGATCCCAACTTTGAGGATCTGCTTGATTGCCTCTGAATTATTGCCGGCATCGTTCGGATTGGCTATAGCCAATAAAACTTTTTCAACGATACTGGCGATTTTTCGCGTGGATTGGCTGCTTTTCAGCAATTCAACCATCGGGATTTCAGCCTTATGCAGTGCATCCGCAACTTTTTCGCCGTACCAGCCGATCGGACACAAAACAGCCAGCGTCTTATCCGGGTTTTGCGGCAACCAGCGTTTGATATTTTCCACCACGATCCTGATCTCTTCATCCGGAGTGGTATTGGCGTTACGAATATAAATGGCGTGCGGGTGGTCGATCGGATTGGGTTGCGGATCCCCCTGCGGTGTCGGCTCGATGAATGGAACATCAAGTGAGTCGCGCAGGTCTGAAACAGGATGATGGTTCCTGGTCCACTCTATCAGGTTATTGGCGAGATTGAGGATGCTGATGTTTGAACGACCGGAGTGCGGCAGGCTCATGCTGCGTACCCCTTCCTCTTTGAGGAAATTTCTCAAGAAGCGGGGATTCGCAGTAGTGAAGGTTTCATAAATAGCCTGGTTGGGATCGCCAACACGCACCCAATTCCCCTCAGCCCCAACCAGCAGGCGCAGCATCTTCTCCTGGATACTGGATGAATCCTGTGCCTCGTCCTCCAGGACATAAGGCCAGCGGTAACGCAAACGCTCCAGGAAGGCGGGATCGCTTTCCAACACGCGATAAGCCAGGCGAATAAGGTCGGAAAAATCAAGCGCATTACGATACCGCAACCCACGTTGATATTGTTGATAGACTTCAACACCCATCTCCAGTAACACATCCGAGCACTGGTAATGCTCGATCTTTCTCAAAATATCCTCAGGTTCAGCCTGCAGGTCCTTGGCCTGGCTGATAAAATTCTGGTTTAGTGTTGTGATCAGTTGCGGCCAACCATTCCTCGAACGATTCACTTGTGCCAGGTCGACACTGGTTTTCAATAAAAATTCGGCCAATTCAGGATGGAGCCGATTATAGGCAGTCGTGATCTGTTCGATCATGCGGTCAGATTCCACCTCATCAACGATCGTAAACTGGCTGGATAAACCGGCCAGATCGGGGCGTTCGAGAATGATATCGTGTGCCAGACCGTGCAGTGTGCGTACGCGATATCCGACGTTGTCCAACAATCCGGCAGCGCGGACAAATCCTGAAATGCGTGTCGTGAAGTTGTCGACCGCTGAATTTACCAGTGTAACGATGAGAATTTCCTGGTCATTTTCCAGATCGCCAGTGAGGATCAATTGGGATGCCAGATAGGATAATGTGTGTGTTTTTCCACTGCCGGGTACTGCAGAGATTCCCATGCGCCCTTTGGTGTATTCAAGGATTTGAGCCTGGTTGAGGCGTGGTTCAAACATTGTCTGCCTCACTCTGGCGGGCTTTAATACGCTGGATGTTTTGCAAGGCGAGCAGCAGTTGCCCGCGTTCCTCCAAACCCCGCTCATTGTAGGCGACGCTGCACATGTAGACGTGATCCCGACAGCGCCGCAGCAGCCCGGAAGTTAGCCTGGCGAGCGACTGCTGGTTGATCTCGTACTCCTCAACATCGGTCCAGAGTTTTGATGGATCCCAATTGCGACTCAGCACGTATGGTTGGGTGAGAGGTTGCTCAAGACGTGACCACCATCCCTGTGAACCGATATCCACCCAGAACTGATAAGAAACCGGCTGGTTACGCATGAGAAATGAGAAGGCGGGACCAAGGAAGACCGCGTTGCTTGCACTTTGCCGGCTTTGCGAAGCGACGGATTGCGCCGCCAGGATGCCGTGCTCCAATACCTGAACATATTCCTTGCCAGGATTGCCAGGTACTGAAAGATTGTCGGGGGTATAGATATTGCGGAATTTCCGGCAGGAGTCGATCAGGTGGGCAATAGCAGCTGCCGCGTCATAATCCGTATGGAATCCAAAGCCGGGTTGAGATAGTACTTCACCGTAGAGACGGCTCAGCCAATGGTCCAGTTCGCTGGTGCCGCTTTCTTTGTTTTCAAAGAGCCAATTACGCAGGATTTCGTATTGCTGCCCGGCGTGATAGGTTATCCGTTCCTGCATGTCGATCTTCAACGTGTCAAACGCATTGAGTGACCAGTCTCTATTTCCGCGTTGATAAAGGGTGCGGGAGAGGAGATCAGCCCGTGCGTAATCCAGTTCCTGGATTGCCAGAGCTAGTGCCATCCTGACCTCCTGGGATCCAGGTAGTAAACACCATGATGGATGAGCGATCCTGGCAAGTGTCAGCACGGTTCGCACGGCAGGTTCGTCGTACAGGCTGCGCGAGGGGCGATGGGTGGTAAAGGGAATTTTTACGGCATCCATGCGCGAAGCGAATGAGAAGCGCAGCGCATCACTTAGAAACGGCGTAAGGACGGCGATCTCACCCGGCAGGATGGTGTTATCCGTGAGCAGTTCCTGGATCTTTGAAATAACCCAATCGATTACCTCGGGATAAAACCGGAAGGAACTGATTGAAAAGCTATCGCTGAATTTCCCGTGATCACCCCCTGGCTGACGGTGTGTACGTATGGACTCATCAAGCGCATTTTCAAGATTGTCGATTGCTGGAGATTTTACAAAAGAGTCTTTCAAGGTGTAAACACCTTTACAGATGTTTCCGAGTCGGGCAGCACTCGACGGGTCAGCTCCAAGGAAAGATCTGTACCCGCCGCCTGTATCCTGTATCAGCAACGCCGAGGTAAGGCCGGGAAGGAGGTCGCTGACGAAATCATGCGCAACCGGATAATCTTCTTCGATATTGTCATAGATCAGGTGTTGGTAATTCTTGTAGATGAATTCCTTGCAGATCAAAGATGGCCAAATGTGTTCCTTGAAAACACTCAACTGCAAAGAGAAATCCAGGTAGTTGTGCTCAAGACAGAATTGACGAAACCTGATGGCGCACTCCTCAGCCTGTTGGTAGATTTTCAACTGGGTAGGTTTCCCGATCCAGGCATTGCTTAACCTTGCGGCAATTTCAGAGGGAGGAAACCCAACAATCGCTGATTTGTTCAAGTTGTCCAGGATCTGGCTGAAGAGCCGGTTAGGATCAATTGTGAGGCTCTCAAAATATCCCTGCTGGAGCACTGGCTCAACGATCTTTGCCAGGTAATATTGTGCGGATTCTATGGTCAAAAATTTGAAAGGTGCTTTAGTGTGTGTAAAGCCTGCACTGGTGTTGATCAACGGCCAAAATAGTGCGATCATGCGCTGACTGAGTCCGTTGAAGGTGAGCAGAGAGGGCTGACCTCCCGCGGGAAAATCCGCCGCGTGAACCTGGGCATAGTACGGCGCGGCCAGGCTGCGCTGCGGTACAAGCACCAGGATTGAATCCCCGGCTGCACCAGACTCGATAAGGTAACGAAGACGAAGGGCTGCACAGGTGGATTTGCCAGTGCCGGCTTGACCCTTGAGCAGCAGACTACCGCTCATGGGGGAATTAATTACTGTAGTCTGGTCATTGGTGAGTACCACTGCCGGCATGCCATCCTGCATAGGTCTGCTCAATAGGGTAATCCTGCAATCGAGTGCAAAACTGCCCGCGTCAACAGGGCATCAGCGGTGGAACGATGGGCGTTAGGCAGCGGGATATTGAAATATCGGCCGGCTTCTTCCAGTTTGAAATACCGGTAAGATCCACGGACTGGATCGTATTCGCCGCGGAATTCAGAAAACAATTTTAAAACATCCACGTACGTGAGGTTTTCGCGCCAGGGTAGCCGGTAACGCTGATGCGATTGTTCCATCATGCGGGCATCGAATTCAGCGTTGTACGCCCCGATCAGCCGACCGTAAAGAATTGCCCGGATCTGCGGCCAGAGGATCGGCCAGGCTTGAGCATTTTGCACCATGTGGTTGCTGACCCCATGGATGCGTTCAGCCTCACGGGGGATCGCCTGACTTGGTTTCACCAATTTTGACAGAAGTTCAGTGCCATCATGGTCAATTATCGAGATCTCAACGATCTCGTCAGTCCTGCTAAGCCCCGTGGTTTCTGTGTCAATGTAAACCGGTTTTTGTTCGATCTTCTGGCGGGCAAGGGCTGCGATTTGCACCTGGCGTGGGCTCATGGCAGGCAGCATGTTTTTACCCATTCTGTCATTGCAGTGTCCAAAGTTTTAATTCCTCCAGTTGTACGGTAAAGTTTTGGTCCTCGCGGGCTGATACAAATGCGCCAATGTAACCCTTATCCGTTAAACCTTTATCTGTAAGCTCCTTGAGGAGCTCGCCATTGGCGTACAACCGGATCGTATCTCCATCAGCCATGATTCCCATGCGGTTGATCTGTCCACTGCCGGAAAGGATGCAGTCATCTGAAGTGAGACTGACAACGGTATTCTGTCCTTCCTTGTCCCAGCGCAGCAGGTAGTATTGCCCGCTGCATGTCACGCCAAAGTAGTACCCTATCCCGTCAGAATAAGACGGGGCACGCACAATCAAACCATACTGATCAGCGCCTGAACAACGCGTCACGTTGAATCGGCCTTCCAGATACAGATCCTGGGGATTCCGCGACGTGAGACGCCAGCGAATGCCATTGTTGATCCGTTTGCTCTTGAAAACCATTGCTCCGTTTTCTACACTGATCAACACGGCTTCATCCTCGTAAGGGTTCGATAACCCGAACGATGTGCCGTTTGAGAAAGTATCAAAGAAACCGGGTTCACCAAGGGCAATCGCAGGGTCACCAGCCGGTGGGGTGGCAGTAGGTGTGGGGGATGGCTGCACGGTCGGAGTGGATGTCGGTTCAAGCGAAGGAGTCATGGTCGGGCTGAGCGGTTCTTCGGTTGCAGTAGAAGGAGCGGTTGGTTGAGCCTGTGTCTGCACTGCTGAGAGTGTAGCGGCCACCTTGGTGGAAACGATGTTGAGATCAGGTGTTGGTTTCGATAACGGGAAATTGCACGATGTAAGCAGCAAGATAAACAGGATTAGAATCGGAATCGTTTTTCGCATATTGTCCTCATTTATTCTTATTTTATTATAGTCTCTGCAAAGACGAAAAAACAGTCTGGAAGGTTTCGTTTCAGCCAGACAGGTCATGTATAATTCGGGTGAATCGAATGAAAACCACCATCCTGCATGTTGAAGCTTACGACGATTTACAATCCATCCGCGACCGCATCTCCTGGTGCAGGTCGCAACGGATCCTTTTGATCCTACCGAGACGCTATAGAGATCTGGCCGAACGGTTGGATCTACAATTGATCGATCGCACTGCCAGGCAGCAAGGTTCACAATTGGGGATTGTCACCAAGGATCGACTGGTCCGGAACAACGCCAAAAGCCTGGGGATTAACGTGTTTCGAACCATCAGTGCTGCAGAGAGGGAATATTGGATCGATGAGGGATTACGACCCATTGCCGGTGGAATCAGGGGAAAAGATGTCATACTGGCAGAAAAACGGCAACTTCCGGTTGCATCTGAATTGATGGTTGGAACAAAAATTTTCAGGAAGTATGTACTCATAACAGCACTGGTGTTTTTTGCATTGTTGCTTCTGTTTGTTTTTCCTTCAGCAACAGTGGTTTTATATCCTGAAACAGTAAACCAGGTTGTGAGCCTGGAAATACGGGCATCGACATCAACCGGGCAATCCAACATAAATGGCTTGATCCCGGCCATGAAGGAAACTTACACACTAAACGCTTCAAGGACCGGAAAAAGCAGTGGAAGTGTAAAGGTAGGAAAGGACAAGTCACGAGGAGAAGTACGTGTGGTGAATCTCACAGGTGAGGATTTTGAACTTCCTGTAGGAACGATCTTTTTAACCTCAGGGTCATCTGTCCAACGGTTTATTACTGACAAAGAATTTTCCATCCCAGTGGATGCTGCGGGCGTGATTATTCCAGTAGAAGCGATCCTCGCTGGTGTGGATGGGAATGTCGCATCCGGGGAAATTAACCTGGTTGAGGGGGTAAATGGTTCGTTTCTTGAAGTGATCAATGAAAACGAATTTACCGGTGGAAGTTCACTAACATTGCCTGCACCCACGGCATACGATTACAATCAATTACGGGAATTGATACTTCGAGATTTGGCAGATGACATTTATTCCATGAATGACCCAAAGGAACTCTCAGGCTTACTTCCTGTTGTTGAAAGTCTTGAATTGGAAGAACTTGTTGAAGAGAGAATGTCCAATCCAATTGGTGAAGCATCTGACACGGCTACCTTGGAAGTTACTGCCAGGTTTGGCATGCTCTTCTATGATCCAGCGGAAGTGAGTAAGGTCGCAACGCAAGTACTGGACTTGTCCATTGGTTCCAACCAACGTCCAGTTGGATCAGAAATCGGGCTGACGCAGGTAGGCGACGTGCAGTTGAACAGTGCCAGTGAAGCAACCTGGCAGGTGAACGCAAACCGACTGATCGTTCAGGATTACCCCCGACGAGAGATACTACAATTGATCAAGGGCATGTCCAGGAATGAAGCGATCGCTATGTTGAATGCCGAGATTCCCCACTATCGATCCGCCGAAGTGATTCCCTTCGCCAAATGGTGGCCATACCTGCCGATTCTGGCTAGCCGCATCCAATTAGTGGAAAGGGTCACAGATGGAGGGTAGAATTCTGGCTGTTGATCCCGGTTCAAAACGGATCGGAATCGCCTTAAGCGATCCATCTCGTAAGCTGGCTACACCGCTAACAGTGATCCTGCACAAGTCGCTGGAAACGGATTGCGTCCGGATCGCTCAATTATGCACACAGCACGATGTAAGCCTTGTTGTTGTTGGGCAGCCACTCGGTACGGATAATGAGATCAATCGCCAGAGCCGCCACTCACAAAAGGTGGCCGAGGAATTGCGTACGATCATCTCTGTACCGGTCGAGTTATGGGATGAAAGCTTCAGCACTAACACGGCACAAATGATTAAGCTTGAGTCAGGTGTGAATCGAAAAAAGCGCGCCGGTCACCAGGATCATGTCGCTGCTGCGGTGATACTTCAATCTTACCTTGATGCTCACGAGGAACGGGGTGAGAATGCGTGATCGTAATCGTTCTTGTATTTCGATGGTCGCAATCTTTGCCTTCTTCCTACTCCTCATCCTTCTGGGTGCGTGGTTCACCGTCCCATATCTGGCTGAGAAGCATTTTGGTGAGCCGGTTACCAGTCTGACCGGGATTGACCGTTGGAACTTCAGCCGGCAGGCCCTGGCAGGCAGGGCCGATCTGCTCAGCAGCGTTTCCAGTGATGATAATGAACAAAAATTTACCATCTCGAGCGGTGAGTCGGTGAGCAGCGTAGCTGTAAGGTTGGAAGAAGCCGGTCTGATCAATAATGCCAGTGCATTTCGTGCTTACCTGGTTTACAAGGGATTGGATTCAAGCATTAAAGCAGGGAAGTTCAAATTATCTGCCTCGCAAACAAGTCTCGAGATCATAGATGCCATCCAATCGGTTTATTCAGCGGTTGTTCCGTTCTACGTCTATCCCGGCTGGCGGGCTGAGGAGATTGCAGCTGCTCTGCCGACCTCGGGTATCGAGGTCAACCCCGAAGATTTCCTAAACATTGTGCATCACCCAAAAAAACTCGCTGGCAGAACAGTATTTTCTGAGTTTCCTTCTCTGGATGGGTTCCTTTTCCCCGGCGAATACGAGATCGACCGTAAGATCAGCGCTGAAGGACTGGTATTGACCTTCCTGGAACGATTCTTACAACAAGTGCCGACCGAAACAATTAACAAAATCAACACACAGGGATTATCCCTCTATGAAGGGATCACGCTTGCTTCCATCATCCAAAGGGAAACCTTCATGGATGAGGAACGCGCTTTGATGGCATCCGTTTTTTACAACCGGTTAAGGGATGGCATGCGCCTGGAAACCGATCCAACAGTCCAATACGCGCTTGGATATTCAAATAAATGGGGAAACTGGTGGAAGACTCCGTTGCGAGCCGTGGATTTACAGGTGGATTCTCCGTACAACACTTACATTATTTACGGATTACCGCCAACTCCCATTGCCAATCCGGACCTGCCTTCGATTGAAGCAGTGGCCAATCCTGAAGCGACCGGTTATTATTATTTTCGAGCCATGTGTGATAATTCCGGATACCACGATTTTTCTGTCACTTTTGAGGAACATACCTCCAAGGGATGTCAATAAAAAAAGGGGAGGTGTCTTTCACCTCCTCTTTTTGTAACAACGGACTCTATTTGGCGTTGTATCCGGGGCCGGATTTGTAGAACTCGGTATTGGCGTCCAGGCAGAATGTTAGATTGACTGTTTCACCTGCTGCCAGTGTGCGTGTAGCGGTCAGGTGGACCGCTTCGCCGTCACGATTGGTGCCATCGTAGACTTCCGTAAAGCCTTCAGTGCCAACGGGCATTGAAAGTCTCTCGCCACCCTTGGCTTTATAAGCCGCTGGCAGCTCTACATCAGGAAAGATTGCGCCAAACGGGCACTCGGCTTCGCAAGCACCGCAATCGATACAGGTGTCAGCATCGATGTAATACCATGGATATTTATCCTCCGGTTTACCTGGAACGATACATTCCACCGGGCAGACTGACGCACAGCCGCCTTCACGCATACATAAACTGGTAATAACTCGTGGCATAGAGATCCTCCATTTGTGAAATTTATACTTCTATTTTATCGCATTATATCGTTTTTCGACTTCATTCCAGTTGACAATGGTCCAGAAATTGCCCAGGTACTCTGCGCGTCTATTCTGGTATTTGAGGTAATATGCATGTTCCCACACGTCAACTACCAGCAACGGAATCAAACCCTCCTGCAAAGGTGAATCCTGGTTGGCGGTTGAATGCAGAACCAGTTCTCCATCCGGTTTCGCGCTCAACCAGGCATATCCGCTACCGAACCTGCCCAAACCGGCTTTTTCATATTCTGCTTTGAAACTGTCGAGGTCGCCAAATTTCTTATTGATTGCATCCGCAATCCTTCCCACGGGTTCAGTAAAGGAGGATGCTGGTGCGAGGTTGAACCAGTAGATGTTGTGATTGAAGACACCGCCAGCGTTGTTCCTGACGGCAGTTTTAATATCTTCTGGAACCTTATCGAGGTTGCTGAGGATCTTTTCCAATGACCAATCGAAAAACTCCGGGTGTTTTTCAATGGCGGCATTGGTGTTCTTCAAATATGTGGTGTGATGTTTTGTGTAATGAATCTCAACGGTTCGCGCGTCAATTACAGGCTCAAGCGCGTCGAACGAATAGGGTAGTGCAGGTAATTCAAAAGCCATATTTCCCTCCAGTTGTAGTTCGTTATTTTGGGTTATTTCAGTTAAAATTCTAGCCATCCTGATCATCTTTGTCAAGAAAGCCTGGCAACAACAATGCGCTCAAAGGACCTGCAAAATCCAAGTTCTACTAAAAAATACCTGGCTGGATTATTCCTGGGAATCCTGGCAGTTTCAACAGCCTCCATCTTTATCCGTTTTGCTCAAACCGAGGTTCCTTCATCAGTGATTGCGGCCGGGCGGATGTCCTTGGCAACGATCGTAATCCTCCCATTTGCAATTAAGAGTTGGAATGAAGTTAAACCAAATGTCAATGGAAAAACCTGGTTGCTGCTTATCCTGGCAGGAGTTTTCCTGGGTTCACACTTTGCGACCTGGATCACTTCTTTGGAGTATACAACCGTTGCCAGTTCGGTGGTTTTTGTCACGACTGCACCATTGTGGGTTGCCCTGTTATCACCGGTTTTCCTGAAAGAGAAACTAACCCGTTGGATTGCTTTCGGTTTAATAATTTCGTTATTGGGCAGTTTTATCGTCGGATTGAGCAATAATTGCACCATTACCAATCAGGGAGTCTCCTGCTCGGATATCGACAATATGTGGAGCGGAAGGTATTTCTTCGGGAATCTGTTGGCGTTGGCGGGTGCTTTTCTTTCGGGTGGGTACATCATGGTAGGCAGGAAGGTCCGAAACTCGTTATCCCTTCCGATATACACGGCTGTCGTCTACGGTGTGGCTTCAATTGTGCTCATCCTGCTGGTCGTTATCACCGGTGCAAAAGTGACAGGATTCTCGCCGAAGAGTTACTTATGGATCATTGCCCTGGCATTGATTCCGCAGGCGATCGGTCATACATCGTTTAACTGGGCGTTGAAATACCTGTCAGCAGCCTATGTTTCCATCGCCTTGCTGGGTGAGCCTGTTGGTACTGTTATTCTCGCTGCGCTGTTACTACATGAGATGCCTACTACCCTGGAGATACTGGGTGGAATTCTTATACTTATTGGAATATCAGTGGCGACTCAACGTATCCGACGAAAGAAACGACCTCCGCTTTGAAACGGAGGTCGCTTTTCTCAGCGGCTATAGAGATAATTCAATTCTTTCAAACGTTCACTCAGTTCAAGGCTTAGATCTGAAGCCTGGTATCGCCAACCCCAATTACCTGCCGGTTTTCCGGGGAAGTTCATACGCGCTTCGGTACCAAGATCAAGCAGATCCTGTAAAGTTGTGATCGCGAATGCAGCAGTTGAGCCCCAGATTTCCCTGACGAGTTCCCGGGCAATATTCTCACCGGAAATGGCCAGGTATCGCCGGCAGAAATCTTTTTCCTGTTCTGTTCCGGATGTGTACCAACCAATAGACGTGTCATTGTCATGTGTTCCGGTGTAGGTAACACAATTTACGGGGTAATTATGCGGCAGGAATGGATCATCAGGGGTGCCGGCAAATGCAAATTGCAGGATTTTCATCCCTGGCAGTTTGAACGAATCGCGCAATTCCACAACGTCTGGTGTGATCAGCCCCAGGTCTTCAGCGATGATGGGCAGACCATTGAGGGCTTTCTCAATGGCTCTGAGAAAGTGCTTGCCCGGTCCTTTCACCCAGCGACCGATCTCGGCTGTGGGCATGTTCGCAGGGATTTCCCAGTAGGCGGCGAAACCCCTGAAGTGATCCAGACGCACAATGTCCACCATTTGTAACACTGACTGGAATCTCTCGATCCACCATTGATAGTTCTGTTTTTTGTGAACATTCCACTTGTAGAGAGGATTGCCCCATAACTGACCGGTTGGAGAGAAATAATCGGGTGGTACGCCAGCCACGTGGGTGGGTTTCCCGTTCCTGTCGATGTAGAACAGATCCGGATTTGCCCAGGCGTCTGCGCTGTCATAGGCAATGAAGATGGGGATGTCTCCGATAATTTGCAAACCTTTGTCCGCAGCATATTGTTTTACTTTAGCCCATTGCGTGAAGAAAATATACTGACGAAATTTGTGTTTTTCGATCAATTTCCGGTTTTGTTCGCTGAAGGCCGACAGTGCTTGCGGTTGGCGGGTGCGTAGTTCATCAGGCCAGCTTGCCCATGAACCACCACCCTGGACTTCTTTGATTGCCATGAAAAGGGCAAAATCATCCAGCCATCGCGCCTGGGTATCGCAGAATTCCCGGTAAGACTGCATCAACTTTTGCGATCTGGATCTTGAAAATTTTCCAAATGCGCGGTCCAGTATGGTCAATTTCCACTCAATCGCCGGACCAAAATCAACATGATCAGCCGGTAAGTCAGGTCTGTCGAGCAAATCATCACGGCTCAAAAGGTTCTGATCCAGCAAAAGCACAGGGGAGATAAGATACGGGTTCCCGGCAAATGCGCTGAAACATTGATAAGGGGAATCACCAAAACCGGTTGGACCCAACGGCAAGATCTGCCAGAGTTTACAACCACCTTCATGCAAGAAATCGATCCACCGGTAACACTCAGGTCCGAGGTCACCGATCCCATCAGGTCCGGGAAGGCTGGAAGGGTGCAGTAGAATGCCAGATTTTCTTGGAAGGATCATTATTACCTCGCCAATTATGAATTGTTGATCAGCTTCATGTATAAGTTAACATACTGTTCAGCGGAACGTTTCCAAGAGAAATCCTGGGACATGGCTGTTTCCTGCATTAAACGCCAGTCATCTTTTTGGTAGAATGACTGAATTGCCCTTTTCACTGTTATAGCGAAAGAACGTGGATCGATGCGCGAGAAGAGAAACCCTGTTCCGGCAGTGCTTGCTTTTGGATCCGTGATTGTGTCTACCAGCCCACCGGTTGCCCTTGCGACAGGCAGGCAGCCGTAACGCATGGCAAACATTTGAGATAGTCCGCACGGTTCATAGCGTGACGGCATGAGGAGGATATCCGCGCCAGCGTACATGCGCCGGGACAGGTTGGTATCGAATCGGATGGCTGCACGCACTTTGTGCGCTAACTCGATTTCAAGGTCTTTGCAGTCCTGTTCAAGTCTATTGTCGCCAGTGCCAAGGAGGATTACCTGCCAGGGGTGATCACTGATGATGCGCAAGCCTTCTATAACAATGTCAACGCCTTTTTGGCGGTCCATGCGGCTGATCAATACAAGCAGCGGGATATCGTCTCCCTGGTCCAGTTGGAATTCCTGTAGTAGAGCGCGTTTATTTTCAACGCGGTCTTCCATTGTTGAAATGTCAAAGTTTATAACGAGCGCCGGGTCACACGCTGGATCCCATGAGTGTGTGTCGATCCCATTCAGAATACCGGAAACGCGCGCGCGACGGGTTTGCAGAAAACCCTGCAGGTCACATCCGAATTCGGGGGTCATGATCTCCTTTGCGTACGTTGGTGAAACAGCGATCACCTGGTCAGCAGCCGCCAAGCCCATCGGCAGCGGCAATTCTCTGGCCCAGGCTGGGAGATTCTTGTTTTTCGATGGGGACACTTTGTACTTTGCCAGCGCTTCCTCGGATCCGGTTCCCATGAAAGGTAAATTATGGATCGTCAGGATCGTTTTGGTGTTTTGCAGTGTGGGATCAAGCGTTTTGATTGATCTGATCTGATGGATCGCCGCAGCGGTGTGCCAGTCATTGGCGTGAAGGATGTCACAACGCCAGTTCAATAGGGCGGGGAGTTTCAGACAAGCCAGTGAAAAGAAGATGAATTTTTCTGCATCTGATTTGAAATCAGTTCCGTAAATGGCATCTTCCCTGGCTACAGGTTCACCAGCGATCAAATAGATGGGTATCTCAGATACGTTGGTGGAAAATATTTCAGCCAAAACCGATCCGTCGACTGTTTCGACAGTGAATTCGCCGATCTTTTCAACAGGAATATTGTTGTTACGGATCGAATTGTAATAGGGGATCGCCAGTCGGATATCCACCTTTTGTTCGTGGTTTAATCGATTGATTGCCAATGGCAAAGAACCCGCCACGTCTCCCAATCCACCGGCCTTGACCAGAGGGTCTGCCTCTGCGGCGATAAAGAGAACATTGATCCCGTTCAACTCGTGTGCATTATCCATGGAGTCTGTCATCTGACCATTTCGATGTAATCGTCTGAGGTTGCCTCGTGCAGATCGGCTCCCAGGAAATTGATCAATTCCGTGATTAATTGTGATTTCATTTCTGCATCCTGACGACTCCATGTACGGCTCTTGACTTCAATAAAATGTCCAACCTCAGGGGTGGTAATGTGATCAAAGTTGATGAAAAATTCCACCTCCTTATAGCGCACCAGGTACCGCATCCGATTTTTTTCAATTACTTTTTCAAGGTGCGGTTTGAAGTACTCACGATAAAAGCGGGGACTTTGCGTGGCAGGAGCCAGGTATCGGCTGCGCGAAAGCAGCACCTCTTGCTCGAATTTATCCTCACTTGTCGGTCCGATCAAGGTTAAACGGGAACGCACCTGTTCGATCTTTCCCTGCTCATCGAGGAACTCATCTTCCCTGTAACGCAGGATTCCCTGCTCTACATCCGGGAAAAAGAAGTAGATGTCGTATTCACGGTAATGCCGCTTGCGCAGGATCTCGATGTCTGAGTTGAGTAACCGGCCGATAAGGGAATTTGGGTCATCCACCCTGACCTTTAATTGAATCTCAAAGCTTTCTTCTTCTGAGGTTCCGCCGATGGCGACGAGTTTGGAAAGGATGGAAGATTCACGATGGATCAGGAACTGGTCGATCTTCTTCGCATATTCCCGGCTATGCAGCAGCAGGTCTTTTTCATCCAGGCCGAGGATTTGTTGATCGCGCATCAACCATTTTCCATTCACCATGACATCTTTTACATCCGTTGCCTTAGCGGCATACACGATCTGGGCATAAGTCCCGTTGGGATCATGTCGGAAGCGAGGACTATTGTGCAACGGATCAATGTCAACCAGGATCATGTCTGCGCGTTTACCGCTTTCCAGCGAACCTGTTAGGTGACCGATGTGCAATGCTTGAGCTCCCAGGCGGGTGGCCATGAGGAGGGTGGTGCGTGCCGGCAGGGCAGTCGGATCCCCGCTGAAGCCTTTCTGGAGGAAAGAGGTGAGTCGCATCTCCTCAAACATGTCCAAATCATTGTTGGATGCAGGTCCATCCGTACCGATCCCCACATTTAAACCAACCTCTAGCATGCGTTTTACTGGCGCAACGCCAGACGAGAGTTTCAGGTTTGATGAGGGGTTATGGGCTACACCAGCGCCGGAATGAAAAAGGGTATGGATCTCACCATCATCCACGTGCACGCAATGTGCCGCCAAAACCTTGGCATCAAAAAGATTCTGCTTTTTCATATACGGGATCACCGGCATTCGATTCTCACGCCGCATATTCTCCACTTCAACGACAGTTTCTGCCAGATGCGTGTGAAGTGGTACATCAAATTCAGCCGCCAGCGCTGCGGTTGCCCGAATGATCTCAGCTGTGCAGGTATACGGGGCGTGAGGAGCGACTGACGGGACAATGAGATCGTGACCTTTCCATCGCATAATAAAGTCGCGTGACATTTCCAGAGATTCTTCGTAAAATTGGGCATCAGGGGTGGGGAATTTAAGAACGGTTTGAGAACATATAGCCCGCATGCCTATTTCGGCGGTGGCTTTAGCAACGTCTTCTTCGAAGTAATACATGTCTGCAAAACTGGTCACACCTGACCGGATCATCTCTGCACAGGAAAGTTGTGTGCCCAGGCGCACAAAATCCGGTGAGACGAACTCGCGCTCAACAGGCATCATATACCCCATTAACCAAACATCAAGGCGCAAATCATCCGCGAGCCCCCGCAGTAAAGCCATGGGCACATGGGTATGCGCGTTGACAAACCCGGGCATCAGGATCTTGTTTTTGCAATCTACCAAAGTTGGAGCAGAAAATTCTTGTAGAATTTCGGATTCAATTCCTACAGCCTCAATGCCGGTCCCTGAAATCGCCAGCGCACCGGGATTGAAGACGTTGAAATCCTGATCCATGGTCAGGATTTCTGCGTTGTAAAGAATCAGGTCAACCATTTTCATTATTCGCTCCATTTTCCAGGGTTCTAAACTTACGCCAGATAAAGTCCATACAGGTATTTGCCAGCCAGAGTTTGATTTGTGAGGGAGGTCCATTGTAGGATCTCACGCTGATCTCGTGCTGGTCACCTTTAACGAAGAACATTTCCAAGGTTACAAGATCCTGGCCCTGGTGAAGATTCAAGGCAAAGAATAGATTTTCTTCGAACTTGAACTGACCGGTGACTGGTGAAAAAGGGTCAGGCAAGGCATAACATTTTAACCATTTGCGGAATCGATGCTCCGGTTTGGGAAATACACTGGCGTTACAGCCATGAAGATATACTTTGATCACTTGATTTTGGGCTTCTGCCAGGCTTGCAATTACCTGTTGCAACGAGACCTCATCTGAACCGAAAATTGCATCAGGCAGGCGTTGCCGGACCTCGCGTTCAATCAACTCGATCATCTGGTCAACTGTTTGCGAGTTTGTGTTTTTTGCTGTTATGCGTATATCCACAGAAGCTGGATGTGCAGATAACCCAACCGTCGGATTTTCCAATAATTCCAAATCACTGATCAGGTTATCAATTACAGATTCTCCGATCCCGGAGGTGTGCAGGATTTTCGCCTTTATGATCTTTTCAAGGGTAAATTTCTGCTGCAAGAGGGGAATAACTGATTGAGTGAAAATCGTTTCCATCTCTGCTGGGACACCAGGCAGGCAAACGATCATTTTCGAATTATTATAAACATAAAATGCCGGTGCAGTTCCAACTGGGTTATTAATCGCCACAGCTGATACTGGCAGGCAGGCCTGCTTGCGGTTGTTCTCAGATGGCACGATCCCTCTTCTTAGGAAGCGGTCGTTGATCTGATTCCACAATTCTGGATGAAAGACAATCTCGCTGTTCAAGGAAATTGCAACCGCGTTGCGAGTGGGGTCATCGATGGTTGGTCCCAGTCCGCCAGTCGTAAACACAATATCAGCACGAGAAAAACTCTCCCGGATGGTGTCAGCGATGCGAAGCGTATTATCGCCAACAGTGGTGACACGATATAGATCAATTCCTAATTGACGAAACTGGCGCGCAAGCCATGCAGTATTGGTGTCCTGGATCTCACCAAGCAATATTTCAGTGCCTATGGTGATTATTTCGGCAGTGGTCACTTGAACTCCATTATGGATTCATTTTATCAGGTTTTAAATTCTCGTTAAGGTGACAATCTTGGTGATTCTATTTTGCCGGACAGGATTAAGGTAGAATAACTGACAATGGGTGATATATTTCAAAAAAAGGCTCGAAAGAAGAATGGCAGAATTGCATTGGGAAAATGGGGGGAATCCCTTGCTGCTGAATTCCTGGTTGAAAATGGTTACACTCTGGTGACAACCAACTACCGGACGCCTGATGGTGAGATCGATCTCGTCGTAACAAAAGACAGAGAGTTGGTATTTGTGGAAGTAAAAACCAGGCAGAACCTGGCATTTGGTATGCCGGAAGAGGCAGTGAACGATGAGAAACTTGATCACCTCGAGTCTGCTGTAGGTCATTATTTATTGCTACACCCGGAATATGAGAATAATTGGCGGCTTGATGTCATCTCGGTGATTGGATCCCCAGCCGGGAAGAAACCGCAAATCGACTGGTTTGAAAATGTTACCGGATAACAACAGAGTCATTTTGATTGTTGGTCCTACAGCGGTGGGAAAGACCGGTTTTGCAATCAAAATGGCAAAACGTGTTGGGGGTGAGATCATCTCGGCTGATTCACGGTACCTCTACCGCGGCATGGATATTGGCACAGCAAAACCGACACCCGAAGAGAGATCAACCATTCCTCATCACATGATCAATGTAGCGGATCCCGATGAAACCTGGTCATTATCCGCATACATAAAAAAAACGCTGGATTTGATCGATGAGATACATAACCGGAGAAATACCCCACTGGTAGTTGGTGGAACCGGGCAATATATCCGCGCATTGACCGAAGGTTGGCGAATACCTGAAATGGTGCCGGATGAAGCATTGAGGAAAGTCCTAATCGAATTGGGAGATCAGATTGGTTCAGTAGAACTACATCGAAAATTGTCCATACTTGATTCTGACGCAGCCAATTTTATTGATGGTACAAACATCAGGCGTACCCTCCGAGCCCTGGAGGTCATTTTTACGACCGGAAAGCGATTCTCAGAATTGCGTGTAAAAGATGGACCGGTACATGACTATTGGATCATCGGGTTAACCATACCGCGCAGTGAATTATTTGAGCGGGCTGATAAAAGGGTTGATCAAATGTTCCTTGATGGCCTGGTCGCGGAAGTACAACAATTATTGGACCTTGGTTATGACCCAATGCTACCCTCCATGTCTGCAATCGGGTACAAGGAAGTGATACTGTACCTTCAAGGTGAAATCACCCTGGAAGCAGCCAGGCAACTCATCAAAAAAAATACACACCAATACATCAGAAGGCAGGCAAACTGGTTTAAACCAACAGATTCGAATATTCATTGGTATCAAATGGATCCTTACCCGCTCGAAATGGTTTTATCTGATCTGGAAAGAGAAAAAAAGGGACTACCATGATTTCCGCCAGGCAACCGTGGTTGATGCATTACGATGAAGGCGTACCCCAACAACTTGAGTATCCCGATTTCTGCATTCATGATCTGTTAAGTAATCAGTCTGAACGAACACCGCAAAAAACAGCCATCGTTATCGGTGATAGGTCAATCCTCTATGCAGACCTGGATAGGTTAACAAACAATTTTGCCCGAAACCTGATATCCCATGGGATCAAACGGGGGGATGTAGTTGGTATCTGCCTGGCAAACTCGATCGAGTTTGTGATCAGTTTTTTTGCGGTGTTAAAAGCGGGAGCAATCGTCGCGGCAATGAATCCTGTATTCCCGAGCAGTGAACTAAACTTCCAGGTTGAGACTTCTTGCGCTACTGTAATCATTACTTCAAACTCGAATGTCCAAGACTTCAAAAGTGAAGGAATACGTGGGCGAAAGATCAAGTTGATCCTGGTTGGAGACCCAATTAACAAGCAATACTCACATTATGAAGATTTTCTTTGTGAATTAGATACAGATATTGTCCTTCCGGAGGTTAATCCGTCTGAACCGGCTGTGATTCAGTTCAGCGGTGGAACCACGGGGGTACCCAAAGCTGCTCTGGGATCTCACCAGAATCTTGTCGCAAATGTCACCCAATTTCGACACTGGTTGGTGAACCTTGAAGATGGAAACGAAACCTTTCTACTCGCGATTCCTCTCTATCATGTTTATGGACTGGTATTGGGTTTAATTCTCGGCATCGGTATGGGGGGGAGAATAATCTTTACCGAAAAACAGGGCAATGTTACGGAGATTCTGGAATTGTTCCGAAAGTATCCGATCAGTTACTTTCCGGCGGTTCCGTCACTTTTCAACATGATCAATCAACATCCAGGGGTGATGAACGGTGACTATTCACTTGCTACAGTCAAAGCCTGCATTTCTGGTTCTGCACCATTGATGGAATCAGTTCGCCTGGAATTTGAAAAAAATACCTGTGGTTTTCTGGTTGAAGGATATGGCCTGTCAGAAGCACCAACAGCCACACACTGTAATCCAATCCTGGGTGAGAAACGCAGCGGTTCCATTGGTTTGCCATTACCTGATGTAGATTGCCGGATCACGAGCCTGACGGAGGACGGATTGGAGGTAACTCAAGGTGAAGAGGGGGAATTGTGGGTGCAAGGTCCGCAAATTATGCTAGGGTACCTCAATGAGGTGATTGAAACAAAGAAAACAATGCAAGATGGCTGGCTGCGAACGGGTGACATTGCTCGCATGGATTCTGACGGTTACTTTTACTTATCAGGACGCATCAAGGAGCTGATAAAAGTTCACGGAATGCAGGTGTGGCCAAACGAGGTTGAATCCGTCGTAAGCCGGCACCCGTCCGTATTGGAATGCGCTGTCGCGGGTGTACCTGATCAAATTCGCGGAGAAGGTGTGAAAGCGTGGGTTGTCCTCAAACCCGGTCATAGTCTAGGATTGGAGGAATTGCGAACTTTTTGCCTGGATTACCTGGTCGGGTACAAGATTCCCACGGAGTTAGAGATCCTTGAGATACTGCCCAAAACTCCGGTTGGAAAGATCTTACGACGGGTGTTGGTCGAGGAGCATAATTCTCAATAAAAAACCGGGAGCGCGAGCTCCCGGTTGGCTATATTAATTGACGTTCGGAGTACCGGAACGGTGGGGAACCGGGGGAGGAAAGATTTTTTCAAACTCCTCCTTTGACAAAGTCTCGTTTTCGAGCAGGCTGGCTGCTACAGAATCGAGTTCAGCCCGGTATTTGGTTAAGACTTCCTTTGCCCTCGTGTATGCATCGGTCACCAAACCACGAACTTCCTTGTCGATCTTCTCGGCAACGGACTCTGAGTAATCACGTTGTTCAGATATTTCTCTACCCAAGAAGATCAATTCCTCTTTTTGACCATAAACCATCGGACCCAGTTCATCACTCATACCGAGCCGTGTAACCATATTTCGCGCCAATTGTGTGACCCGTTCGATGTCATTTGAAGCGCCTGAAGTAATGTCGTCGAATACGATTTCTTCTGCAGCACGGCCACCCAATAACCCGACCATCTCAGCGAGCAATTTTTTGCGCGGCATCAATGTGCGATCATCCATGGGAAGAGCAATGGTGTAACCGGCAGCCATTCCACGGGCAATGATGGATACTTTCTGCACCGGATCTGCTTCCGGCAATGCGTTCATCACAACGGCGTGACCAGCTTCGTGGTAAGCAACGATGCGTTTTTCTTCTGCGTTGATGAGACGGCTCTTGCGTTCCGGTCCGGCGATCACGCGTTCGATCGACTCTTCAAACTCACTTTGTCCAATACTCTTCTTATTGCGTCGAGCAGCGAGAATGGCTGCTTCGTTTACAAGATTTTCAATGTCTGCGCCAACGAATCCTGGTGTTGCTCTTGCCAGTACACCCAAATCAACTTCCGGATCAACCGGCTTGCCTTTGATGTGTACTCTCATGATTGCTTCTCGACCGCGCACATCAGGCCGATCCAGTACAACACGTCGATCAAAGCGACCTGGACGGAGGAGGGCGGGATCAAGAATATCAGGGCGGTTGGTGGCAGCCATGATAATGATATTGGTGTCCGTATCGAATCCGTCCATTTCAACCAGCATCTGATTCAAAGTCTGTTCACGCTCGTCATGCGAACCACCCAAACCAGCACCACGCTGACGGCCGACAGCATCAATCTCATCCACGAAAACGATGCAGGGTGAGTTCTTTTTCGCCTGGTCAAATAGATCGCGGACGCGACTTGCGCCGACACCTACAAACATTTCCACGAATTCGGAACCTGAGATCGAGAAGAATGGAACTCCAGCCTCTCCTGATACGGCTTTCGCCAGTAAGGTTTTACCAGTACCTGGAGGACCGACAAGCAGAACGCCTTTGGGAATCCTGGCGCCGAGAGCAATGAATTTCTGTGGTTCGCGCAGGAATTCAACAACCTCTTTCAGTTCATCCTTGGATTCTTCTATGCCAGCAACGTCGGCGAAAGTGACTGTCGGGTGATCTCCAGTGAACATGCGAGCGCGCGATTTTCCGAAGGACATCGCAGCACTGTTGCTTCCCTGAGCTTGTCTGAAAATGTAAAAGAACGCACCGCCAAGCAATAGGAAGGGCAGAATGTAAAAGAGTGCATTGAGCACACCGCTTAGTGTGCTGGGGGCTTTAATTTCTAAATCTATGCCCTTTTCCGGATTCAATTCTTCGGGTGTAACACCAAGGGCAATCAGTTGATCCACCAAAGTAGATTCAGATTCCTTGAGTGAAGTTTTCTCCGCCCCAGACTTAAGAACAATAGTCAGTTTGTCTTCTTCTTCAATGATCCTTGCAATATTACCCTTTTTTACTTCATCAGCTACCTGGTTGATGGTTAGCACATTATCCGCTGCCCCAGACCGGTTTAGTGAGAAGACCACCAGTACGATGATGGACATAAAAAGGAGCAGATAGACGATGTAAGATTGATTTCTTGGTTTCAAATTCTCCTCCAGTATTTCATACCTAGTAAGAGATTATACCAATGCTTAACAACCTATGCGAGAATTAAGCCAGTTGTAGGGATATTATTAATAGATTTCTAATATTTCCATCGCGTTTATCAATGACTCAAACCGATGGGCAAGTTATTTGTGTTAACTATTCTGGAATGTCAAATGGATGGCAGATGCCGCATCCGATGTGAGGTTCTTTTACAGTTTCACCAGATTTTTTGCAAAATGCAGCGATGCTGATATAGCGTTTGAATAGCCCCAATTTCCTTTTTATGATTGGGGTCATAATCATATGTTCGCAGGCATTAGCACGTTTGATCGAAGGAACCGGACAGGAGGCACAAAGGTCAGCTGTCCAGTTTTGTGGGGGAGGATTTTTCCCGATGAGGCGGCATTCTTCGATGTGTTTTCCGCGATAGTAATCACCGTAAAAGTAGGGACAATCAACACCTGCAGGAGTGCGCATTATTGACCTCAAAAGAACCAGTCCCTAACAGGACTGGTTGGTGTAGATTAGACACGGGTAACGTATTCGCCAGTGCGTGTATCCACTCTGATCACGTCGCCGGTTTGAACAAAATAGGGGACTGATACTTCGAGACCAGTCTCGGTAGTCACTTTTTTTGTCACACCAGTTGCGGTGTCACCTTTGACTGCAGGCTCCGAGTATGTAACCTCTAGATCCACAGTGGTGGGAAGTTCAATATCGAGCGGCTCAGTTTCAAAATAGGTAAGTTTTACTTCCATTTCAGGTTTCAAGTACCCGGCATAATCGCCAACTACAGTTGAAGAAATAGCCGGCTGATCATAAGTTTCCAGGTCCATGAAGTGGAAGATCTCTCCATCGGTATATAGATATTGAACATTGTGAAAATCAAGCCTGACATCCTTGATCCGTTCGCCAGAAGTGAAGGTTTTTTCAAGAGTGTTACCCTTGCGGAGGTCACGAGCTTTGACACGGATGGTGGCGTTACCACGTCCCGGTTTATTGAACGAATATTCAAGCACCCGGTACAGGTTATTATCCATTTCAAAAATCACGCCTTTGCGAAGATCATTTACATCAATCATAAATAACGCCTTTCATTAGTCTAGAAATTAACCCTCAAATTATAGTCCAGCAGGGGATGACTGACAAGGAGAATTGGTGATCTATGGATTATTGGATGATGGAGAACGGTGTCTCAACAGAAGTGGTCCCAATTGATCAATCACTCCGGAAAACAAGTACTCGAGCAACGGGGAGAATCTCATAAATGCCGGTACGTATTTTACACGTCTTGGGTGCTGCAACAGATGCCATACCGCGCGGCTCACAAGCTCGACAGGAACAGCAAAGCTTTCTGCAGGGATGTTATCGCCATTCTCAAGCTTCCTGGCTGAATCGAAAAACTCGGTTTTCACTGGACCGGCACGCAAGACAGAGGCGATTACACCAGAGCCTTTTAATTCACGTTGCAAAACTTTGCTAAATGCATCCAGATATGCTTTTGATGCCGAATATACTGCAATGCCTTGTTCTGGCAATTTACCGGCAATCGAGCCGATATTGATAATCCGTCCGAACCTGTTATTGATCATGTGGGGAAGCAATAGTGACGTTAGATGTGAGGTGGCTTCAATGTTAAGTTTGATGATGTCTTGCGCCACTTGCCAGGGCATCTCATGAAAATATCCATACCAGGCCATACCAGCATTGTTAATCAGGATATCCGGTAAAAGGTTTTTCTCCGACAATGATGTATAGAGAGAGATGCGGTCCGACTCCATTGTCAGGTCAGCTTGAATCGGAATTGCCTTACCTCCGGATGAGCTAATCTTTTCCGTTATCTCATTCAACCGATCAATACGCCGGGCTGTGAGTATCACTTGAATTCCGTTTTCCGCAAGAAGTAGGGCAGTGGATGCACCAATACCACTGGATGCACCAGTTATTAAGGCTTTCTTGTCAGTTAATAGTTTTTGCATAAAGCAGATGAACTATCTTTTGTTCTTTTTTTTCAGTAAGTTCGTATTCTGTTTCCACCAGTTCATTGTGTCCCGAATCGTTTCACTAGTTGGCCTGGCCTGGTAACCCAGATACAAGCGGGCTTTCAAATTGCTGACAACGGAGTTGCTTTGTAGAGTTTCTACGCTGTAACGGGTTAATTTGGGGATTGTATGGGTAGCTTTGTAAAAAACCTCCGCAAGTATCGCAGCGAACCTCGCTAATTTTAGAGGTATGTTGATCAGGATGGATCGAATGGAAAAAATCTCCTGACCAAGTTTCCACATATCCGAGACCCGGATCAGGTGACCAGAGAGGATGTAGATCTGACCAATGCTGCCCTTTTCCCGGGCCATTATCAGTCCCTGAGCCACGTCTCTGACATCGACAAAATCATAGCTTCCTTCAATCATGTAATTGACTTTGTTCATCAACCACCCACTCATTATGGATCCTAATTCCGACTTTTTATAATCGGAAGGGCCGATCACACCGGTTGGGCAGACGATAACTGCGGGCAAGCCTTCTTTCACTTTATCTAATACCGCCAACGTAGCTTCAGCCTTGGAACGATCATAAGCTGCGACATTGTACACGGGATCGATCGGGGTTGTTTCGTCTATGGTTTCTCCATGGGGAATGCGTTTGAAGGCATGGATCGAGCTGGTGTATATGAACCGGTTGACTCCCACCCTCAAGGCGGCATCCATCATGTTCTTTGTTCCCTCAACATTTACACTGTGGACAATCGGATCTTGAACAGATGAGATAGAGATAATTCCAGCGAGGTGAAAGACATATTTAATGCCTTGAAATGCTTTTTCCAGGGACTGTGGATCAAGGATATTACCGTAAACAATTTCCACATCCAGACCGTCGATCGGTGATAGGTCTTCACCCGGCAGGATGAGCACACGTACCGTTTCACCCCTTTTTACCAATTCTTTTACCAGAACGTTGCCAATATGACCGGTAGCCCCTGTAACCAGATTCATTGTTCGCTCCCTCTTATTTGATTGAATAATGCAGAAAAACCGTATGATGAAACCTTGGCCCAATCCTGTTGAGCATCCAGCATACTTGATGCAATGATACCGAAAGAGAATGCCAGGATGGTGTTGGCGATCAATTCGGGATCACGGACTGCTATCTCGCGGTTAATAATTCCACGCTGGATCAAACCGAGGAAATGTTCTTTAAATTGATGCAATGGAAGCTTGGCTCTTACCCATAAATCAGGATCTTTCACCGAATGTTGCCAGAACTCGAACAACAAGGGCAGGTGATTTCCTGAGCCATCGATGATCTCACTCAGCGACTTGGGGGTGAGCAAAAAGCCTTCTTGTATGCTGGCTGAGGTATCAAACCTTTGGTTGATCTGTATGTGGATAGCTTCCGTCCAATCATCCAACAAACGCAGGAAAAGTTCATCCTTACTACAAAAGTGATGATAGAAAGCGCCTTTGCTGATCCCCGCGTTCCGGCAGATCTGATTGACACTTGTATGCTCAAAACCCTGCTCAGCAAATAACTGCCGGGCAAACTTGAGGATAAGTTCCTGAGTTTGTACACTACGTAGTTGCATCTTAAAACCGACCGATCAGTCTGATTTTAGGCGATACAAGGATAGTTGTTATGTGCCTTAAGATATAAAAAGGTCACATTAAAATAAACTGAGCCTTTGAAGGGCTCAGTGGATAGCGCAAATCCTGTAAGGTTTATCCTAGCTTTGGTTCGATCAAACCGAGATCACCGTCGCGGCGGCGATACAGTACATTGACCGTACCAGAATCCACGTTGTAGAAGATGAAGAAATCCTCGTGATCGAGCAGGGACATCTGCTCGATAGCCTCGTTCTCGTCCATCGGCACCAGTGTGAAAGATTTCCGGCGGACGATGGCGGTTCTCCCTTCTTCTTCGGCTTCCTGCGGTACAACAACAACCTCTGAGGCTGGAGTTCCATCCCCGCGGCCACGTAGTCGTTTGCCCTTGAAGCGCTCGATCTGGCGCTGCATCTTTTCAACCGTCTTGTCTACTGCGGTCAGCAGATCATCTGAACGTTCTTCTGTGCGTAAAACAAATCCTTTTCCGGTAATCGTCAATTGTGCAACTTCACGGTCAGCTTTATTCCTTGCATTCTTGGCAAAAGAAAGGTCAAATTTTACTGTTTCAATATCGGGTAACAATCTTTCCAGTCTTGGTGTTTTCTTCTCTACATATTCCTGAATTCGTTCAGTCAGTTCCATGTTCTTTACGTTAATCACAACTTCTTTTTCCATTTTTACCTCCGAATAATATGTTGAATTGAAGGACAGCTCTAATTGTTATCGCGGGCAACCCCATCTCTAAATGTTTTGGCTAGTGAAACTGCATAAACACGAACAGCACCAGCCTGTAGTAACGCTTCTGAGCAATGATTGATGGTCGCGCCTGTGGTAATAATATCATCCACCAGCAATACACTCCTCCCCTTAAGTTTAGCAGGATTTCCAGAAAATGCATCTTTTAGGGATAGATCACGCTCTGCACGGTTTCGTTTAACCTGGGTGCCAGTATCTTTTGTACGTTTGAGAGCATTCATAGAATGTTCAAGCTGGAAGTAACGCGCGATCGGCCTGGATAGGAGCGCTGATTGGTTGTATGTACGTTCTTTTTTTCGCTGTGCTGAAAGCGGCACGGGGATGATCAGGTCAAATGACCAATCCTTTTCGGATAGTATTTCGATCAGGTATTGCGCGAAAAAGTCGCCTAACCCCATGTCATTCTTGTATTTCAACGAGTGGATTGCTTCGCGTAAGGTTCCGCCGTACACTGCCCAGGCTGCAGCAGCGGTGAAGTGTACAGGGACATGACCGCACTCAGCGCAAACGGGTTGGTCATCATTGGTTTGTTTACCGCAAAACGCGCAAAATGGGAAATCAATGATCTTTACACCTTGCAGGCAGTCAGAGCAAAAGCGGTGATTGGGTTTACCACACCCCGCGCAAAGCGGTGGATACAGCAGATCNNGGTTTTGGGGATCAACCGCCAAATATTCCGGATTGCATAATTTGAAGCGCTGCAGGGGTTAAAAGGATGATGAGGATCGACGGAAACATCAGAAATGCCATCGGGATCAGCATCTTGATCGGCGCTTTATGGGCTTCCTCTTCGGCCCGCTGGCGGCGTCGCACGCGCATCTGGTCCGCCTGCACACGCAGAACCTTGGCCATGCTCACACCAAGCAGCTCGCTTTGGATGATGGCCGCGACAAAACTGGTCATCTCGCTCACACCGATATTGGCTTGCATATCGCGCAGCGCTTCGCGGCGCAGCTTGCCCAGTTGAATCTCCTGGATGACGCGGGCGAATGCAAATGAGATCTCGTTTTCCCACTTTTCAGCTACTTTGGCCATCGCGCCGTCGAAGCTGAGTCCGGCTTCGACGCAAATGGTGAGCAGATCCAGTGCATCCGGTAGACCCTTACGAATCTCATTTTGCCGTTTGGTGATGGAGCGGGAGAGCTGGTATTGAGGTAGATAAAAACCCAAAAAAGTCATCGCGATTGAAAGAAGGAATATCCTGCCGGTTGAAAGATTATTACCAAGGAAGCGAAGTAGGAGGAAGGTAGCCAGACCAACAATTCCGCCGATGATAAATTCAATCGTAATAAAAACCGTGGCGTCCATCTTCGAAGTACGTCCGGCCAGCTCCAGTTTACGGGTGGTGCTGTTGAGCCAGTTTTGCGGGGTGAAGCGCATGGTGAATTCGCCCAGCTTGCGTGCGATCGGGTAGATGACGCGCTCGGTGAAAGGCAGGTTCATTTCCAGTTTTTCCAGGTCGACCTGCTCACCGGACAAACTGAATTCATCCAGGCGCTCAAAAAGCAGCTGGTTGGTATCGGTTCCAGGGTGGCGGATACCGATGATGACAAGAACGATCGCGATTAAAATCAACACACCCAATGTTATTAATAAACCTGGCATAACCGGCTCCTGTTAGACCTCGATCTTGGCGATTCTTTCCATCACAAAGTACCCAAGAATGATCAGAATGATAGCTAAAATAACCGCGATGATCCCGCACGGGAGTGGAGAATTGGATTCCGGGCTGAAAAGGGTCATGATGTATTCTCGATTGAGCAAATAAATAGCCAGGAAAAGCCCTACAGGTAACAAGGCTAAAAGCCTCGCAGAGTAGCGCATTTGGGCTGTCAATGTTCGTATCTCGCCCTTGATGCGCACGCGCTCGCGGATGGTATGCGAGATGGTGTCCAGGATCTCAGCAAGGTTGCCGCCAACTTCGCGCTGCACCTTGATGGCAGTGACGACCAGTTCCAGATCATCGCTGGGGATCCTGCGCACCAGGTTGTCCAGCGCGTGCTCGGTCGTGACCCCCAGGCTGACTTCCTGCACCACACGCCTGAATTCATCGCAGATGGGAGCCGGCATTTCTTTGGAGACCGATTCCATCGCCTGGAGTGTGGAAAAACCGGCGCGCAGTCCGTTCACCATCAGGCTCAACATATCACTTAACTGATTGTTGAACCTAACCAGGCGTCGGCTGCTCTGTGAGCGGATGTACATACGCGGCAGGAAAAACCCCAACAACGCTCCAAGGACTGCCAGCAGATAGGATTTTGTGCCGAGGAAATAACCCAGGACCGCTACAACGAGTACTGATGCGATGGTCAGCAGGATGAATTCACCCGGTTTCATCTTGATATCCGCCTGGGCAAGTTCTTTGGAGACCTTATCAGACCAGGAGGATTTTGCCACTTTCCTGGAGAGCCAGTCAGATACGACTGAAGTTCGTTCATCGGCTTTCTGGTTTACATCGATGCCCGCGTCTACAAAGGCATCCAGGCGTTTTTCTTCAGCCGAGCGTTGGCTGGATAAGGTCAGGATCACGCCTACGACGACCGCGATGACAACAAGTGCTCCACCTATCCACAAAAAGAGTGTCGGATCCATAAAATCCCTTTATCCCGTTATCTGCGTGCACCGATACCGAACACGGACGGCGGCAGGTGAATGCCGGAGGCTTCGATCTTTTCAATAAATTTTGGGCGCAATCCGGTAGGTCTTAACCGGCCGACCACCTTATTATTCTCATAACCCAATTGTTCAAACGCGAAGATATCCGTCATGGTGATTACATCCCCCTCCATGCCGGAAACCTCGGTGATGTTCACAACTTTACGCGTACCATCGCGCAGGCGTTCCTGGTGGATGACCAGGTCGATGGCGGAGCTGACCTGTTCGCGAATGGCGCGCACCGGCAGGTCCATCCCGGCCATCATGGTCATGGTTTCGATCCTCGACAGGCTGTCGCGGGGGGAGTTCGAGTGACAGGTGGTCATGGAGCCATCATGACCGGTATTCATAGCCTGAAGCATGTCCAGGGCGGCTTCATCACGGATCTCACCGACAATAATGCGATCCGGACGCATACGCAGCGCATTGACTACCAGGTTGCGGATTGTGATCTCTCCGCGTCCTTCAATGTTGGGCGGGCGGGATTCAAGGGTGACCACATGTTCCTGGCGCAGTTGGAGCTCGGCTGCGTTTTCGATCGTGATAATGCGTTCATCGGATGGAATGAATCCGGATAGAACGTTTAACAACGTTGTCTTTCCGGAACCGGTACCACCGGATATGACTAGGTTGATCCTGGATTTGACGCAGGCATCCAGGAATTGGATGGATTCAGGGGTGATCGAATCCAGCTGGATCAATTGATCAACGGTGAAAGGTGTGCGGGCAAATTTACGGATGGTGAGCACCGGACCGACAAGTGAAATGGGCGGAATGATCGCGTTCACGCGCGAGCCATCCTGTAAACGGGCATCCACATAAGGGCTGGATTCATCCACGCGGCGGCCGAGAGGAGAGACGATCCTCTCGATGATGCGCATCACGTGCTCATCGTTTTCGAATGTGATCGGCAGACGCAGGATCTTGCCCCGCCGTTCAACGTAGATATTGCGGTGACCGTTCACCATGATCTCGGTAATGGTGTCATCTTCAAGCAGCGGTTGCAAGGGACCCAGACCAAGAATTTCCGCGGCGATCTGTTCAAACAGGCGGCTTTTCTCGGTACGGGATAAGACAAAATTCTCTTCCACCAGGATCTGTTCGTAAAGGTCAAGAATTGTCTTGCGAACTTCGTTAACCTTGGAAACATCGACGCTCGGGTCCAGTTCCGCGAGCAATTTGTTCTGCACCCGGGTCTTGAGATCCTGGTAGGTATCCTGTCCGTTCTGGGTGGGGGGAGCTACAATACGGCGGGTCTGCAATGAACCGGTGGTTTGTGCAGCAGGATTTCCGTTCTGGGTGGCAGCAGATTGATTATCGGCAGATTGGATGCGGCGTAAGATCGACATTAATTAAATACCTTTCATATTTAAGCCGGGTTTGGATGATCGCCTTTGGCCCGTTCGTGGATGATCTCCACCAAAGAATGAATGGCTTTCGATGAGAGCAGGTTCTTATTTTCCGTTACAAAGGGAATGCCGCGGTTGACAGAATTGCTGATGATGCGGTCCTCAAACGGGATGATCACCAATATGGGCTGTTTAAGCGTTTCTCCCACCCGTTCAGGTGTGATCGCCACGCGGCGATCATAACGGTTCATCACGAAAAGGATGCGATCCCGGCCGATACCCGAAGCATCTGCCAGCGAAAGGAATTGATTGGTGTTCTTGATGGAGGGAATATCCTGGGTGGTTACCAGAACAATAAAATCAGCCAGGTCCAGGCAGGATTGCACCATGTCCGTGAGGTAAGGGGTGGTATCCACGACAATGTAATGGTACATCTGCTGCATGTAAGTAAGAATGCGGGAGATGGCTTCCCCGTGACCGGATTCATTCATCACAGGCATTTTCGGTGAGGTCATCAGGTGCAGATCTGATGCCTTGTGCACCACCATAACGTCTTCGATAATCTCCGGATCCAATTCTTCAGTGTGATCGAGCAGTTCAAGGAATGTATTCTTGGCATGTTCGTTCAGTGCCACAGCAACGTCCCCGAACAGGAGATTGGCATCCACAACAGCGACTTTATTATCGGGGGTCTTCAATGCAGACGCCAGGTTGACAGTGATGGTCGTGCAACCGACCCCACCCTTGGGGCTGTAGACCACGATGATCTTCCCCAGCGCCATTTGAGGAGCGGCCGCGCTTGGTTGCAGCGGCGTGGTGAGAGGCCCGGCTTGGAACGGTGCCACGAACTTGTTCTTCTCTTCATGTGCCATCTCACCGGCGCGTTTTACCGCCTGGGTGAGATCGTCGATCAGCGGAGGTTTGGAAAGGAAATCGCGCGCACCAGCCAGCATCGCCCGCCGCATGTAGTTCGGATCGTTCTGCACCGAGAGAATCACCACCTGGACAAAGGACACTTTTTTACGAATCGCTTCAGTGGCTGAAATCCCGTCCATATCCGGCATGTTAATGTCCATGACCATCACATCCGGCATGAACTTCTGGGCAGCTTCAATTGCTTCCAGACCGGTGCGGGCGGTACACACTACCTGGATCGAAGGCTCAAATTGAAGCATGCGCAGGATCATTTCCCGCGATTCTTCGATGTCATCTACCACGATTACAGTGATCTTATCCTGTGCAGTCATGAACTTGCCCTCTTTTCAATATGTGCATCAGGGTTGATTAAGGATGTAGTCGTTGAAGGATGGATAAATGAGAGAATCCACGCGCGGCTCTGTACCATAGGGCAGTTTTGCCGGGGCTGGGATGTTCTTCGTATCCATAATGTATTGGAGGGTCACCGGATCGGTGGTGTAGACCGATGTGTCAACAGCGCTGCGGAGTGCTAGCGATAATTTTGCGCCAGCCAGGGAAAGGTAATTCAGGATCAGGTTATCCTGCGGGGAAACGATCAGCGTGACTGAACCCGGGTAAGAAGGTCCGGTTTCAGCGGGGGTTTCCGTGGCGACCACTGGAACTTCGGCATTTTCCGTGACTGCTGCTACTTCGCTCTCCAGGGGGAACATGCCCACTTTGAGCACAGTCACATCCTGCAGCACGGTCTGGCAAACCAGGCGCGGACGCTGGTTTTCGGAAGGTACAACATAAATGGGCTCGTTGGTGGTGCTGTCCAGTTCAAAACGGCCGCGGGAGTTTTGTAAAAGGGCGGGATCATATGGAACGACTTTCATAGCTTCATGAATCCCATTTTCAACCGTACCGTAACCGGCCCGCAAAACGCCAGCGGTGAAGTTAGCCAGGCGCGTCTGGTAGCTGGTGTCCACATCGAGGAGCAGGAGGCAGGCCATCACCATCACATGGTCACCTGATTGCGGCGCGTAAGCCACGGCGGTTTCAGGGCTGGTGGCGAGGGAATAGGCAGTCATCCCGGCGGGAATGTCGTTGGCGGCCAGTGAACCGCTGCCTTCGTGCAGGACCATGCTGGTGGTGAGCGGTACCCCCGGATCAATATTGTACTTGGCACGCGCACCAATGGCATCGCTGGTATTGGTGAAGAACGTCCCCGCCACAAGATCCTTCTTGGGGTACTGGATCGTGGAGAGCACATCAGCGCTGATTACCTGTCCGCGCGGGATGGACTGGGAGGCCACTACGATCTGCACCAGTTCATAGGACGGGGTGGCGGTGGGTTCTGCCTGACCAAAACCGCCGTTGGCATTGCGCGACAATAACAGGTAAGCCAAAAATGCCAAAGCGATCAGGATGATCAGGATATAAATGATGATTCTACCGGTACGTTTCTTCATAGCAGCCATTGAGCCCTCCTGGTTTCGGTTCATGAGCAGGGAAAATCAAAGTTATTATACGGCAAATGGGGAAAATATACGCGTGATATACCCGAAAGTTACAGGGAGGTTACTTAACAAATAAGAAAGGCTCCTGATGGAGCCTTTCTTATTTGTTTTCAGACTTATGCGCCTTCGAGTCCACTTGTGATTTCAGAGAATACTTCGGTTACTTCGTCACCAAGTAAACCTAGTACTACGATGACCACAATGGCAATTAAAACAAGAATCAATGCGTATTCAACTAAACCCTGGCCTTTTTCCTTCACTGCGAATAACATGGCTTTTTCCTCCTTTCGAAAGATTTATAAACCTATTATACAGAATTTTATTATAAATTCAAGTGATTTACTTTACAAATAATTTGCAATGAACATTAAGAAGGCATAATTCAACTACAATTCATTTAAACGACTGACGATCGTTTCAAAAGTGGTATTCAAAGTTGCACCAAACAATTCCACGGCAGCGATGACCACTAAAGCGATCAATACCAGGATTAAGGCATACTCGACCAGTCCCTGGCCTCGTTCAAGCGAAGCAAATAACATAATAATGCCTCTTTCTCAATAAAAAAAAATTATTATAGATAATTCAGTATAACAAATATTTAAAATTGTACAATTAATAATTATGCAAACAAACTTACAACATGTGTGAGTGTTAAAATTAATTATGGTTTAGAGTTTATCCTTTCATTTAGATGCATGGCAGGTTTTTAGATTCATATTTGGAAGTAAAGCTGATGCAAAAAAAGTACACAAATTGGATTGGATCACATCAAGGTCAAGGGATGAAATGGATTTTATTACCGATCTTGCTGCTTGGAGTAATTCTTTTATCCATTTGGTTGTGCAATAGTGCGCTCTTACCAATTTTAAGCGATTTTGAAAATAATCTCTGGCGCCCAGCATATTTACTGTTGCACAGATTGAGTCCATATAACACGCAGGTGCAATTTGATGGGCTGAAACCAATCTGGTTTCCAGTTATTATTGGATTATTCTTTCCCCTGGGAGCCTTACCTGTTCAGGCAGCATCGAATATCTGGTTTTTATTCCTTCTTTTAACTTTATTTACAATCATCGTCATCTCCGCCCGAAGGGTTGCTGCACCATCTGTTATTGTTGCCGTCACGGCAATTGGGCTGGGAGTTTTTCCATCTACCGCCACCCATTTCAGATTAGGGCAAGTTTCATTGTTCGTAAGTCTTATCCTGCTTATTCTTTCTATGCAATATCAAAAAATGAAACCAGGTCTAATTGGGTTTTTACTGGCTTTATCTCTGGTTAAGCCTCAACTGATCATCTTATACCTTCCTGTATTCATAACTGTGTTGTTAAGGAATGGTAGCGTTAGAAAGGTTATTACAGTAATTTCATTTACGCTTTTCTGGTTCTTTGTCAGTACAATTCCATTGTTCATACTATCCCCAAATTGGACCCATCAATTTATTCGGAATTTACTTAATAATCCAGGTTGGGCATATCCAACGCTGTACACATTTTTCAGGTCGGTATTTCATTCTGATATTCTCCCAATCATTCTAGCCCTGATATTCTTATTGATCGGGATTGTTATAGTGGTTTTCATTTCATTCAGGGTGGAAAAATTTGAAGCGTTATTATGGAGTATGGCACTCACGCCAGTGTTTTCTCCGGTTGTTTGGTCATGGGATTTTGTATTGATCTATCCACTCTTAATTTACTTTCTTTTTGACCGGAAAAATAAAGTATCTTCAAATGTTATTTTAATTGGATTTACAATTTGCCTCGTCTTGTACATCACAATGGTTCAACTGGGGTATGCTGATGATAGATATGGTTTTTGGGTGCCAATTTTTCTCTGTGGAGTAATGGTCATTGCTAACAAATACCGGAGAAAAACGCAAAATACTACTTCAAACCTCGTGAAAGGTGAATACTAGTCGATAAATCAACGAGTTTTAAGAATTGCGTTCATAGATCACAAAATGATCATCGCGATAAATCTCTTCCCATGTTGTTGAGGAAGATATGGCTTCCATAAAGACCGGTTGTTCCAAATAATTAAACAATAAAAGGTTGATGCCGAACTTATTGAGTATGGATTGCCAGTTATAACGCCCATGATAAATACTCAAGTAATCTTCATACTGCTCGACCGGGAAGTCATCCATGCGGTTCGTCATGAATAACTTCCTTTCGGGCAGCGCGTAGGTGAGATAAGTGCTGGAGTCAAAATCACTCCAGATCTCACCGGGTAAGTGGGGATTTTGTTTAAGCCATTCAACGGCAGCTACAGGCGTCGTCTCGGAGTAAGCGGGTGGACCATCCTTCCACCAGAATTCGCGAACACCCGGTAGGCAAGCCAATATCAATATGGAAAAAAATACGCTGATAGACAGATTTATCTTCCGATTTTGAAAATACTTGTTGGAGTTTATATGTTTTTCAATAAATGTATTGCAAATTAATCCCAGGAGGATGATGATCAAAGCCAGGTACCAGACCCCGTATCGGATACCAGATAATGCCATCCAACCGAAACCGACAAACCAGACCCAGTACAGAAAACGCACTTTTGGTTTGAGCAAAGCGATCAATACCGGAATGATCAAGAATGTCCCGAAAAGGATATTTGCCTGCCATCCTTCATTGGTGGGCTTCTGGAACTCCACGCTGTAGATCTGGTTAGATTGGTTTTCCACGACAGAGAAAATACTTTTCCAGATGCCGAAACCGTAAATATTAATAAGTGTGGCCAGTAAACAAATGACAGTAAAGATCAATAGCTTTTTCCTATTACCTGATCCGAAAACAACCGCGGGTATAAGCAAAAAGAATTGAAGTATAAAGGAACCGTGAAAATTCACCCAAATTACAGTCGCCGGCGGTAATAACCATAAAAGTCGATTATCCTTTTTTTGCCATTTGATCAATGCCAGGAACGTTAGACCATAGAGTGGAAAGGCGAAGATCTGTGGTCTGGCAATATAATAACTACCTGCCGTAAGACCCAGAATGATGACCAGAAGAGCTGACAGGAGCGGATCAATATCCAATTCCATCAGACAGCGCCATAACAAAATAAAAAAAGCAGCGGTGCACAACATGACAATTAATGTTGTGAGCGTTACACCACCCAATTTAAACACCCAATAGAAAATAAGAGATGGCAACCAGTATTGGTACTCGACTGGTTTGCCGAATTGGGTATAGGTCATGAACTCGGTTGTAGGAATCGAGCCTGATTTTACGATTTCTTCCCCGATGCGCACATATGGAAAAAAATCATTTGGTGGCAGGGACTGCAAGGTCGCGATGAGGACCATTAGAAACAAACATACAATAAGAATGAATGACCTAGAACCAAGTGGTCGTTCATTGTACTTGCGAATTTCAGGTGTTGAATTGGGTTCAACAATCATATATTCATGCCTACTTTGTGTAAAAGTAAAAAATGGATAGTATCTAATAACGAAGTAATCAGAATTAACGGATTAAAACATTATTCAAGTAATTATAGCAAACCTGGCAAAATGCAGTGTATCAGCTCTGCTCACGTACTCTGCTCACGTACTTAGTGCTTCCTTTTTCTAAAAATTCCGTATAATAAGAAGGTAAATTGTTATACTAATTGCTGATCAATCAATAAATGGAGGAATCTGATGAGTGATCTTTTTGAACGTGTCGTTTCTCAACAGGATGCGTTGAAGAAATTACTGGCGAAACTCCCCGGTTTCAAAGGCTATTTCATCCGCCAGGACCGCCGAGCAGCCGACAAACTGCTGCGTGAAACGATCGCCGACAAATACCAGGCACAATGGCAGCGGTTATCCTCGATCCAGCGCGACCTGGTGAGCGGCGGCCACCTGGATGTACTGGATGACATCGAGATCGGCGCGATCCGCATGCGCCAGTTCATCGATCGGGTCAAGACCGCGGCTTACGGTTACGCCGGTCTGTTCGACGCGGTGAAGGTTAAAGAGGAAGAACTGGAAAAAGTCTATCAATACGATCTGACCCTGCTGGAAATGGCCGATGAGATCGCCAGCGCCGTGGATAACCTCGAAGCCTCAATCGGTTCCGATGGCGTCCCCGCCGCGATTCGCAACGTGAACCAGAAAGCCCAGGACAGCCTGGATGCCTTCAATCAGCGCGCCGAATTGTTAAAGTTCGGTCAGTAAACTGACGCAATAATCAGAATAATCAAAAGGGAGTAAACAGATGGCCAGAATTTTTGATGTTGTTGAATATCCAAGCGAGATGACGGATGAGATCGTCCACCGCTTCCCCGAGACCGGTGTGGCGGATCTGCGCATTGGCTCACAGATCATTGTCCGCGAGTCTCAGCGGGTCGTGTTCATGCGCGATGGCCTGGCTCTGGACGTGTTCGGTCCCGGACGCCACACCATTGTCACGGCGAACATTCCGCTGCTGGTTAACCTGATCGGGAAAGCCTTTAATGACCGCACACCGTTCACCGCCGAGGTCTACTACGTCTCCATGCGTGAGTTCGTTGACCGCAAATGGGGCACGCCGCAACCGATCCTGGTCCGCAACCAGGGCGTAGGACTCGGTATTGCCCTGCTGCAAGGTTTCGGTACTTACAGCTTCCAGGTGGCGGATCCGCAGCAGTTTGTGACCCAGGTGGTTGGCGCCCAGGCGACCTACCGCATGGCGGATATTGAAAACCGCCTGCGCACGATGTTGCTCTCAAAGATCCAGGATCTGCTTGGCGAAACCGGCGCGAAGAGAAATGTCCTTGAAATGATCGGCGATACCGAGGAATTAGGTACCGGCGTGCGCGTCAAAGCCCTCGAAGACTTTGCTGCGCTGGGTCTGCAGCTCAAGACGTTCTATATTGGCAGTCTCAAACCTTCTGATAAATCAGCGGAAGAACTGCGCGCCATGGGTATGCTGGATATGGCAACCTACGCCCAACTGCAGGCTGCGGACGCGATGCGTGAAGCAGCGCGCAATGAGGGCGGGGGAGCAGGTCTGACAGCAGGCATCGGTGCCGGTCTGGGCATTGGCAATGTCCTGTCACAATCTCTGCAAGGTATCGGGACGACACAATCCGCGGCAGGAGGTGCTGCGGCAGCGCCAGCAGGAATGCCATCCGTGATGACCCCGGCTGAGGCAGCATCCGTGCTGCGCGTCACCGAAGCAGATGTGATGGCAGCCATCACGGCTGGTGACCTCAAAGCGAGGAAGATCGGTGAGTCTTATCGCATCAGCAAGGAATCCCTGGAAGATTTCCTTAAGAGTTGATGTACTAAACGAAGAATTAAAGCCCGGACAACAATCCGGGCTTTTTTCTGGCGGTGTATAATCGTTTTGAAGAATAAATTTCAGACCGGGTGGTGGAATGAAATTACACGAATACCAATCCAAAAATATTTATGCAAAATATAACATCCCGATCCCGCGCGGACGCATCGCTGCTTCAGCCAGTGAAGCTCGCCGCTTATGCGAGGAATTGGGCGGAAAAGTGGTTATTAAAGCCCAGGTACTGGTGGGAGGGCGCGGAAAAGCTGGCGGAATACGGCTGGTAAAGACGCCGGAGGAAGCCGAAGAGGTCACGACACAGATCCTCTCGATGAAGATCAAAGACCTGCCGGTTCGAAAAGTACTGGTAGATGAAGCGGTATCGATCAGTAAAGAGATTTACCTTGGGATCACCAATGACCGGACCCACCAGAGACCGGTTCTCATTGCCTCAAGCGCTGGTGGTGGGGATATTGAAGTGGTGGCAAATCAATCACCGGATAAGATCGCCAAGCTGCACATTGATCCGCTGCTGGGTATGCGCGATTACCAGGTGCGCGACATCGCTTTGAGTATTGACCTTCCACGGCAATTCTGGCGCCAATTCGGTGAGATCATCTACGCCTTATGGAAGATCTACATCGATTGTGACGCGACGTTGGCTGAAATCAACCCGCTGGTGATCACCGCGGAGAACCGCCTGGTCGCACTGGATGCCAAGATCGTGCTTGATGAGAACGCACTGTTCCGTCATCCGGACCTGGCAGATCTGCGCGACATTGATGGGGAAGAATGGGCTGAAACACAGGGCAGAAAATTTGGCGTGTCTTTCGTCAAACTGGATGGTCGCATCGGGTGCATGGTCAATGGTGCCGGATTGGCCATGGCCACGATGGACATCATCAAACACCTGGGCGATGAACCTGCCAATTTCCTGGATATCGGAGGTGGAGCTTCTTCTGAGAAGGTGGCAGCAGCCATGCGCTTGATCCTGGCGGACACCAATGTGAAGGCGATCCTCATCAACGTATTTGGAGGGATCACCCGTTGTGATGAGGTGGCAAAGGGGTTGATCGCTGCATGTGAAGAAGTGAATCCCCAGGTGCCAATCGTTGCCAGGCTGGTGGGTACCAACGAGGAAAAGGCCAGGATGATCCTGGAAGGAACGTCCTTGATCTATGCGGATTCACTGGTGGAAGGTGCTGAAAAGGCCATCGCGCTGGTGAGGGAGCGTCAGCCATGAGCATACTGGTTAACAACAAGATTCGCGTACTTGTACAAGGGATCACCGGTAATGAGGGACTCTTTCACTCGCAGCAGATGCTTTACTACCACACGAACATCGTCGCCGGAGTGAGCCCGGGAAAAGGTGGGGATTGGGTGCTGGATGGTAAGGTCCCGGTCTTTGACACTGTCAAGAATGCGGTGGAAGTGACCGACGCAAATGCTTCGGTGATATTTGTCCCTGCAAAATACGCTGCCGATGCGATTTTCGAAGCGGTGGATGCGGGGATGGAACTGGTAGTGTGCATCACGGAAGGTGTACCCGTCATGGACATGATGCGGGTCAAAGAATACATGCGCACGAGGAAGACCAGGCTCATCGGACCCAATTGTCCGGGTGTATTAGTTCCGGGTGAAGTAAAGGTTGGCATCATCCCCGGTAACATTGCGGTACCGGGTAACATCGGGGTGGTATCGCGGTCCGGTACTTTGACTTACGAGGTGCTATATGCGCTTAAGCACGCCAACAAAGGTGTATCTACCTGTGTTGGCATCGGCGGTGATCCGATCAAAGGCATGAATTTTGTGGATGTGCTGGAAAAATTTGAAGCAGATGCCAGGACTGATTGCGTGATCCTGATCGGTGAAATTGGCGGCAATGATGAGGAACTTGCGGCTGAATTTATCTCCAGGCAGATGACCAAACCGGTAGTTGCTTTCATCGCCGGCGCATCAGCCCCGCCAGGAAAGCGGATGGGCCATGCTGGTGCGATCATTGAAGGGAGTTCAGGCACAGCCGCCGAAAAGATCGCAATTCTAAGATCTGTAGGAGTAAAAGTGGCTGATTATCCTGAGCAACTGGCAGGCATGGTTTAAAAAGAAAGCAGAGGCAAAAGAGCCTCTGCTTTTTGAAAACTGTAGAATCTATTTCAAATGGCTATCAATATAAGTAACTGCGTCGGCGACGGTTTTAATCGCCCTGGCGTCTTCGTCATTGATGTTCAATTCGAACTTTTCGCAAAAACCATCAATGAGAAAGAACTGGTCCATTGAGTCTGCCTTCAAATCTTCCACAAAACGGGTATCTTCCTTGACCTCCGCAGCGTCAACCTTTAATACCTCAACGATAACTTCACGGATTTTATCAAATGTGTCACTCATCTCACGATCCTCCTGGGTGTTTACTGTTGAAATGATAATTGAATTGTAACTGTACAGCCTTTCCTGTCAAGGATATTTGGACAGGATATTTGGCAGGTTCAATGAATTTTATCACTGGATTTGGTATACTCAATTCAATGAGCGACATTATAAAGCGCAAAGATGAGCACCTGGAAATTAACTTAAACCGGGATGTGAGATCAGGACTGACCACCGGTTTTGAAAAATATTCATTTATTCATCAAGCCCTACCTGAACTTGATCTGGACAATATCTCAACGGATACTGTTTTCCTGGGAAAACGGCTGCGTATTCCACTGCTCATCTCATCGATGACAGGGGGGACACAGACCGGGGAGTTGATCAATCAACGGCTGGCAGAAGCCGCCAATACCACTGGCATTGCAATGGGAGTGGGATCGCAGCGGGCAGATATTGAAAACTGGCATCCCGGAAANNGTGCAGTTGAATTATGGCTTTACAGTCGAGGAATGTCAAAAAGCTGTTGAGATGATCGAAGCAGACGCATTGATCCTGCACCTGAATCCACTACAGGAGGCGTTGCAACCGGAAGGGGAAACGAATTTTTCCGGTCTATCCGTAAAGATCGAACAGGTTTGCCGGCAAATCGACGTACCTGTCATCGTAAAGGAAGTAGGGTGGGGAATTTCCGTTCAGACGGCAAGGCAACTCGTTGGGCTGGGCGTGGCAGCCATCGACGTGGCTGGAGCAGGAGGTACCTCATGGTCAGAAGTGGAAAAACACCGTACCCGTGACGAATCTAGATACCGCGTTGCAGGTGCATTCAAGGAATGGGGAATACCGACAGCTGAATGTGTGGCGACAATTCGCGAAGAGTTTTCCGAAGTCCCCTTGATAGCTTCTGGAGGGATGTCCAATGGAATGGAGATCGCAAAATCCATCGCATTAGGCGCAAACCTGGCTGGCCTTGCCAGGCCATTCGTGGTCTCTGCCAATCAATCAACCGAGGCTGTTGTCGCGACAATCGAAGAAATCGAAACCGAATTAAAGATCACGATGTTCGCCGCTGGTGCGAAGGATATCGTTTCATTATCCAAAACGAATTTAACCCACAGGGAATAAGAATTTATGTTGGAACATGAGATTATCGGACAGATGCGCACTGCGATAGATCTCGAATTGCGTGAATGTGTAACAACTCATTTTGGCGCTCTTCCGATGGAGTTCAAATCCATGGTTGAATACCAGATGGGTTGGGAAAATGGAACCTCCACTTCACCAGGTAAGCGATTGCGACCGCTCATATTACTGTCAGCTTGTCACGCGTTGGGAGTAGATTGGCAGTTAGCGCTCCCTGCCGCTGCAGCGATCGAACTGGTACACAATTTCTCTTTGGTGCATGATGATATTCAGGATCACAGCGAGACGCGCCGGGGGAAACCTACCATATGGGTGAGATGGGGGGAAGCGCAGGCGATCAATCTTGGCGACACAATTTTTACCCTGGCAAATCTTACGCTCTTGAATTTGCCTTTTGCTGCAGAAAAGGCCCTGGATTGCACCCGATCAATGCAAAATGCGATATTCTCACTGACCCAGGGACAATACCTGGACCTGGCTAACGAAAGCATCGAGAATATAAGCATAGAAGATTATTGGAATATGGTTGCGGGTAAAACCGGAGCGTTATTCAGTACATGTTTGGAAATTGCCGCAAGATTGGCCGGAAATACAATCGAAAAGCCCCAAAAGTATGCGGATTTGGGACTTCAACTGGGGCGAGTATTTCAGGTACAGGATGATTATCTTGGTATTTGGGGGAATGACCTGCTAACCGGGAAATCAACTGAGAGTGACATCAGTAGCCGGAAAAAGACCTTCCCGATCATTTTTGCATTGGAGAACCTACCTGAATTTCGGGAAGTGTGGTTCACCCGGAAGCAATTTTCACCTAGTGATGTAGCTCATTTGAAACGTATTTTGGATCACAACGATATCCATCAGGTTACGAAAATGGAAGCGAACCAGCTTTACCAAGAATTCATGAAAAATTACGAAGTCCTCTTCGGCAATACCGAAAATAAGTCAATCCTTCAATCAATTCTACAAGATCTGCTTGGTCGCGAGATTTAATAAATTATCCCGCTTTGGTAGCCATGGTCACAGGCAACCTGGTGGCATAGTGCTGTGACAAGGTGCAGCCATATTTTTCAGAATAAAGGTCAGGTAAAAGATCCGCCAAAGGTAAAGTCAGGTGGTCCAACTCAAAAACGTCCGGATCAAGCAACTCATCATTGAAAACTATGATGTCCAGGTCGATCGTTCGGGGAGCGTTCTTGTCCTCGGTTCGGATCCTGCCGAGGTTGTACTCGATCTCTCCCAGGATCATTTCTTTGAGGCAACGCAATTCACACCCGGTTGTGATCATTACCGCCACATTTAGAAAATCGTCGCTAACTGTGCCGACAGCCTTGGTGCGCCATGTCGTTGAGATCTTTTTAACTTCCAGCAGCGGCGACTTATTGAGAGCATCCAAGGCTTGCAGTATATGTTTTTCAGGATCGATGTTCGATCCCAATAACAGGTACACTTCGTTCATCCAGATTGATCCTTCATCCTCGTAATGATGACACCGACCGATTTGGAAAACCGGACAGCTCCGGGTTTTTCCACCTTAACTCTCACACCTGCTGCCTCAGGGACTGCCAGGCAGATTTCAGCGATATCCGCCGCCAATGCCTCAACAGTATAACGATGTACCACATCACAGTGAGCGACGATTTTCTTTGCAAGCGTGCGGTAATTCACGATGTCTTCGACGCTGTCTGACCTACCGGCTTTGTTAGTATTTGTGAAAACAGTGACGTTCACCAGAATATCCTGGGGTTGTTCCCGTTCACGTTCTGAAACGCCGATCACCGTACGAATCAAGAGATCTTCTATAAAAATTTCGTCCATTCTTACTCCTTGTTAAACAAGATGTCGTCCACCATCAAGGTGGATCACTTCGCCGGTTACATAGGATGGTCCATCCAATAGAAAGTTGATCGTTTTGAGGAATTCATCCATCTCTGACCAACGCTGCATAGGAACGTTCCTGAGGATATTTGTGTTTTCAAGTTCGTTCTCCGGAGGCAGAATTGCTCCTAAAGCTACCGCGTTAACGCTAATACGAGGTGCCAGGCTAAGGGCGGTAGCTTTGGTGAGGGCAACCAGACCTGCCTTGCTGATAGTGTAGGGAAAGTGATCTCTTCCTGGTCGTAAAGCGCGCCAATCCACCAGGTTGATCACTCTGCCGACGGTTTCTGATTTGTAATATTTGGCAAATGCCTGGGTCAGCAGAAAAGGAGCTGTAAGGTTGACCTGAAAATGTGTTTCCCAATCATCAAGTGATGTATCTGCGAAGGTGACCGGTTTGAATATCGATGCGTTGTTGATCAAACCGGATATTTCGGCAAGTTTACGTGCAGAATCAAAAAGGCGCAAAACTGATTCGCTGCTAGATAGATCCGCCTGGATGACCCAGCAATTCTGTTTTAGCGCGCGAATATCTGCGGCGGTCTGTTCAACTTCCACAGCAGATGTGTTGTAATGCAGGATTACATCCGCTCCATGGGCAGCACAATCAATTGCCATGGCACTACCCAACCTGCGGGCTGCACCGGTGATCAGGATTGTTTTCCCGTTTAATGTCATTTTTCCCTCCAAACTCTATCCTAAGAGAGTTCATTGTGAATGTCAAGCATCTAAAAATGTATTATAATATGATAAAAATAGTCCGAAAATATTGGACAGGAAAGAGGTTATACATGGAAAAGAAAATTTACCGCGTCCCAAATATTAGCTGCGGGCATTGTGCCCACACCATAAAAATGGAGCTAGTCGATCTGGAAGGTGTGAAATCCGTTGAGGTGGATGTCCAGGACAGGGAGGTAATTGTTGAGTTCGTTGCTCCTGCAACACCTGAGAAGATTGAAGCCCTATTAATGGAGATCAATTACCCGGTTAATAATGATTAACTGTACAAATTAAGGTTAGGTCTGTTTATGGATAAAGTAATTTTACCAATCACCGGAATGACTTGCGCCAATTGTGTGATGACAGTGGAACGCAACGTTAAAAAATTGAATGGTGTGGATGATGTGGTGGTTAACCTCGTCACCGAAAAAGCAACGATCGATTATGAACCAGATAAACTTGAGCTGCAAACGATCATCGAAAGGATCGAACGGGCTGGTTATGGTGTAAGTATTGTCGAAGCCGGTTTTCATGTTCCCCAATTAAATGATCAATCGGATGCTTTACGACTGGAAAGGTCTTTGTCGCAGGTGGAAGGTATTCGATCCGCCAGCGCGAATATTACTTTAACAAACCTCAATTTGACGTACATTCCTACTTTGATCTCTGGTAATGAGATCCTTGGGAAGATTGCAGAACTTGGTTTCAAAGCCTCATTAATTGACAGCGATGGAGAAGACGAAGAGGTCAAAGCACGCCAACGCGAAACATCACATCAGAAACGATTGCTAATCACAGGAATTGTGCTGACGTTGCCAATTTTCCTACTTTCCATGTCGCGAGATTTTGGTCTTTTACCACACGCGCTGGCAACCAGTCGTTGGTTGGACATCCTTTTACTCTTGCTCGCCACTCCTGTTCAGTTCTATGTCGGGTGGCAGTACTATGTTGGTGCTTTCAAAGCCCTGCGGAATGGATCTGCCAACATGGACGTTCTGATCGCGTTGGGTTCCACTGTCGCCTATGCATATTCGATTCCAATCGTTTTTGGATGGATCAGCGGGCACACGTATCTTGAAACAGCCGCGGTGATTATCACGCTGGTAAGGTTGGGAAAGTATCTTGAGGCTAAAGCCAAGGGCAACACCAGCGAGGCAATACGGAAATTGCAGGCGTTGAAGGTCAACACAGCGCGAGTGATCAGGGATGGGACCGAGACCGAAATTCCATTGCGCGAGGTTGTTATCAATGATGTGCTGGTAATCAAACCGGGAGAGAAGATCCCCGGCGACGGGGTCATCATCGATGGTGAGACCCAGGTGGATGAATCGATGCTTAGCGGTGAATCAATGCCAGTCGATAAGAAACCTGGCGACATGGTCGCTGGAGCGACTTTTAACAAGTTTGGTCTGATAAAAGTAAGGGTTAACAGGATCGGGAAGGATACAATGCTTTCCCAAATCATCCGTATGGTCGAAAAAGCGCAGGAAACCCGCGCACCGATCCAGAAACTGGCTGACCAGGTATCGGCGGTATTTGTGCCAATTGTGATTGGTCTCGCTTTGTTGACCTTTGTAGCGTGGTGGGTCATTGATCCAGCCGCCTCGACCGGGCACCAGGTTACGGGTGTAACCAGGGCGATGATCAACGCGGTGGCTGTGCTTGTAATCGCCTGTCCGTGTGCAATGGGTCTGGCTACCCCCACCGCCATTATGGTGGGTACCGGTAAAGGAGCTGAGAAAGGCATCCTGTTCCGGTCTGGTGAGGCGCTGGAGAGAGCCGGTAAGACCGATGTGGTGGTACTGGATAAAACGGGTACGATCACGAGGGGCAGGCCTGAGGTGACGGATATCCTCACTTTTAGCAATGCGATTACGGAAAATGAACTTCTCCGACTGGCAGCCAGTGTGGAACGAGGTAGTGAACATCCCCTTGGAGAAGCCATACTTGCGGAAGCAGGTAATCGATCCCTCGGTTTGAGTGAACCAGAAGGCTTTACCGCCATACCGGGGAAAGGTGTAAGAGCCACTGTGGAAGGCCATACCATAATTGTTGGCACTGCCAATTATCTTGAAGAAAATGGCATATCCATTGAAAAAATCTCTGCAAGTATTGAAGTGATACTAAATCAGGGAAAAACGTTGATGATCGTGGGAATCGATGGTGTAGTGAATGGTGCCATCGCTGTTGCTGATGGTATTAAAGAAAACTCCAGGCAATCCGTGGAGGCTTTGAAAAATTTAGGGCTGGAAGTGATCATGCTGACCGGGGATAACCCTCAAACCGCTGCGGTTATCGCAGAACAAGCTGGAATACAAAAATTCATCGCCGGAGTACTACCTGAACAAAAGACCGAAGAAGTCAAACGTTTGCAGGAGGGTGGAAGGATCGTCACGATGGTTGGTGATGGAATCAACGATGCTCCCGCGCTAGCGCAGGCAGATCTCGGTATCGCCATCGGGACCGGTACGGATGTTGCCATGGCCGCCGCACCGGTGACATTAATTGGCGGTGATCTAATGGGGGTGGGCAAGAGCATTCTGCTGTCTCGGGAAGTACTCAAAAAGATCCGGGAGAACCTGTTCTGGGCTTTCTTCTACAATGTTATATTGATCCCGGTCGCCGCGTTTGGTCTACTCAACCCAATGTTGGCTGCCGGAGCAATGGCTTTCAGCAGTGTGTTTGTTGTTACCAACAGTTTAAGGTTGAAAAGACTGCGTTTATAAACTGAATGTAATCGCCCATAAGCCGGGAGTTGGTCAGCCCGGCTTATTTATTGGCAGATGGTAAAATTGGAATATCAGACTGGAGGGAAAATGGCGACACTTGAAGAACAGGCGATAAACACACTACGTTTTTTATCTGCAGACGGGGTTCAGAAGGCGAATTCAGGGCACCCCGGATTACCGATGGGTACGGCAGCAATCGCATACACTATCTGGACCAGGTATCTCAAGTTTGATCCGCACAATCCTGGTTGGTGGGATCGGGACAGATTCATCCTTTCTGGCGGTCACGGTTCGATGCTTTTATATAGCCTGCTGCACTTAACCGGATTTGATGTGTCAATGGACGATCTGATGAATTTCAGGCAGTTGGGTTACAAGACCCCCGGGCATCCGGAATTTGGTTTCACCCCCGGAGTGGAAGCCACCACCGGACCCCTGGGACAGGGATTATCAAACGGTGTAGGAATGGCGACCGCTGAAGCCATGCTTGCAAAGCAATACAACCGGGCTGATGCGGAATTATTTGATCATCATATTTATGGCATAGTCACCGACGGCGACCTGATGGAAGGCGTGAGCTCAGAAGCGGCATCATTAGCCGGACATCTCAAGCTGGGAAAGATCATATATTGTTACGATGATAACCGGATCACGATCGATGGATCGACCGAGCTGTCTTTTACCGAAGATAGAGGAAAAAGGTTCGAATCTTACGGGTGGCAAGTTTTGTTTGTTGAGGATGGCAATGATGTTGAAGCCATTGATGCTGCCATCGCTCAAGCCAAAATGGATGAAAGACCATCGTTGATCATTTGCAGAACTCACATCGGTTTTGGTTTGCCCACCCGGCAGGATACTTCAAAAGCGCACGGAGAACCTCCGGGATTGGAAGAACTCAATGGCGCAAAGGTCAAACTTGGCTGGCCTGCTGAACCGGATTTTTATATACCTGAGAGTGTACGCGAACTATACACGGGTGTGGGTGAAAAAGGACACCAGGCATGGAAGGAATGGAAAGAAACAACTGAGTCGTACGCCAGGAGTTATCCGGATCAATGGGATGAGTTGGAAAACCGCATGGAAAAACGATACCCGGTAAATTGGGAGGCACAACTTCCGGTTTTTGCAACGGATGAAAAAGGTATGGCCACTCGATCTGCTTCCGGACAGGTGTTGAATGCTCTCACGAATGTTTTTCCTCAAATCGCAGGTGGGTCGGCTGACCTGACGCCCTCCAATAATACCTGGATCAAGAACAGCAGTGCCTTCCAGGCTGACAACCACGGCGGGAAATACCTGCACTTCGGCGTTAGAGAACACGCGATGGGAGCCATCGTTAACGGCATGGCCTATCATGGTGGGTTCATCCCATTTGGAGCAACCTTCCTCGTATTCACTGACTATATGCGCGGCGCGATTCGTCTTTCGGCATTATCTCATTTGCAAACGATCTGGGTGATGACCCATGATAGCATCGGGTTGGGAGAAGACGGCCCAACACATCAACCGGTCGAGCACCTGGCATCTTTGCGAGCCATCCCCAACCTGGTGGTGATCCGACCTGCAGATGCTAATGAAACCGCAGAAGCCTGGCGCGTTGCCATCAACCGAAAACACGGTCCTACACTTATCGCCTTAACCAGGCAGGCGGTTCCCACCTACGATCGGAATAAATACGCGAAATCAAGCCAACTTGAGAAAGGCGCTTATGTACTGGCGGATTTGGGGGTGGGCGAACCGGAGATCATCCTAATGGCCAGCGGATCTGAGGTCAGCCTGGTGATGGCAGCCGGTCAGAGGATGGCGGATGAAGGTGTCAGCGTTAGGGTGGTTTCGTTCCCGAGTTGGGAGCTTTTTAATTCAACCACTCCAGAATACCGTAATTCTGTCCTGCCTGCTGCAACGACTAAACGGCTGGCAGTTGAAATGGGCGTCTCACAAGGATGGGAAAAATGGGTTGGTGACGAGGGAGTGATCATCAGCATGGATACATTTGGTGCGTCCGCTCCTTACAAACAGTTAATGGAAAAATTTGGATTTACTGTAGAAAACATTTACTCGATTGCCATAAAATTGCTCAATAAAAAGAGGTGATTATGCGTATAGCAGTAGCATCAGATCATGCAGGTTTCACCATAAAAGACGAAGTGATCAACATCATCCAAGCTGCGGGGCATGAGGTTTTGGATCTTGGCACTTACAGCCAGGAACCGGTTGATTACCCTGACTTTGCTGTAAAGATGGGCAAGGCCTTATTAGATAAGCAAGCTGACAGGGGTGTATTGATCTGTGGTTCTGGTGTTGGTGCGTGTATTGCGGCGAACAAGATCAAAGGGATTTACGCTGGTATTTGCCATGACACCTATTCTGCACACCAGGGTGTGGAGCATGACAATATGAACGTACTCTGCCTGGGCAGCCGGATCGTTGGTATTGAACTGGTCAAAGAGATCCTCAAGGCATTCCTGGCTGCAAAATTTGACCATGAAGAACGCTTTGTGAGGCGTTTTGAAAAGATACAGGCAATTGAAAAAAAGGGGATTCGCAATCAAGGATAGGTACAAATGAGTATTATTGAGAAAATTGAGGGTATTGGGCAATCCCTGTGGTATGACAATATCGAACGAAAAAAATTGAAAGATGGCACCATCGCCGGAATGATCTCGAGCGGAGCGATCAGGGGGATTACATCCAACCCCAGCATTTTTCAAAAAGCGATTGCAAGTTCAAAAGATTACGATCTAAGTCTGAAACCAATGGCATGGTCTGGTCTGAAATCAGAGGAAATTTTCTGGCAATTGGCTGTCGAAGATATTAAACAGGCTGCAGACCATTTTGCGCAGTTATATTCCAATTCATCCGGCAAGGATGGATACGTCAGTATAGAAGTAGATCCACTACTGGCATACGACACTGATGGTACTGTTCTGCACGCGAAGAAGTTGTGGCAGCAGATCAAACGACCAAACCTGATGATCAAGATCCCGGCAACAAAAGAGGGCATTCCAGCTGTCCGGCAGGCGATCGCTCACGGAATAAATGTCAATGTGACCTTGATTTTTTCCATTGAACGTTACATCGAGGTAATCGACGCATACTTTGGCGGTTTGGAGGATCGTATCAGTGCAGGTTTACCAGTCGACCGGATCGCGTCTGTGGCTTCGTTTTTCGTATCGCGCATGGACACCAAGATCGATGGATTGTTGGAAGAACAATTACGCGCAGTTAGAATTACTGATGAAGAATTCACGAAGTTGGCGGGGAAAGCTGCGATCGCCAACGCCAGACTGGCTTACCAGATCTTCCTGGAAAAATTCTCGGGGGAACGTTTTGAAAAACTAAAAAACGCTGGCGCTCGCGTTCAACGTCCGTTGTGGGCATCCACCAGCACAAAGAATCCGAAATATCGCGATGTGATCTATGTGGAGGAACTCATTGCTCCGGACAGCGTCAATACGGTTCCGCCCAACACGCTCGACGCTTTCCTGGAGCACGGAGAAGTGGCGGTCACCATTAACAACGACTTAATGCAGGCGAAATCTCTGTTTGAGCAATTAGAATATCGTGGAATCTTTGTAAAAAATGTAACGGATGAGTTAGAAAATGAAGGTGTAGCTGCTTTTTCACAAGCCTATCGCTCATTGCTGGACACGGTTGAGCAGAGAAGAATGAGCGCGTTAGAGGAATTGGGGTCGTTAACACCAAATGTCATTCAACAGGTTCAAAAACTGGAAAGCGCCAACTATGTTAACCGGTTTTTTGATCGAGATCCCTCTTTGTGGACGCTTGATCAAAAAGGGCAGGATGAGATTAAAAATCGCATGAATTGGATCTCAACCCCATACGATGCCAAAGGAGTGCTACCAGAATTGCGAAATTTGGGCAGAGAACTTGTGGAGAATGGTTATACTCACGCGGTATTACTTGGAATGGGAGGTTCTTCTCTTGCGCCTGAGGTGATCAGCAAGATCGTTAAAGGGCATGATTACTCAAACGAAAATGGTTTGAAATTTCAAGTGCTGGATTCGACTGATCCAGAACAGGTTGTATCGATTACGGCACATAACCCGATCGACAGAACAATTTTCATTGTGGCCAGCAAGTCCGGATCCACGGGTGAGATCAACGCGTTTCTGGACTATTTTTGGGATCAGGTAAAGGCTATTTGTCCGGAAGATCCGGGAAAACAATTCGTTGCCATCACCGATCCCGGCACCAGGCTGGCCAGGCTGGCTGAAGAGCGCGGATTCAGGAGAGTATTTGAGGCTGATCCACAAGTTGGCGGTCGCAATTCCGCGTTGACCGCATTCGGGTTGGTTCCTGCTGCTATGATGGGCATCGATCTGGATTCATTTGTCAATAACGCCGTCAATATGGCGGAAGAATGTAAGCAGGACAAATCACTGCAAAGTAACCCCGGGATTGTGTTGGGTGCCATTATCGGTGCGGCTGCCCGGTGCGGCAGGGATAAGCTGACACTGTTGACCAACGACGAATGGATATCATTTGGGGATTGGTTGGAGCAACTCGTTGCTGAGAGCAGCGGCAAAGACGGAAAAGGGATCCTGCCGGTTGTAAACGAGCCAATCCTCGAGATCGGACAATATTCTTCTGACAGGTTGTTCCTTTCCCTGGAAAAAGGGAATGAAAAGAATCAACTGGCGAAACAATTGCGGCTTGTTGGGCATCCTGTTGTAACGCTTCGTGTGGGTGAGAAAGAGGATTTGGCCGGTCAATTCTACTTGTGGGAAATTGCAGTGGCAACAGCCTGCTCTGTGATCGGGGTAAACTCTTTTGATCAACCGGATGTCCAGGACGCCAAAATTCGCACAATCACCGGGCTGGAGGAATTCAAGAAAAACGGAAAATTCATGGACATCGTTCCATCAGCCGGTTACCCACGTGCAAAAGTTCTCACACCGCTGTCTGAAGCAGTCGAGAAACGCGGATCCCTATTCCGGTTGATTGGAAGTTACATTGAGCAAAACCGGTCCCGGACACAATACATTGCAATCAACGCATTCTTACCCAGGAACAGGGAAAACGAAGAATTACTGCAAAAGTTTCGTAGCCGTTTGGCTGTGAAATATGCGCTGCCAACCACGCTTGGTTTCGGACCCAGATACCTGCACTCGACAGGGCAGTTTCACAAAGGTGGACCAAACACAGGATTATTTATCCTGGTCACAGCAAATCGGCAGACCGATGTGGAGATACCTGGGCAGGGTGTGAGCTTTGGCGTGTTTCAACGGGCACAGGCAATAGGAGATCTTCACGCCTTACAGGCTAAATACCGTGAGGTGCTATGGATTGATCTCTATGAGCCGGATGTTCGAATCCTATTGGATACATGAACCTTATACCGAGGATCTTTTTACAGGCAGGATAATGTGGTGATCCTGCCTGTTATTTTAAGTTCAGATCAACATAATAGACCGAACAGGGTTTCAAGTGGATGTGCAGGATGCTATCCTTAATAATTGGCATGTGTGCATCTGTGATCCTGACGCGGTCAGGTTTGTCAAAACTATTAAATGCTTCCGGTGAGGGGGCCACGATCTGCATGGCATGACCGGGGGTGCAAGCAATCACTCCATCAAGGTAAATATCAACACTTGCGCGGTTGAAAGGGTAGCGGTTGACCAACAGGAGTGACAATTTTGACCTGTCTTCGCTGATCGAAGCCAACCCGTCGACAAAAGGTACCTTCTCATGTGCCTGAAGGTTTATCGCCTGTTCCAGGCTGTTAAAGGTTTCAGATTCAATGTGAATCGGAAGCACCTTATGCTGCATTTGTCTGAATAATACGAAGGGAAAGAACATGGATGTCGCAATCGCAAAATCATTGTTCGTTTCAATCAGCGGAAGTACGTTTACCAGTTGAGCCAGGTTGGCCATGCCCACGGTATCCCCATGTTTGAAGAAAGTCAATAACACGGAAGCAGCATAAAGGGCATCCCGCATTGTGTAAGTGACATGATGCATGCTGACGTTTTTTTCACGAGGAGGAAGCCAGAGGTTCCACTCATCCACTGCCTGCTTGATATTAATTGCACCATTGGCAGTGATCTGATCTTTCACACGCAGGATGATTTTCTCGATGTCCAGGTGCGCGGCACAAACAGAGAAATACAATTGCTTCGGGTCGTATGTTTCCTGCCAGCCGCTTTTATCAGGTTGGTATATGTGCCAGGAGAGGTAATCAATCTTGTCGCCCAGGTTTTTCAGCACCGGCTCGTTCCATAAAAACCCTTCATCATCAAGCTCATCTGTCAAAGGATTGTGTCCGACGGCGACGATCTTAATCGCAGGATCCACCGCTTTCATCGCTGTGATAAATCGCTCAGCTCGTCTGCAATATTCTTCGGCCGAAGTGGTACCGATCTGCCAGGGTCCCCACACTTCATTGCCAATACCCCAATATTGCACATTGTAGGGTGAGGGGTGTCCATTTTGGGCTCTACGAGCGCCCTGTTCCGTGGTGACTGGGCTGTTGCAATAGGCGACCCATCGCGCCGCCTCCTCTGGTGTTCCGGAGCCGTCATTCACCACGAGAAGTGGAACCGTGATAGTTTCCTCACAAAAAGCAAGAAATTCGTCCGTTCCGACCTGGTTGGATTCCTCTGACTGCCAGGCAGCATCATGGCGTGGAGGGCGATGGTCACGGGGACCGATACCGTCTTCCCAGTGATACCCGCTGGCAAAATTACCTCCCGGGTAACGGATTAGAGGCGGTGCCAGTTGTTTTATCAGATCAAGGGTGTCAGAACGTAATGAACGGCCATCACGGGTCCAAATGCCATCATAGACACACCGTTCAAGATGTTCCACGAATTGCCCCAGGATAAATGGAGATGCCGGTGTGGCAGGACCCTGCAGGTCGATCCTGATGGATGCCTTCTTTGCCGGGCTCAACCGCGCAAAAATTGGCTGTCTCATGGCATTTTTTTTAGGGGTTGAACCACCAGCATTGAGTATAAAACTGATCTCTCCCACTTCCCTGGTCATCGCCACCAGGCGCACTGGTTTGTTCTCCTGCCTGGCATTGACCTCAACAGTAATCTCCAACCCAACAGGCAATAACAATTGATTATCGGGAGTGATCACATCACCGGTTATTGGAGGATGTTGACCAGAAGAGATTTTCACGTCTTCCGTTGGAACAGGTACATCACCGACGACAATATTAAACCTGGAGATTGTGGCAGCCGCAAAGCTGTTCATAATCTTAAAAGAGAACCTATTGGCAGTGCTCTTGAAGCTTCCCGGTACGATCATTTTTTTGAGGATGAATTCTGGAACTGACATGAGTTATCCTTTTTCAATGGTTTGATGAGTTTTCCTGGTCTTCAGTATCGGGATCAATGTCAAAAGCGTGGCAATTGCCGCGACCTGGAAAATGATTGGTGTAGGAACGAAAGCTTCCTTGCCATCCAGCAGGGTGTGGATGCCATAAGTGGTGGTGAGCCAGCTGCCCAGCAACGGACCGGGCACCATGGTCAACGCCACCTGGAAGAAAATCACGTAACCACCGAACTGCCCCCTTTTGTCTTCCGGGAAAAGATCCTTACTCCATGCTGAAACCGCGATCGTCCAGGCGCTAATGGGTGCCAGCCATAATATGGCAGTGAAGACAAGGGCAACGAACGACCGGGAGAATGAGAATGTAAGCAATCCGACCATTTCAGCGATGATCGCAATGATTGCCATTTTACGACGGCCCCAACGGTCAGTGAGCAGACCCAACGGATATGCTGCACCGATACCACCAATCAGGATCGCCAGGAAAATGATCAGGGTGGACTGAAGGGTTTCAATGTGCAGATAATGATTAACGTAGATCAATAGATACGGAAAGAAGATCTGCTGGGCGATTCCCCACAAAGCGATGCCAACGAGGACCAGTAAGAAATCTTTCTGTTCGCGAAGCGTGCTCCATTTTAATGTGTTTAAGATGCTGCGTAGAAATCCTTCACTCTGGGGTTTTACCGGTCGCTTTGGTTCATCCAAGAGCAAGGCAGAAATTAACCCAAGGACAAACACCATTCCACCTACAATATAAAAGAATGGGAAATATCCAACTGCCTCGATAATTAGCCCGGCGCCGCCGTATACAAAAAGCAGCGCGACCCACACGAGGATCTCGAGGATCCCCATCACCTTGCCACGGTTGTGCGGGGTGGTGATATCTGCCACGTAGGCATGAAAGACTGCGTCATTCGCACCTGAGCCGAAGAAGGTCATGATGCAATCAAACAAAATGGCCATAAAGATCGCGATGCCGATTGGTTGGAATAGTGCAGCCGTCGGAAACAAGGCAGTGGTAATCCCCCAACCGAGATACCCGATAAGGAGAAATGGTTTTCTTCCCCACCGGTATCGCATCCGGTCGCTCAGTGCGCCGATTAGGATCGATGACAGGGTGGCAGTAATCGCGCTGGCTGCAACCATCCAGGAGATCGGGCGTGGATCAGGAGTAATGTTGTTATAGATGAATGTGTTGAAGAACTGGTTTTCCACTCCCCAGGCAAGCGAGCCCAGGAAGCCAAGAATGATCATCGCTGCCCATGTCTTCTTTGTTAGCATCGTTCCTCCAGGTATGCTTTAATGGATCAATCAAGTAATAATGCAATGGCACCAAGCACACCTGCACGATCGCCTAATGCCGGTGGGACAATGTATTCATTCATATCTTCGAGGTATCTGGATTCAACGTACCCATTGAGAATTTCTACGGTTTCTGCGCGGGTTCTTTCAATTAGTCCCTTGCGACGAAGAACCCCACCTCCCAGGATGATTTTCTTCGGTGCGCAGACCAGGATCAGGTTATGAATTGCCTGGCCAAGATAGTATGCTTCGAATTTCCAGGCGATATGATCATCTCCCAGCAGTGCGGGATCAGTGTTCCACCTGGCAGCCAGGGAAGGGGCATTGGCGAGGCCTTCCAGGCAGGTGGTGTGGTATGGACAATTCCCCGGGAAGGGATCATCAGGATGAGGTTGTATCTTCATGTGACCGATCTCAGGATGGGTCATACCAAAAAGCGGAGCGAAATTGTGTATAACACCGCCGCCTATACCGGTTCCAACCGTCATGTAAACATAATCAGAAAGCCCGATAGCAGATCCCCACCGCCCTTCACCAAGGGCAGCCCCGTTAACGTCTGTTTCAATGAGTACCGGAATTTTTAGATTTTCCTGGAAATATTGCAGGATGGGGTAATTGCACCAGGCAATTTTGGGGGTTGAGGTGATCCAACCGTAGGTTGATGAATGTGTATCCAGGTCCAGGGGACCAAAGCAAGCCAGCCCGGCACCCCGTAGGGTGATTTTTAGCCTCTTTGCCGCTTCTTGTAGAAAGTTTGTGACAATTGGCAGGGTTTCTTCAGGATTGGTGGTGGGAAATACTGCCTCGGCGAGCACATCCTCAGGACCACTGGCAATGATGCACTTGAATTTCGTTCCACCCGCTTCAATGCCTGCAAAATAATCCATGTAGGGTTTCCTGTACCATTTTTCAAGTATAATGCACTGACTTTATTACGATTAATAACACACAAATATAATTACTGCTATTCCACACGAAAATTATTTCTGAAGGTGAGGTAACAATGGACCTGTTTGAGAAATGTAGAAATTTCACCACCGCACGTGAAGCCATGGAGCGGGGGATTTATCCTTATTTTATACCATTGAATGAAAATGAAGGCACTGAAGTGGTCTTCCAGGGAAAACGGTTGATCATGTGCGGATCAAACAATTATCTTGGTTTAACGACACATCCAAAGGTGCGTGAAGCTGCAATCGAGGCTATAAAGCGGTTTGGTACCAGTTGCACCGGTTCACGTTTTCTTAACGGCACGCTGGCGATGCACGAACAACTGGAGGCTGAACTGGCGGAATGGGTGGGAAAAGAAGCCTCACTGGTTTTTTCAACTGGAATGCAGACCAACCTGGGCACGATCAGTGCTTTGATCGGACGGGATGATATTGTGATCATGGACAAAGATGACCATGCCAGCATCGTGGACGGTGCCCGACTGGGTTACGGAAAAATTGAAAGATTCAGGCACAACGACATGAACCACCTGGAACGCGTTCTCAAGTCAATTCCTGAAACAGCCGGCAGGTTGATTGTAGTTGATGGTCTGTTCAGCATGGAAGGTGATCTGGCCCCGTTACCTGAAATGACCAAGATTGCCAAACAATACGGTGCAAGGTTGATGGTGGATGATGCTCATGGTATGGGGGTCATGGGAGGTGGCAGGGGAACATCAGCCTATTTTGGTGTTACTGAGGATGTAGACTTGATCATGTCCACCTTTAGTAAGTCCTTCGCATCTCTGGGCGGATTCATTGCAGGTGATGAGGACAGTATTCATTACATCAAACACTTTGCCCGGTCGTTAATTTTCAGCGCCAGCATTCCACCGGCGAATGCTGCTGCAGCCCTGGCTGCGTTGCACGTGATGCGGGATGAGCCGCAACATGCACGCCGTGTAATCGAAGTAGCCGACCGCATGCGTAAAGGCTTCACAGAACTGGGATTTAATATCGGTAATTCAATAACTCCAGTTGTACCGATCATTATTGGCGACGATGAGCGCACCTTCTTGACCTGGAAAATGTTGTTTGAGAATGGCGTTTTCGTCAATCCAGTCATCTCACCTGCTGTATCCCCAGGACGACAACTGCTGCGAACCAGTTATATGGCTACCCACACGGATGACCAAATGGAGCGGGTGCTGGAGGTATTTGCGAAAGTCGGAAAAGAAACGGGATTGATCTGATGTAACCGAGGCCGAACCCCGGCCTCTTTTTTTGCTTCAGAACTTTACTTGCGATCAAAAATATTCTAATATAACTTAAAGGTTTGCCAATATCTCATAGGGATTCGTATATTTCACACAATTTGATATGGGTAATTATTCCTGCTGTGAGACTAAAACTAAAACCAGCGGCGTTTTTTAAAATAAACGAGCATGAGAATCCCAAGCAGTACCAGTAAACCACATGTAACGTAGAATCCAACCGGAGATGAAGCACCCGGGATATGGAGAAAGTTCATGCCAAATGCGCCTGTGATAAATGACAGGGGCAGAAAAACCGTTGATACGATCGTCAATGCCTTCATGATCTCATTGAGGCGCAGGCTTGTGGAATTAAGGTAGATATCAAGCCCACCGGAAACAATATCACGCAGAATATCAGCCAGGTCCTGTATGCGCAGTAAATGGTCGTATATGTCACGGAAGTAAATCAGGCTCTGTTTGTCGATGATCTCAGGAAATTCATCTCTTGAGAGGCGGTTCATCACCTCGCGCTGGGGACTGATCACACGGCGCAGCGCCATGATATTGTGCTTGATCGTTAATAATCGATGTAATGTTTCAGGGCTTGGTTTTTCAATGACTTTGTCTTCCAGCCATTCCACCTCAGATTCCATTTGATCGATGATCGGCATGTAATCATCCACAATCATGTCAAGAATGGTATGGCACAAAAAGTCCGTTCCAAATTTTGAGAGCCTCTTATCTCTTGTGATCAGGTCCCAGGTTTTGGCGATGGAGGGCATTTGTGGATCGGTATAACAGGTGACAAGAAAATTGTGCCCTAAAAAGAGGTCCAATTCGGTGGTGTTAATAGTACCGTTATCGCCCGACTGATCAATGGCGTGCGTGATCATAAATACATATTCGCCAAAATCATCGATCTTCGAAACCTGAAAACCGACTGTTTGACAATCTTCAATCGCCAGGGGATGAAAGTTGAATAATCCGCGTAAAACCGCGTCGATCTCGTTATTATCGGAATTTTCGAGACTAACCCAAAGGAAACCATCAGATGATGGTAGATAGTCTTTGACCCGGGAAATCGATTCAAGGATCACAGGTTCATCATGCGTGCTTAGATAAACGGCGCGAGGCATGCGAGTATTTTAATCCAAACAGGATTTTTCGGTATACTTGGGGCAAATTTAGTTATTAAAACGCACCCCAACCTAGATCCAGACCTTCTTCCATCATGGAGAAATCCCACGGCTCAAGACCGAAATCGATGGTAACCTCACGCTCAAGTACCTGTTCAGCCTTCTGACGTGTGCTTTCCAACATCGAGGGTCCATATGGACAGAAAGGGGTGGTGAGGATCATTTTGACGATGACTCCATCATCATCAATTTTCACGTTGCGGATCAAGCCAAGTTGCACAACATTTAATCCGAGCTCAGGATCCAGTACTTCACTGAAGCCTTTGCGCAATTGTTCACAAAGCTCGGGGTAATCAGTTTCTGCGTCCCAGCCAGGTCGATTGGTTCCGGGGGTCGATCTGTCGCTCATGGTTGTTTCTCCTGTAAAGTATCTTGTGAAAACATATAGGCGCAATGGTTATCACCTGTAAGGATGCATTTCACCTTCTCGACTGGTACTGATAAAAGCGTACTGAAGATTGTCTTATCAATCACGCAGACTTCCGGATGGGACTGGCTGATGTGATAGAAAGGACAGGATATTTCGTTAATGATGTAATTCGAACCTTCCTTTTCCCATTCGATTATGTATCCCTCTTTAATTAGAAATTGTTGGATAAAGGTTAATTTCTCATCGACAGGCAGGTTGCGGATCTTGTTGACCTGGTCAGCTGAAATCTCAGTTGCAATCTGAACAAGAATCTTTTCCAGATCTTTTTTTGACATTCTATTCTTCAGTTGTGCAATGAGCTGGTTAACCAGGCGCAGGTAGCGGGTCGGGAACAGTTCAGCGCCGTTATCTGTGAGTGAGTAAACGAGTCGCGGGCGACCGACGCCATGCCTGACCTCTGCATTTTGCACAAGTCCCTCTGCCTGCAGGTTGGTAAGGTGGTGGCGGACTGATACAGTATTGATATCAACCGCCTCAGCAAGGTCACCTATGGTGGAATTTGGGTTGAGTAACAGGGTCTGCAGTATTCTATCTCTTGTACTTTTCATACTATGTCCAGTTCCGTTATTTTTATCAGTTTTATGATAAATATATTTTATATTATACCTTAATTATTCGAATAAATAAGATAAATATGGTAAATATTGACTGCGATTTATCTATGTGCTATAATCCTTGAGGTTGAAGAAATAAAAAGAAATATATGATAAAAATAATAAAAATTAAGATATTGCAGTGCAGGAGCTTGTGGCATGTCAGAACTCAACATCAGGGATTTACACGTCAAAATTGGTGAAAAAGAAATATTGAAAGGGGTCTCGTTATCGGTCGCCCAGGGAGAGGTTCACGCGATCATGGGGCCTAACGGTACGGGAAAATCCACACTGGCTTACACACTGATGGGGCACCCTGGATACGAGGTGACCGGTGGAGAAGCCTGTTTTAAAGGTCAAAATTTGTTCGACCTTGGAACAGACCAAAGATCACGATTAGGACTTTTCCTGGCTTTTCAATACCCGGTTTCAATACCGGGTGTAACAGTAGCCAATTTTTTGCGTACAGCTGTAAACGCGCGGCGAAAGGCGACCAACCCTGAGGATCGCGGCATTCCCATCCCTGCATTTCGAAAAATGTTGATCGAACAAATGGATGCACTCAAAATGGACCATTCCTTCGCGGGACGGTATTTGAACGAGGGTTTTTCAGGCGGTGAAAAGAAACGGGCTGAAGTATTGCAAATGGCCGTGCTTAAACCCGAAATTGCGATTCTGGACGAAACAGATTCGGGTTTGGATATCGATGCGCTAAAAGTGGTATCTGAAGGGGTAAACCTGCTAAAGGAGCAGAATGTAGGTGTCTTACTGATCACGCACTATCAACGAATGCTTAACTATATTAAACCGGATGTTGTGCATGTCATGATGGATGGACGGATTGTCGAATCCGGAGGTTCGGATCTTGCCTTGCACCTTGAAGAACACGGGTACGACTGGATCAGGGAAAAGATCGAAAACGGAAATGGATCCGTTTAGCTGTCTGTGTCATCAACAAGGAGAAAGCCATGAGCAGTGAACAGACACAAAACTTTTTTAACAACCTGGGAGATTACCAATACGGCTTCAAAGATGCCGAAACTTTTGTCTACAAATCCGAAAAAGGTCTGAACGAGCAGGTTGTACGGAAGATCTCTAGCATGAAACAGGAGCCTGAGTGGATGTTAAATTTCCGGCTCAAGGCGTTGGAGCATTTTATTGCCAGACCAATGCCAACCTGGGGTCCGGATCTGTCAGGTCTCGACCTGGAGGATATCTTTTACTATGTCCGTCCCTCTGAAGCGAACGAACGAAACTGGGAGGATGTTCCTGATACCATCCGCAATACTTTTGACAAATTGGGCATCCCTGAAGCGGAACAAAAATTTTTGGCCGGTGTGGGTGCTCAATACGAATCGGAAATGGTCTATCACAGTATCCAGGAGCACCTGGAAAAACAGGGTGTGATCTTTTTGAGCATTGAGGAAGGATTAAAACAGCACCCGGAGTTGTTCCGAGAGTACTTCGGTACCGTTATTCCAATCGAAGACAATAAATTCGCGGCATTGAACTCAGCAGTCTGGTCAGGCGGTTCGTTTGTGTATGTACCCAAAGGTGTGACTGTCGAGTTGCCTTTGCAGGCTTACTTTAGACTGAACGTGGCAAACATTGGTCAATTCGAGCGTTCTTTGATCATTGCTGACGAAGGGTCAAGGGTGCACTACGTTGAGGGATGCACAGCTCCGCAATATACCACCAACTCTTTTCATAGCGGAGTGATTGAGATCATTGTAAAGAAAAGCGCCCGGGTTCGATACACAACCATCCAAAACTGGTCAAATAATGTATACAACCTGGTTACCCAAAGAGCTAAAGTTGAAGAGAGGGGCACCATGGAGTGGGTAGATTGCAATCTTGGTTCCCGCCTGACAATGAAATATCCATCCACCTATCTGATGGGTCCAGGGGCACATGGTGAGATCCTTTCCGTGGCATTTGCCGGAAAAGGACAGTTACAAGATGCTGGCGGCAAGGTAATTCATTTTGCGCCAGACACAAGCTCAAAGATCACATCCAAATCGATCAGCAAGGATGGCGGCAGGTCGTCTTATAGAGGATTGTTAAAAGTTTACAAGGGCGCGACCAACGTCCGGTCAAATGTGGCCTGTGACGCGCTTCTATTGGATCCTGCGTCACGATCTGACACTTACCCCACGATCGAAGTGGATGAAGAAGATGTGACCATCGGACACGAAGCTTCTGTTTCCAAAGTAGGCGAGGAGCAGTTATTTTACCTGATGAGCCGCGGGTTAAGCCAGGAGGAAGCCACAACAATGGTCGTTTCTGGTTTCATTGAACCCCTGGTGAAGGAATTGCCCATGGAATACGCGGTAGAAATGAACCGTTTGATCCAATTACAAATGGAAGGATCGGTTGGTTAAACCGGAAAATTCACCTAACAATGACTGATAAACCGATCATCATTACGAAACGCACGAAGAGAACGGAACAACCGCAAGCAGACCTGGGGTTCGTACCGGAATTCAACGATGAACTTCCATTTCTCCGCGCGTATCGACAGAATGCCTGGAAGACCTACCAATCCGTGCCTCTGCCTAAGGGAACCGAAGAGGAATGGCGGCGAACCTCTCTCAAAGAAATCGACTTTTCCGATTTCAGCCTAGTAATTTCTAAAGGACTGACAGATCTCGGTTTTCCAAAACAACTTTCAGAACCGGTGGCAGGAGAGAAGAACGGTGGACAATTATTGCTTTCTCCGCATGGTTCACACCTGCTCATTGAAGAGAATTTGCTGAAAAAGGGTGTGGTATTTGATTCCTTGAAAAACCTGGTCAGTACGCATGCCGAGCTATTAAGTAGAATTCTGGCAAGGATTGACCACGGGTCAGGTAAATTTTCTTCATTAGCCGGAGCGCTGGAATTTAACGGAGTATTACTGTATGTTCCTCGCAATGTCCAAATTCAACTTCCATTGCAAAGCGTTTACTGGGTGACAGATGAAGGAGCGGCACACTCCATCCATGTTCTGATCTATTTGGAAGAAGGCGCACAGGCAACTTACGTGCATGAGTCCACATCACCTGAACAAGCGAAAATGGCATCGTTACATGCTGGATTAATGGAAATCTATGTCGGACCTGGAGCCCATTTGAATTTTGTGGAATTGCAATCCTGGGGAGAGAACGTTATCAATTTCACACGCGAAAACGTTGTCGTAGACCGGGATGGCAGTATCGATTGGATATTTGGTGCATTGGGAAGCCGGTTAACCAAGAATTTTTCCAATTTAGATTTGATCGGTAAAGGCAGCACGGGAAAAATGTCTGGCTTCTATTTTACAGACAACAATCAGCATCTGGACCACGATACCCAGCAAAACCACCTGGCACCCAATACAACGAGTGATCTGCTTTTCAAAGGAGCGTTAACAGACAAAAGCCGTTCAGTATGGCAGGGAATGATCTATGTAGCACCAGAAGCATCCAAGACGGATGGATATCAGGCGAATCGCAACCTGGTATTGAGTAAAGAAGCCCGGGCGGATTCGATACCTGGCCTAGAGATTCTTACCGATGATGTGCGTTGTACGCATGGAGCCACGGTTGGCAAGATCGACAATGAGCAGATATTCTATCTTGAGAGCCGCGGACTACCCCGTGAAACTGCGCAACGATTGATCGTGGAAGGTTTTTTTGATCCCATTATGCAGCGGATTCCCTTTGAAGGTGTAAGAAACCGCTTCCAGCAAGCGATAAAAGAAAAAATGGAGCATATCGGGTGAGCGATAAATTTATTGACCGATATGATAGAATGAATTGATTAATCCACAACACAAAGTAAAGGGAGCAGCCACTATGCGCTCAGTACCATTCATGCGACCGCCTGACCAGGAATATGAATACCAGGTGGGGGATACGGTAGAAGTGCTTTGCGACCATGAAAAAGGCGGTGAAAGAATCCGCGGTTGGTTAAAAGGCATAGTCGTGCAGGTGGACCCCAAAATGGTGGCAGTCCAGTTCAGATCAAATGTATATCTCACAGATGGATGGATGGTTCCAGATCACATACTGTGGTATCCGCAAAACTCACCACACATCCGCGTACCGCTCAAAAAGAACAAGCAGGAACTTCCAAAGATATTCTGATCAGGGATCGAATGACGATAGAACCAAAACCCGGTAAATCACTAATAAATATTAAGGCAGATTTTCCAATACTGGGAAGAGAGGTGCACCCGGGGGTTAAATTAACCTACCTTGATTCTGCTGCTACCTCACAAAAACCCCTATGCGTGATCGAAGCGATGGACCACTATTACCGTTGGATAAATGCCAACATTCATCGCGGAGTACACACTCTGGCAGAAGAATCAACCGCACAATACGAAAGCGCAAGGGAACGCATTGCCCACTTTATCGGCGCCAGTGTCAAAGAGGAAGTCATCTTCACCCGAAATACGACAGAATCGATCAACCTTGTGAGCAATTCCTGGGGGAGACAAAATCTCAAAAATGGCGATCTGGTCATCCTTACCGAGATGGAGCACCACTCCAACCTGGTACCGTGGCACATTTTGGCAGCGGAGAAAAATTTACGACTTGAATTTATCGAAGTAACCCCACAAGGCGAACTTGATCTGAATAGTTACCAGGCATTACTTCAACAAAATCCCAAGCTTGTCGCATTCTCCCACATGTCCAACGTGTTAGGAACAATCAACCCGGCTGCGGAGATCATACGCATGGCCAAGAAAGTAGGCGCACTCACATTAGTAGATGCTGCACAGTCGGTTCCCCACATTCCGGTTAATGTAAATGAATTGGATGCAGACTTTATGGCGTTTTCAGCCCACAAAATGCTGGGTCCGACTGGAATTGGTGTACTATGGGGAAAAAAGGCTCTACTGAGTTCAATGCCGCCATTCCTGGGTGGTGGTGACATGATCAAGAAAGTTCACCTGCGTTCATTTACACCTAATGACCTGCCGCATAAGTTTGAAGCAGGTACACCAGCAATCGCAGAGGTCATTGGGTTTGGTGCAGCTATTGATTACCTTACCGCGATTGGAATGGACACGATCGCCAGGCACGAAAAAGAACTTATCCAATACGCGCTGCGGGAATTGGCGAGCGTTGAGGGCGTGCGCGTTGTGGGACCGGAATCTGATAAAAAGGGTGGGGTAGCATCCTTCGTTCTGGATGGTGTTCATCCTCATGATGTGGCGCAGATCCTCGATTCCGATGGTATTGCCGTTCGCGCCGGGCACCATTGTGCAATGCCCCTGCACGAAAAATTTAACTTGCCTGCTACAACACGGGCAAGTTTCTACCTTTACAACACCACAGAAGATGTCGATAAACTGGTTCAGGGATTGAAAAAAGTAAAAAGGTATTTTGAATAACATGGATGATCTTTACAGAGAAATCATTATTGAGCGTTATAAAAATCCAGCTTATCGTGGAGAATTGGATCCGCATGATATCTCTTTTGAGGATGAAAATCCTTTATGCGGCGACCATATAAAGATCGATTTGCGTGTAGATAATAACGATATGATCACGGAAGCTGCTTTTAGCGGACACGGCTGCGCCATTTCCCAGGCATCAGCTGATCTTTTGCTGGAGTACGTGATCGGGAAATCGGTGGATGAAATCAAAAAAATGAAAAAGGAAGCGCTGCTTGATCTGCTGGGAATTGAACTGGGTCCGGTCAGGTTAAAATGCGCACTTTTACCACTGAAGATCATAAAAGCCGGTATATATGGACTTGGCGAGAGCAATGATGCCTTGCTCGATGAGGAGGTATAACATGGGTGACACTTCCGCAGGTTACAAGTTTTATCGGGTTTCGATGGTAAATGAATTCCCAAGTGGGGAAAGACTGTTTCTTGAAATCGACGGATTACCAATCGTGCTCTTTTCGATAGGGGAAGATTTTCTGGCGACTGGAGATATTTGTACGCATGATGGTGGAGAGATCGGTGAGGGTGAACTGGATGGGGAAGAGATCATTTGCCCCAGACATGGCGCAAGATTCAACATTCGTACTGGCAAAGCGATGTCATTGCCAGCGGTGACGGGAATACCCATTTATCCGGTGCGCCAGGTTGATGGATTTATTGAGATCGGGATTCCAACTTAGAAAAAGACCTCGTTTTTGAAAACGAGGTCTTTTTACTCTATTGATTGCAATTAAACGCGCCGATGATCCTCAGGATGTCAAAACCTTCGGCGAATTTACGCTCTGCTAACGCACCATTTTTTACCAAGATTGAGCGGGTCAAGTCAGGGTCAAAGTAATATTTGTCATCATAGGTATGATACTCTGCCAGGGCTTGAATTTTCTTCTGCACATCCAAATCATTGACTTCAACCAGGAAATGCGGGAAAAAACCATAACTACTGCGGATCACATCGTAGCCAAGTACTGTTGTACCGCGAAACGCGCGCAATCCTTCCTCGGTAACCGTAGCGTGATCCTGGTGCAGGTCAGACTTGGTGTGCAGAAAGACCATGTCCGGATTGAAGGTGTTGCGAATCTCAAGGATAAAGGCGAGTATTTCCTGGCGGAATTGCGGAAATCGCCTGGTTTCGAAATTTCCGACGATGATCTTATCTTCAGGAACACCAAGTACCTTCATGCTGCGGTAATGTTCCTCAACAACGTCGTGAAGTAACGGGTTTTTCTGATTATCAGAAAGGGTTACCACGCGCAGGTCGGTTTGACCGGCAATATGTGAGATCAAAGCACCGCAACCAATCTCAATATCATCCGGGTGGGCACCGAAAAAACAGACACGCTTACCATAAAAAGTCATATCGTGATTCATAAGCACCTATTTCGTGGCGAGGATACCGCCGACAACCTTGGTCATGACGAGTTTACCATCCCGGTCGAGACGTTTTCGCGCTGCCAGCTCGATCTGTGACATGATCTTTTCAAAATCATCTTTTTCCACAAACAAACTGCCCCATAATTTTCGATCCTCTGACATCGATGCGCGGGTGTAAGCAAGATATGGTTCAACATTATCGAAAGTGAGTGGGTTTTCGAAAACATGCAGTTCGACATGCGAATAAAGCGCCTTTATTGTTGACATGATCTCAGTGGAGTACCTTGAACTGCCTGGCATCGGGGGGATCGGTTTGTTGGTGGCTTCTTTAATAATTTCATAGAACAGTTTCTTATTCTCCGGCATGGGACCGGTCGTGAATAATCTGCCCTCGGGTTTGGTTACGCGATGCATCTCGCTGATCGTTTGAGGGATGTTTTCGGCATAATAAATGGCAAAACAACACGAAACAAAATCGAATGAGTTATCAGGATAGAGAAATGGTTGATTGAAATCCAGATGGTCGAACCGAATATCAATGTTACGGCGTTTATTCTCTGCTTTCGCCTGCGTTAATAATTCTTCAGAGACATCTCCGCCAGTGATATCTGCAGCTCCACGTAACTCATCGAAATACGAAAAGCACTGCTTTCCTGAGCCGCAACCAACATCCAGAATTTTGCTGGCGGGCTGCAATTTGATCAGATCGAGCATCCAGCGATCGATGTCTCGTGAACCAAATTTTGTGTGTATGTCAATTCTTACAGCCAGGTCTTTTGTAGTTTCTTGAAAGTCGATTTTCATATTTCCTCATTAGAATATTTTCCTAAGTATAAAGTATGGGATAGGGGTGTCAAGTATGGAATGATTTTTACAACATTTTCGTTCGATGAATAGGTCAAGATTTACCAGAATTAATAGGGGAATTTATCGATGTCACAAGAGTATTGAGTTGTTGGTAAAAATGTAATTAGCGACGATTTTCGCTTGGATCAATAAAAGGACAGAAAGCACAAATCCGGCTCGAGAGCATAGGTGTGTGTCTACAACTATCTTTCAGTCGATGTAGATGATTGTAAATGTATCTGTTGGAACAGATTGGCAGGATGTTAGAGGCTTTCAGCGATCATGTTCATTAGCTGCAATCGGGTGGAAAGGAAACTCAGGGCAGCCATATTTGCGATACGGCGATAAATGATGTAACCAATGCTGTGGTCTTTCTCACAAATACTGGCCAGTAATTTGGCATCGATCCTTAACAACCAACAGTGGGTTAGCGCGGTCGTGGTTCCGATGCGCTGCCTGACAATAGGGGTCATAGCAGACCAGCCCAGAATGTCCAACGGACCGAGTTTGTGCGTTTCCACCAGCCCCCTGGTTGGAACAAAGACGTCAATGCGAACTTCACCTTCAAGGATGATGTAAAGAAAATCCAGCCTGGAGCCTTCATGAATCGGTTGGTCGCTCGGATCAACCTCGACCAGATCTGAAATCCGGATAATTTTTTCCAATTGGGTCGGTGACAGGTCAAAAAATAAGGGTACCGTGCTTATGGCTGTAGCGATGTCAAAGTTGGTGTCCATATATCCCTCGGTGAATTTCCTCTAAAGAATAGCACGATATCATCACATTCATTAGTGTGTTACGTCACAAGGTTTATTGTTCTGTGTCATGAATGGATAGAAGAAAATTATCAATAATGTTGAGGAAATAAATGAGTCATAAAGACACTAATTTCTCATATTCAAATTCATCGTTATTGACTTGCTGCGTTCATTCGTCGTTATAATTAGCTCTATGTATTCGATCGTCATTCAAGCAGGCGGGATGTCAACAAGAATGGGCGTGGATAAAAGTCTACTTCCAGTTTGTGGTGTACCAATGATCCAACTCGTTGCCGATAAGGTAAGACTTATGGGTGATGAAATCATTATTACGTCAAATGATCCCGCAAAGTATACACATATTAATGCCAGGATAGTCCCTGATGAGTACAAAAATTTTGGAGCCTTGGCGGGATTACATGCAGGTTTAAAAGCAGCAATAAATGACCTGGTCATCGTTGTCGCGACAGATATGCCATTTATCAACCTTGAATTATTTGCTTTCATGAAGGAAAGAATGGAACCGGAAGTAGATGTAGTGATCCCACTTTCTAACGAAGGATTCGAGCCTTTTCACGCGATTTATAGGAAATCTACATGCCTGCCGGCAATCGAGAATGCAATATTGCATAAGAAAAAAAGGATCATTTCGTGGTTCGAAATGGTCAAGGTGGTTACAATCGATACTGAAACGATATTAAAAATTGATCCGGATGAATTGGCTTTTTACAACATTAACACGCCTGAGGATCGGCTCCTTGCTGAGAAGATATTACTTGAAAAAACACCAAGTAAATTAAATAAATTTGATTGAAAATTTTTCCGGGACGTTAAGAATAGTTCACCTGGTTGGTGTCGATCCGTTCGGCATGACTGTAGAGGTTGAACCGCCCGCGTCTGGCACCGGCGATCAGTGTTATTCCATTTTGTTCAGCCAGATCGATGCTGATCAAGCTTGTTGAACGCATGGAAATCAGGAAGGGAATTCCCATCCTAACCGATTTTTGCACCATATCCGAGCTGATGCGTCCAGAAGTGACGACCACAGGCACAGTTAACTCAAGTTTTTCCAAAATCATTCGACCGGCAATTTTGTCAAGCGTGTTGTGGCGCCCAATATCAGTGATCTGGAATAATTGTGCTGGTCCTTCAGCAAGAGCGGAAGTGTGCACACCTCCATACTCTGAATGCGGTGGTTGGTCGTTCATAAATTGGCTCATTAATCCGAATATCTGATCGGGAGTCAATTTATTAGCGTTGATGACCGGGTCGAGTTGATGCTGTGACAGATCAATTGCACTTGTTCCACCGTGACACCCGGAAGTTCGTTGCCAGGAGGAAGGTTTTTCAACAGGATGATTCAGCCAAACATCGACGTTGTCTTTTTGGTTGCACACATGGATGTTTTCGACCTCATCAGTGGATTTAATAAATCCTTCATTGAATAAAAACCCTACAGCCAAGGCTTTAAGGTCCGTAGGGCTGCAGTGAAATGTTACCCAAACCTGACCATTCACAGTTAATGAAACAGGTGATTCAATTGCGACATTGGATGGCAGATCATCAATGCCATCACGTGTAAATTGGAGAAAATTGTGAGCTGTGTGACTTTCAATCATAGGCGCAATTTAACCATACTTAAGGGTTTGGGTCAAAGGATTGAGATGCGTACCCAAGTGCAATTATCTCTATACCCCAGGTTGAATCTAACAATGTAGATTATCACGTGTGACAGAAATAATAAGCGGCGGATTATTTCTGTTTCCGCCGCTCATTGTTCACTGAGTACTGGAAGACTGGATAGTTATTCTTTTACCAGTTCGACTTTTACCGCGCAAACCTTGAATTCCGGGATTTTCGCGATTGGGTCAAGTGCAGCGATGGTAAGCTCATTGGTTGGAGATTCAGGGAAATGGAAGTTTGCATATACCATTCCAGAAGGAACGCGATCCGTTACCCAAGCTTCTGCTTCAATGCTGCCGCGTCTTGAGGTTACCCGTACCTTGCGGTTGCCGTTGATGCCAAGTTTCTGCGCATCTTCAGGATTAACCTCGATCAACGATTGACCATAGACCGCCATCAAGCCCTTGGCGCGGCGGGTCATTTCACCGCCATGCCAGTGATAAAGAACCCGGCCAGTGCTTAGTAGCACAGGGTATTCTTTGTCTGGCAATTCGATTGGCGGGATGTGTTGAGTTACCGCGAAAACACCTTTACCGCGGGTGAATTGACCCAGGTGCAGAATTGGGGTTCCGGGGTGATCCAACCCTTTGACTGGCCATTGTAATCGTTCGCCATTTTCAAGTCGCTCGTACGTTACACCGGAATAACTGGGTGCAAGGGCTGCAACTTCAGCCATGATCTGCGCAGGTGACTCATACTTCCAACCGGCATAAGGAGCTTCAGGATTGGCTTTCCTTTGACCGGCGGCAAGTACTCTCTCTGCGATCTCAGATGTGATCTGCCAATCATCGCGCGCCTCACCAATAGGATCGACCGCTTTCCGGACGAGCTGCACACGGCGTTCAGTGTTGGTAAACGTACCGTCTTTTTCTGCAAAAGTGACACCTGGCAAAAGTACATCAGCATAATCCGCTGTCTCTGACGGGAAGATCTCCTGCAGCACCATGAAGTCCAATTGCTCGAGGCAATGCCGAACATGATTTGTATCCGGGTCAGACATGATCGGGTTCTCGCCCAAGACATACATCGCTTTGATTTTTCCTTGAGCAATCGAGGGGATCATTTCAGTCACAGTTGCTCCCAAGGTGGGTGAGAGAGGTGTACCCCAGGCTTTTTCAAATTTCTGTCTTAACTCATCATTGACAACTGCTTGATAGGCTGGGTAAACATTGGGTAGAGCGCCCATGTCGCAGGCACCCTGGACGTTATTCTGTCCGCGTAACGGATTCACGCCACCACCCGGGACACCAACATTGCCAAGGATCATCTGCAAGTTGGCACAGGTTCGCACGTTCTGTACACCAACAATGTGCTGTGTAATTCCCATTGCCCAGAAGATAGCGCAAGGTTTACTGGTGCCAAGAATATCAGCTGCTTCGTATAGTTGTTCAACGGGAACGCCGGTAATCTCTGCAGTGATCTCAGGTGTGTATTGCATTACGTTGGCTTTGAATTCCTCGAAGTTTTCAGTACGATTGGCAATGAACTCCAGATCTTCGTAGCCTTTCTCAAAGATGATGTACATCAAACCATTGATAAGGGCAATATCGGTTCCAGGTTTGATCCACAGATGCAGCGTGGCGAATTCGGTAAGATCGATCTTGCGCGGATCGGCTACGATAAGCTTCACATCACGCTTCAATACCGCCTGGCGGATCATGGTACCGAAAACGGGGTGCTGCTCGGTCGTGTTGGAACCGATCACAAAGATGGATTCTGCTTTGGCAGTGATGTCATCCATGGAATTGGTCATTGCACCTGAACCAAAGGAGGTAGCAAGACCGGCTACAGTACTGGAGTGGCACAGGCGGGCGCAGTGATCGATATTATTGGTGCCAACTACCTGGCGGGCAAATTTCTGCATCAGGTAATTCTCTTCGTTGGTGCACTTTGCAGAGGAGAGAACCCCAATGCTGTCTGCCCCAAAGGAGTCACGTAATTCCACTATCTTTTTGGTTGTGATCGAAAGCGCGGTTTCCCAATCAACTTCAACCCATTTCCCGCGGTCAGCGCCACCGGCGCGTTTCGTTCCGTTAAGCAGGTAATCACGTACCAGAGGTTTGGTGAGTCGATCGGGATGGTGCACGAAGTCATAGCCATAGCGGCCTTTGACACACAATCGCATGCCATTGACCATGCCTTCAGGACTGGATGTGACACGGATAATATGATTATCTTTAACATTAAGTTCAACGGTACAACCTACACCGCAGTATGTACAGGTGGTGCTGACAACCTTATCAGCCTTGCCCATACCGATGGACATTTTGTTGTCTAGCGCACCCGTCGGACAGTATGCCACACAAGCGCCGCAGGATTCACAGCGGGCTTCCAGCATGGGTTGATCCAACCCGGCCACCACTTTGGAATCATACCCCCGTTCGGAGAGGCCCCACACAAAGCGGCCTTGCACTTCTGCACACGCGCGTACACAACGACCGCAGAGAATACACTTGTTCATGTCCACATGAACGAATGGATTGGGATCGGAATCGAATTCATACCGAGGTTCTTTGGCAGAGTATTTCGCTAAATCAACACCGTAGAAATTCGCCCAATCAGTCAATTCATTTTTATGTCCATCGTTGGCATTATCTCCACGATCGTAGTATGTTGACAGGAGTAATTCCAGAATGGTGCGCCTGGCCTCAACGATCCTGGGGGTCTCTGTTTGCACGACCATGCCATCTGTTACCGGATAGGTGCAGGAGGTGGTAGGCAGACGAACACCTTCAATATCCACAAGGCAAAGGCGGCAACCTCCATAAGGAGATAAGTCTTTGTGGTAACACAGGGTCGGAATTGTAATTCCGGCTTCATGTGCAGCCTCCAGCACTGTTTTGCCTTCTGATACTTCAATCCGCTGGTTGTTTATTGTAATTACTGGCATTATTTATTTACCTCCTGGTTATTTGGTGGATTTCTTGCCGCGCAGATATATAGCCCAATAAATGACTCCCACCATTACTGCGCCACCGATGATGTTGCCGATCGTTACAGGGAGTAGATTGGCGATAAAGAAGTTGCCCCAGGTAATCGTGGGAAAATTCTCAGCCGTCTTGCCGATTGTCTCGAAGAACTTCGGGTCTCCCCAATTTTTAACAAAGAGGGCAATGGGGATGAAGTACATATTTGCCACACTGTGTTCAAAACCAGCAGCTACGAAGCCGGCGATAGGTGGGATGATCGCCAGGATCTTATCAGTTACTGTGCGGGCAGAAAAGCACATCCACACAGCCAGGCAGACCAGGGCGTTACACATGATTCCCAGGGCGATAGCCTGTATGAAATCCAGACCGGTTTTGGCTGCACCAATGTTGAGTACATTGAGCCCTATCGCGCCACTGCCAAATGTGTACTGCTTGGTAAAGAACATGATTAGCGCGGTAAGAATTGAACCAACAAAGTTGCCAAGGTAAACAATAGCCCAATTACGCAAGAGCAAGCCAATACTGACTTTGCCTTCCATGAAAGCCATAATGATGAGGTTATTACCTGTGAACAACTCAGCGCCAGCGATAACCACTAGGATGAGTCCGAGGGTGAAGGTTAAGCCGGTTAGCAACTTGACAACCCCGAAGGTTAATCCTGTCGTAAACGCAACCCCGCCGGCGGGGTCTTTTACAGCAATCGAACCAGCACTGGTGGTGGTAGCAAAGATCGCTCCCAATGCGATGAACGCGCCTGCGAGAACTGCCAGGAAAAACATATTCCAAAAAGGTAGACCTGCTTTTTTTACTCCAATTGCTTCAGCCTTTGCCGCAATTTCTGCGGGGGGTAGAGCTTCAAAACTAATATCTGCTGACATTTTCTTTTTACCTCGCTTTTAGAATATGATTTTGAAAAAACTAATTTTCTTGATTTGAATCAATGGCGCATACCCCAGTGGGGCAGACCTTCAATCTTATGTGGGCTTCAACTTCAGCCCGGAAGTGAGTCAAAATATCACGGATTGGTGCACCGGCTGTCTGACCAAGACCACAGTTGGAAAGCTGGTAGAGATTATTGCTTAGTTCCAGTAGATCATCCAAATCTTTCATCTCTCCTTTGCCTTCTGAGATCCTTACGAGCGTTTCATAGGCTCGCTGACTACCAATACGGCAAGGGCTGCATTTGCCGCAAGACTCTTTGCGGAAGAAATTTAGAAGTACTTTTGCCAGGTCAACGACGCAGGTATCATCATCGCATATAAGGAGAGCGCCTGATCCCAGGGCTACACCTGCTTTAGCGAATGAATCAAAGTCCATTGGCGTATCCTGTAGCGCCGCTGGAATGATCGATCCAGAGGAACCACCTGTTTGCGCAAGTTTGAAGGTTTTTCCGTTCTTCATACCTTTGCCGTAGATCGCAATCACCTCGCGCAATGTAATGCCCATCGGCGCTTCGATCAAGCCGGTGTTGTTGACATTTCCGAGGATGGTGTAGACCTTGGTACCCGGGCTTTTGGCAGGTCCAAAACCACGATACCACTCTGCACCGTTGCGCAAAATGGGAGGAACATTCGCCAGTGTTTCAACATTGTTAACAAGCGTGGGTTTGCCCCATAATCCGTTCGTGGTTGGGTAGGGTGGGCGGGCGCGAGGTTCACCGCGCTTCCCTTCAATCGATTCGATCAAAGCGGTTTCTTCGCCACAAATATATGCTCCTGCGCCGCTATGTACATGTAAATCAAAATTGAATCCGGTGCCGAAGATATTTTCACCGAGGAATCCCATCTCCTTTGCCATGGAAATGGCCTTGCTGATACGTTGCAGGGCTATATTGTATTCGCCGCGAATGTAAATGTAACCTTCGTCAGCACCAACAGCATATGCCGAAATCGCCATGGACTCGATAATTGCGTGAGGGTCACCCTCAAGGATTAAACGGTCTTTGAAAGTACCCGGTTCACTTTCATCAGCATTGCAGATCACATATTTCTTCGGCCCATTTGCCTTGTAGACAAAGCGCCATTTGGTTCCAGTCGGAAAACCCGCACCGCCTCGTCCGCGCAAGCCGGCTTTCTCCAGCGTACTAAAAATATCTTCTGGCGACATCTCGGTTACGGCTTTAGCCAATGCCTGATATCCATCATGGATGATGTAATCATCAATGGATTCAGGATCAATGATTCCAGCGCGTTCCAGCACGATGCGTTGCTCGGCTGGTAAGGTGCCCTTGCGAGCCGACAACCAGGCGATTTTTCCAGAAAGTTCTTTGACAGGTGCCTGGAGAGATGAAGCAATTCTTCCCTTGTAGAGATGCTCTTCAACCAGGTAATGAACGTTTTCCTTGGTTACCGGCCCATAAATTACAGCCTCAGGATATACGATTACCAGGGGGACTGCATCATGCCGGCCAACGTCACCAACCATTGTGAGTGAAATTTCATTTTCCAGGCCAAATGCCTTGATCTCCGTTTGCAGCGCCTGGTAAACCTCATCGGCTCCTTTATTGAGGCTCTCGGGATCGCTAGAGACAAGGACCATTGATCGGTAAGCTTTCATGATTCTCTCCTTTATCAGCGGTACTTATCAAGAATAGCTGGTACTTGAGCAGGATCCACATTACCGTAGATGTCATCATCCACTACCATCACCGGCCCGACCGAGCAAATACCCAGACAACTCGTGGTTAGCAACGTCCAATTACCATCGCTGGTGGTTTCATTTTCCTTGATGTTGAGATGATCCATTACAGCCTGCCAAACTTCCCGACCACCTGCAACATGGCAGGGTGCGCTTTCACAAAACTGGATTACGTGCTTTCCCCTTGGCTTCGTAGAAAGCATGGCATAAAAACTGGCCACAGAGAATAACCGGCTGCGGGGGACGCGAAGCTGATGGCTGATTTCATCAAGCGCTTCGCTGGGTAGAAATCCCAGTTCTCGATTCACTTCGTTCATGATTGGTATCAACTCATCCTGGCTCGCTCCGAAGCGATCCACAGCAGCCTGGACAGTATTGCTGATTGTCTTGCCATCCTTGTCGTTTCCTGCCATTTACTTCCTCCTGTTTTTGTATGAAGGCTAAATCACAAATACATGACTAATTAATCTCAATGGCGTTAAAGTTGCAGACTTGCATACAGATACCGCACCGGATACATACTTCAGGATCAATCACATGGGTTGTTCTTCGTTCACCGGAGATTGCGTTTACAGGGCAATTACGGGCACAAACCGTGCAGCCGGTGCAAACACCATCGATAATCTCGTAGCGGATCAAAGCCTTACAGACTTTTGCTGGGCAACGCTTATTTACGATGTGTTCGATATATTCATCACGGAAATGCTTTAAAGTACTGATGACAGGTGTGGGCGCACCCTGGCCAAGACCGCAAAGAGAATCCTGTTTAATCTCGCTGCAGAGTTGTTCAAGTGTATCCAGGTCCTGAATCTCTCCCTTGCCATTACAAATCCGTTCAAGGATCTCGAGTAAACGGCGTGTTCCGACACGACATGGGGTGCATTTTCCACATGATTCGTCCTGGGTGAAGTCCATGAAGAACCGGGCGATGTCCACCATGCAGGTTTCTTCATCCATGATCACAAGTCCACCAGAACCCATCATAGAGCCTGCCTGGGTGAGAGCTTCGTAATCCACCGGTAGGTCAAGGTAAGCCTCAGGGAGACAACCGCCCATTGGACCACCAGTTTGAATGGCTTTGAACTTTTTGTCATCCTTGATCCCGCCGCCAACGTCGTAAACGATCTCACGCAGGGTCAGACCAAAGGGAATTTCAATCAAACCGGTATGCCTTACATCACCGGCGAGAGCAAAAGTCTTTGTACCTTTGGATTTTTCGGTACCCATGCTGGCATACCAATCAGCACCGCGGAAGATGATCTGGGGAATATTGGCATAGGTTTCAACATTGTTGATATTCGAAGGTTTGCCAAACAAACCCTTCACCGCCGGGAAGGGCGGGCGTGGTCTGGGTTCACCGCGTTGTCCCTCAATGGAGGCCATCAGGGCTGTTTCTTCACCGCACACAAAGGCTCCGGCACCCATCCTGACTTCAAGGTCAAAACTAAAATCGCTGCCCAGAATGTTTTTCCCCAACAGTCCAAGGTTGCGAGCTTGTTCGATGGCGATGCGAAGGGTTTTCACCGCGATGGGATATTCAGCGCGGCAGTAAACATAACCCTGGCTGGCACCGATGGCATAGGCGGCGATGATCATGCCCTCAATTACGGCATGAGGATCTCCTTCAATAACACGGCGGTTCATGAACGCGCCTGGATCGCCCTCATCCGCATTGCAGATGACGTACTTGGGGGATCCTTTGCTAGAGCGGGCAAACTGCCACTTCTTACCCGTCGGGAATCCCGCACCACCACGACCTCTCAAACCTGACCGTAAGACTTCATCGATGACCTGCTCTGGCGATAATTCGGTCAGTACTTTACCAAGCGCTTGGTAACCATCCTCAGCGAGATAATCTTCGATGTTTTCTGGATCGATCTTGCCGCAATTACGCAGCACTACGCGGATCTCTTTTGAGGTGGGCGCACTGAGTTCTTCATCAATAAAACTTTTTTCTTCAGTAACAAATTTTTGGGCTACTCGACCTTTGAGGAAATGCTCTTCGACGAGGTAAGCCATGTCATCAGGGGTCAGGCTGGAATAATGAACACCTTCCGGGTATACCATCAACTCTGGACCATCGTCGCAGCCGCCAATACGAGAAGTCTCCAGCACCTGAACTTCGTCAATCAAACCCTGCGCGACGAGTTCATCCTGAAGTGCATCCATCACATCATGAGCACCTTTTTTTAAACAAGAGGGGTCAACGCATACTAAAACGTGTGAGCGATAATACTTCATAAGTAAGCCTTTATAAGTTTATGGTGAGTTACATTTGGATCACATTGCTCGTGACAACTTTGCCATCCACAACATGTTCTTTCATGATTTTTCGAGCCAATTCGGGAGATACCTTGCCATAGATCACTTTGGGTTGTTCACCCACAATTACTTCAACGATCGGTTCTTTCTCACAAAGACCAATGCAGCCTGTCTGAGTGACGATAACACCGCTAATACTATCTTGTTCAATTGTCTCCAGGATGGCTTTCATTGTGTCCCGAGCGCCTGCAGCGATGCCGCAGGTACCCATACCAACGATTACCTGGATGGCACCGGATGTTGCTTTCAACTCGCGTTTCTTCAATGCCTCATCTCTAGCTTTCTTCAGGTCTTCCAGACTTTTGATTGTTGACATTTTTTTCTCCTGGTTCCTATTATTTTCTTATTGTTGGGTGAATATTGTATCTTGAGTGAATTGTGGATTGATTTCTAAGATCGTTGATTCAATCATCCCTTTGATACAGTTCAGGATGTCGGGTTCGGTCATTGGAATGTCTCCCAATTCTTCCTTGATCAAAGCATCATCAAAAACACCATTACGATTATTGAACCTGTACTCAAATTTCCAATGAACTAGCGGGTTGGAAATGACCAGTTGATGGATCGTGGTAACGAGATCACCCATCGGCATCCGGTCAATGTGATTGCGCTGGAATTCCACAAATAACTTTGTGCCTTTGCCTGGTTCAGAAGTTATTTCCAACTTACCATTGCATGATTCGGCAGCAAATTTTAACAACGGAATCCCCAGACCAACTTTGCGGGTAGTGCGCGTAGTGATAAATGGATCTGTAACTTGAGCAACCATCTCAGCGCTCATTCCGCGTCCATCGTCTTCAACACTCATTTGTAAAAGATCCAAGGTCGTATCTTCTGCCACAACTATGCTAATGTTTTTTGCACCAGCAGAAATGCTGTTCTCAGCAATATCTAACAAATGCAGTGAGAGTTCTCTCAATCTTTACTCTACGTTATCTTGTACCGGTTTTAGAATTTGCGGTAGTTTATTCGGCCGAACACGACCAATAACATCTTCATCGATCACAACAACGGGTGCTTGTGAACATGCGCCAACGCAGCGGCATACCTCAAAAGTGATATTGCCATCTTTGGTGGTCTCACCCGGTTCAACACCAAGCAGCTGTTTCGTTTTTTCGATCAATGCAGGTGTACCGCCTACATAACAGGCTGTACCCATACAAAATTTCACAGTATGCTTTCCGCGCGGGGTGGTTGTAAAGAAAGAGTAGAAGGAGACAACCCCATGTACACGAGAGTAGGGAATGTGCAACCTATTGGCTACATATTCCTGCATATTTTCGCTGATAAATCCAATTGCGGACTGGAGCTCATTCAGCACTACCATGGTAGCGCCCGGAGTATCCATGTGTTGTTCGATGATCGTGTCAATTACTGCTTTTTTTGCTTCATCACCTAATGGTTCATTCTTGGGATAAATCTTGGTGAAGGTTGAGGAATTCATAAAATCTCCCGAAAGATTAATTTGCGCTGATATTTCGCGCAATACACACGTTGAACAGTGTAACGAAAAGACACTTTCTACACAATTTACAAATGTCACAAATCGTGTTGTCAGTCATCCGTACTAAATTACAGTGAGAACATTGTAATTTTACTTCATTAACAGAAATTGGCGAATCATTGTACAGGTCGTACTTCCATCGAACGTTCATTTGCATTTTCAAAAGCAAGACGAATTTCAGATACCGTTGGATTTTCCATGATCAGATACAAGGTTCCCAAGAACTCATTCAAACGATGAACATCTCCGTTTTGGATCACGGGAATCTTGCCAATGCTTGGAAATTGCGACGTTGCCTGTTTTACTGTCATGTGACGGGAAATCTCAACCGCCGGGAAGGGAATATCCGGAGGTATGAACCCAAGACTCTCGATCAATCCAAATGTCTTTCGGTTAATGTGAGCTGGGATAAACAGGCCATTCAGATCTTGAACGATTTTAAAGGCTTGATCAAGGGAAAGGGATGAAGATGTAATCAGGAGTTTGGACTCAGTTCGGATAAAATCACCGGTTTCATCAACAACAAATTGCTCTCCAAAGTGATCCGGTTGGTTTTGAATTTTCGGTAGGGTTGCATCAACGATCTTTTGCAGGGCTTCGATCTGTTCCAGGGTATCAAACAGACACAATGAGTGGATATCTTCACGGGTTTGAAGCTCCATACCGGGTAACACTACCAAACTGGTATTCTCGGCTGCCTTTTGTACTGACCGGATATTGGCACTGGAATTGTGATCGGTAATCGCGATCAGGGAAATACCTAATTCAAGGGCGGTTTCAACGATCAGAGGAGGAATCATCTCCACTTCTGCACAGGGAGATAGTACAGTATGAATGTGTAGGTCAGCGCGGTAGGTGCGCACAGGATAGACTAAGAACAGGGTTGGTCTGGATCAGATGTTCGCAGCCCCATTTCCCATAACTGACCGACGACTGCGTAGGTCGGCAACGAGGTACTTAGTAATACGACACCTTCCTCGTTGGCTTTTTCAATCGTGGTTTCATCCGGGATAGCCCCCTCGGTGATGATAACCGCTGAGAGGTCCAGCAAAGTTGCGACTGCAATGATGTTACCGTGGGCTTGCAGTGTGATCCAGATGGATTTTTTTGGCGCGCCAGCCATTACGCAGCTCAACAGATCAGAGGAGTAGCCACAGGCAGGTTTGTTAGATGAGAGGTCTTTTTCAACTGAGGAAAGCGTTTTGAGGTCAAGTTTTGTAATGATATCTTGCAGGTTCATATAGGCTCCTTCAATTATGCTTTAACTACCTTCGCCAACTGAATCTTCCTGTGAGAGGAAGATCTTTAATCTCAAGATCGTACCCTGGCCAAACACTGATTCAAGCCGCATCGAATCAACGCAGCGTTGAATATTTACCAGCCCCATACCCGCGCCAAAACCCAATTCTCTGACCGTATCTGAGGCTGTTGAATAACCAGGTTTCAACGCCAGGGCTATATCCTGGATTCCGGGTCCATCGTCGGTAATATTGATCGAGATCTGTTTAGGTTCGATCTCACACCGAATCAGTCCGCCATGAGTTGTGTGGATGATCAGGTTCATTTCTGCTTCGTATACCGCGATACCCACCCTCCGCGCGATCTGGGGAGTGGCACCGAGCCTGAGTAAGGCTCTTTTTATGGCTGAGGATGCTGATCCACCGTGGGTGAAGTCACCTTGTTTGATCGAATAGCGTAGAATGAGGCTAGAGCGGTCACTTTCAATATCCTCAAAGAGGTGAGAGGCTCGATAGCGACGGACTTCTTCCTCCTGGTAATCATGCTGCATCGCCTGAAGAATACCGCTGGTGATATCACCCTTCGTCAGAATGCCAAGAAGATTTCCATCATCATCAACGACAGGAAGCCGGCCATAATGAGAGCTCACAAAAAGCTTTAGAGCTTCGATAACCGGCTCATTTTTCTTGATGGTCAACAACTTGGTGCTCATGTAATGCCTGGTTTCTGATTCAAGATCAGATTTCTGCAGGCAGCGCAAAAGATCTTCAATGCTGACCAAACCTACCAGATGACCATTTTCCAGCACCGGGGCGCCGGAAATTCGGGTCTGGCGGAACAAAACGAGAACGTCACCCATTGTTGTCTCTGGAGTGACGGTTGAAGGATTGGCGGTCATCACTTCTTCAACCTTCAGCTCGTACGCCAATTCTTCGACGCGAGTGATATCCTCGGCTTTCTGTTCAGACACGAGTTTGCCCTTGAACAAAGTGTCTTGAGGCATTTAGATCACCTTACTGCCCACAATCGCAATCACTACCATCAACAGGACGTTCAAGGCTCTCAAGTCCTTTGGCGTAAAGCCTGCCGCACAAAGCGAACATTCCTAAAGGCGAAGAGATAAGTGGAATCTTTTCCATTTCTGCTAGGGCCAGGGTTTCGGGTGGAGGTGTTTTACCACGAACGATGACGATGGCAGCCACATCAGCCATTATAGAGGTGCGCACAACCTGGGGGTTGCACAAACCGGTGAGAAGTACTGCTTCCGGTTGAATGGAGGCCAGCACATCACTCATCAAGTCTGCTCCACAACCACCTTTAATTTCACGGGATAGGTCAGCAGAATCGTTTAACAAATTTCCATCGATAATTTCGATCAATTCATTGACATTCATTTTTTCCTGCTCTATTTGGAATTCGAACAACTTGTATATGATACATCAGATTATTGTGAACTCACAAGTGGTATAAATCATGTTTGCCCTGTTATTAGTAATTCGCTATGTTAAAATAACTATAAGCAAAAATCCAGGAAGGTGATGATATTCATGAAAACACAAATTCAAACTGTCAAAGGTACGAGAGAATTCTATCCGGAAGATATGGCTGTGCGCAGATGGCTTTACAGTTTGATCGAAGAAGTATCAACATCATTTGGCTTCCAGGAATACGACGGTCCATTTATTGAAAAGATCGATTTATACGCCGCAAAATCTGGTGAAGAACTTGTAAAAGAGCAGGCTTTTGTCTTTGCAGATCGTGGTGGAGATCTGGTAACTCTGCGGCCTGAGTTGACACCCTCTCTGGCACGCATGGTGGCAGCCAGGCAGAACGAGTTGATTTTTCCGTTGCGCTGGTGGTCATTTGGAAATTTTTGGCGTTACGAAAAACCACAAAAGGGTCGGACCAGGGAGTTTTTCCAATGGAACATAGACACTATCGGTGTTAATACACCGGAAGCCGATGCGGAGATGATTGCTATATGTGCCACGTTTCTTAAAAAGGCTGGTGTCACTCCGGAACAGATCGCCATCAAGGTCAATCACCGCCGCTTAATGGAGGAAAAGATAGCTGAATTAGGCATTTCAGCCTCGCTAAAACCCGAGGTTTTTAAGTTGATCGACCGCATTGACAAAATGTCAGGAGAAGCCTGGGCACAGACGGCTGGCGAAATAGGGCTATCAGAAGAACAGATTACGAACCTAACAACTTTGGTCAATGATCACGAATTATGGAAAAAATCGCCTGAATTGACACGAGTGTTTGCCGCCCTGGAATATCTTGGTGTATCGGGTTACGTAACTTATGATCCACGCATCATTCGTGGGCTGGATTACTATACAGGAACGGTTTTTGAAGCCTGGGATATGGGTGGTGAAGGCAGGGCAGTTTTGGGGGGTGGGCATTACGATAACCTGATAGGCGATGTCGGTGGAAAACCATTGGCAGGTGTCGGTTTTGCCATGGGCGATGTAATGATCACACTGCTCCTAAAAAAATATGGGTTAGTACCTGAATTATCCCAAAATAAAGATTCCGTACTAGTGACAATTTTTGATGAAGTTGGAATGCCGGCTTCGATTGCGTTATCAGCCGGGTTACGGAAACAGCAATTGCGTGTGATTCTTTACCCTGAAGAAGGAAAACTACAAAAACAATTCAAATACGCAGATCGAATGGGTATCAGGGTAGTGGTGGTGCTAGGACCAGATGAGATTGAAGCCGGAAATGTGACGATTAAAGACTTGAAAGACCATACCCAGGTAACCGTCCCGACGGAAATGGCTGAACTGGTTATTCGCGGGATGCTTGCACCTCAATAGAGGGTATGATAAAATCTCTGCGTTCATGGTGGCTGTAGCTCAATGGCAGAGCATCGCACTGTGGATGCGAGGGTTGTGGGTTCAACCCCCATCAGCCACCCAGAAATCGAGACTCCAAAAAGGAGTCTCTTTTTTGTTAATTATGAAAAGGTGCGTTACCCGGTTTTACTGTGGGTGGATTCAACCAGTAAAGAAAACCGCGACCATTGCGCTTTCGTAAAGTGGGCTTGTCAAAAATAACCAGGATAAGATTCAAGCAAATTAATATTGCACCAATCCATTGCACCGATGAAAGACGCTCGGCGAGCCATATCTGGGCGACCACAACCGTCACCAGCAATTCACCCAGACCAAGCAGGGCAGTTTGAATGCCACCCAAATGTTTTACGCCAAGGAACAACGTTAGTCGTGAGATGAAGGTAATTAATGACAAAAGGATCAAAGGGGTCCATGAGACATCATTTTCGGGTAAAGTCGGATGAAAGATGAGAAACGCAATGATAACGGTTATGCTCATCGAAGCCAGTGTATAGAACGTAACGGTTGGCGCGGGCACGTCATATAGGATTCTTTGATTGATCAGGAGATGAAGTGCGTACAAAACAGCTGCGATCAGCATGAAAGCTGCACCAATCAAATCAATGCTATGGGTGGGAGTCTGTAATAATAGAAAAGAACCAGGCAGAACAAATAATAATCGCACCAGCGTGATACGGTTGACAGATTGGCGGTCCAAAATCAACCAGAACACCATAAACAGCGGGTAAAAAGAATACAGCAATTGGCCGATACCTGCGTCAATCCGCGCCAAGGCTGAGTAGTAGAAGATTGAACCCAGACCATTGATCAGGCCGGCAGCCAGGCAGCCCATCAAACCTAGTGGATAAATGTAGAAATATTGGCGCTTGAAAAAAGCAAGAAAAATCAATAACAAAAGACAGGCGATCGTGGTGCGGATAGCCACAACTGCCAGGGGAGTAAAACCAAGCAGGATGGATTGTTTGCCAAAAATTGGTGTAAGACCCAGAAATACAGCGGATGCTGAAGCAGCCAATATACCTTTTTCACGGAGGTTAAGCGTCTTCATTTGATCACAGACTGTACTTCTTCGAGCAATTCGTCGCTGACAAAGTCCCCCTTGAGCATCAAGGCTTGGATTCTGCCTTTTAAACGTGATTTTTCGCTGGTCGTTAGTTCCTTGGCTGTTATCACAATAATTGGGATATCACGGGTCTCTTTTTGGGCATTAAGAATGTCAATGACTGAAAAACCATCCACTTCAGGCATCATCAGGTCCAGAATGACGAGGTCAGGTAATTCGCGTGTGATCAGGTCCACAGCTGTTTTTCCATCCTCGGCTTCATAAAGCGAGTACTTTCCCTGTGACAGAAGAATGCGCTTTATTAATCTGCGTACATTGGGTTCATCATCAACCAGAACGATGCGCGGGAAGCGGTCAATACTGACGTTATTCAACGCTGCCAGGAGCCCTTCCTCCTGGTCCCGATATACCCCCCCTATCGTTGAACCAATCTCACGACTGCGGGTTTCACCCAAAATGTGGCTTTCGATAGGAACAGTGTGACCGGTACAATTTACCACAACCACTTCGTCAGGACGAACATTACCGGCACGGATCTGTTTGATCAATCCGGCGATTGCCACAGCTGCGGCCGGTTCCACGGAGATGCCTTCCATCTTTGCCAGCAGATGCATGGCTCGAAAAGCCTCCTCGTCTGTCACACTGCAAAAAGCCCCGCCATTGTGCGCTTTCATGCGGGATTGTAATTCACTGTAAGTCCTGCCAGGATCGCCAGTTGCCAGGGTTGCGATCATGGTTTGAGGGGAAGTGACAGGTTCGGCGACCTCATCACCAGTTTCCCAGGCGTGTACCATCGGGGCGCAGCCTGCAACCTGGATGATACCCATCTTGGGAACATGAGAGATCAGCGACATTTTTTGCAGCTCGATAAAACCCTTGATCACACCGAGTGGACCCATACCCCCGCTAACAGATTGGAAATACCAGTCAGGAGATTTCCATCCGGATGTTTGGTTTGTTTCCAATTCCTGTGA
>DIWL01000032.1 GCA_002428455.1 Anaerolineaceae bacterium UBA6107 | reverse complement strand
ATCAACGACGAGGAAGAGGATTCGGAACTGGGGCAATTCGTTGAGGACCAGTTATCTCCCACTCCGATCCAGAGCGCCTATTCCAAATTGCTGCGCGAAAAGATCGAGGAAGTACTGGACACCCTGCCCCCGCGCGAAGCCCGCATCCTGCGGCTGCGTTTCGGATTGGAGAACGGCCACAATTACACGCTCGAGGAGGTCGGCGAAAAATTTGGCCTCACCCGTGAGCGCATTCGCCAGATCGAGAGCAAAGCCCTTCGCCGCCTGCGCCATCCGCGCCGCTCACGCCAGTTGCGCGAATATCTCTAGCATAAAAAACCACCCTAATTTGGGTGGTTTTGATTTTTTGCAGTGTCTTATTCGCCCATGCGCTGTTGCGAATCGTTTTCCTGTTCCCAGCGCAATACAGCATCCCGGATCACCTGCCTGACCTGCGGATAGGGCACTTCGTCAATGTCAGTGAATTTTTCCACCCCCACCCATACATCAACACCGTGTTCTTCGTTTTCCATCAGTTTGATGCCTTCATCAGCCAGCTCTGTACCAGTCAACATTTCATCAAGGATTGCGCTGATCTGTTGAGTGATCGAGAGATTCGCGTTAATTTCCGGTTTTGCAGCAGTGGCGGTCTCGTCCTCGTCAAGCGATTGCTGCAGCACACTGACAAGATCCGGTTCCTCCTCTAATACGGAGACAAACGGATTGACTGGTTCTGTTGTTGGATTGCTTTCCTCCAACTCCTCGAACAGATCGGTATACTCGATTTCTTTGTGAGGTGGTTCGTACGATTCAGCCTCTTCACCAAATCTATCCGGTACAATCGGCACATAAGCAGCTGATTCTGCCAATGGCGGGGCTTCAGGCTCAGGTGTGGCTTCCACAACCGTCCAGTCCTTAAGCAGATCAGCCAGGCGCAATGCTTTGGCCTGCTGTTCCTTGCTTAACGCATCAAACCCTTTGTAATGTCCACCTTCCATTTCCACAAGGAGTTTCTTGCCGGCCGGAGAATACCACAAGCGGGCGACTTCTCCAAACCCTTCCTTTACTACTTCTTTGGGTGGTTGTTTCTTGGGCTGGCTCTCACGCGTAGAGAATAAACTAGCGATCAAAAGCCCAATGAATATACCGATGACCGCGGCCAGTAGCAGGTAAAGCGTTGGAATTTGTGTGTTCATCTGTCACCTCAACTTGGGTCCAATGACGATTGTTATGATGAATTCTTGAACTTTATTATCCACTTTATATCATTTTTTTGCAACAAGAAGTTCATTTAACAATTTTGACGGCTGAGAATCTGGCAATGCGGACAAAAATGAGTTCCGCGCTGACCAATCACGATACGTTCGATCAGTGTCCCGCAGGTCAAGCAGGCTTCGCCGGTTCGCTGGTACACCTTGAAATAATTCTGGAAGTCGCCTCCGCGGTAAACCCAGTCGATGCTGGCACCGTTTCGTTCGATCCCTTCCCGCAGCACAACCCTGACCGCTTGTAGAAGTCGTCCCGCCTTTTCCGCAGAGAGCGAACCTGCTTTCTGCAGTGGGTGAATCCCAGCCAGATGCAGTGCCTCGTCAGTGTAAATATTTCCCATACCGGCGATGAAATGCTGATCCATTAACAGCGTTTTAATCCCCACCTGGCGCTGCTGCAGCATGTTAAAAAACAACTCATCCGTTAAATCAACGGAGAGGGGTTCAGGGCCGAGTGAACTTAAAATACTCAGCGGATCATTCACAAGCCAGAGGCGCCCGAACTTCCGCGGGTCGTTGAAAACCAACCTTGCCCCATCGGAAAAATTCAGGGTCACCCGGTCATGCGGCTGATCAAGGTCTTCTTTCATCGGTTCAACCCTGATATCGCCGCTCATCCGCAGATGAATGAGCAACCAGTCCCGATCCAGCCTGATCACCAGATATTTGCCGCGTCGGGCGACGCCGGTGATGCTCTGCCCTGCAAGTTGGGATTGGAAAGTGAACACATCAGGCGTAGCAATGCTGCGCGCCCAGGCAACCCGGGCATCCCGGATCGTTCGCTCAAGTATTCCGGGGCGTTCAGCAAGCCCCTGGTTCGAGGTGAACACCGACCCGGCTTCGTTGCGGAGGGAACGGGCGATGGTCTCGACCTCAGGCAGCTCTGGCATGTGGATTTTTGGGGCTATTCGTTGAAAAGTTCGCCCACGCTGCGGCCTTCATTCGCGCGCAGGATCACTTCTCCCAGCAGCGGGGCGATCGACAATAACTTCAGACGTCCGCCAAACTTGACCAGTTTTTCCTGCGGGATGGGGATAGTATCGGTGGTGATAAATTCTGTAACGGGCAGCGCGGATAAACGGTCAGCGGAGTTGGCTGAGAAGACCGGGTGCACGAACACCATGTACACGTTGCGCGCTCCACTTTCCCTGGCCAGGTTCACCGCCTGGATCATCGATCCACCGGTGTCCACCTCATCATCCACAATGACTACGTCGCGGTCTTTCACATCACCGATAATCGTCAGCGCCTGCGCCTTGGAATCGTTTGAAACACGGCGTTTCTCAATGAATGCCAGTGGTGTATCCAGGGATTCAGCAAAATTGCGCGCCTTCTTGGCGAAACCCAGGTCAGCGGTTAACACGACCGGACGATACATTTCGGCTTTCTTGTCTTTAAGGTATTCGATCAGCGTATAGAAAGCGGTCAGCACGTCACCGGGGATGTTGAAAAAGCCCTGGATCTGGCCTGCGTGGAGGTCGAGAAAAATGTAACGGTCCGCGCCGGCGGCTTCGATCATGTCTGCCACCAGTCGGGCAGTGATCGGGATGCGCGGCTGGTCTTTCTTATCAGACCTGGCATAGCAGAGATACGGTACCACCGCGGTGACCCGCGCCGCTGAGTCGAGGCGCAGAGTTTGCAGGAGGATCAGCAGTTCCATCAGGTTGCGATGAACCGGCGCTGAGGTGGTCTGAATCGCGTAACAATCCTGCCCGCGCACGCTGGAATGAAGTTGGATGAAAAGGTTTTCGTTCGGGAACATTACAATTTCCCGTTCACACAGTTCCAGACCGATATGGCGAGCGATCCCCGCGGCTAAATCAGGACAGGATGAGCCGGTGTAAAGTTTGATATCTCCATATTTCATTCGATCGTGACGGGCAGAATAAATCGCTGGCATACTTCCTCACTTTTTGTTTGTTTCCATCCATTCAGATTGAAGGATGCTCATGAAGATGGCGTCGATGTAACGACCATTTTTGAATATCGCCTGCCTGAACACACCCTCACGGGTGAAACCGGCGTTAATGTAAGTTTGCATGGCGCGCGGATTGGTTTCAAAAACTTCCAGGTAGATCCGGTTCAGGTTAAGGTTTTCAAAACCGTGCTTGAGCATCAGCCGGGTCGCTTGTGTACCATACCCCCTGTTCCAGTATTCCTTCTCACCGATGACAATACCGAATTCAGCCGTGCGGTTGACCAGGTCAACATCGTGCAGGCCGGTATTGCCGATGTGGACCCAATCATCCGCGCGTTGAACCTCAATCCCCAAGATCTGCCCCTGGTGGGGAGGTCGCTGCAGTTGGTCATCGAACCACTTTTCTTCCATGGCGAAGGAAAGCGGGGAAGACATCAACAAGTACTGGGTAACCTCCGGATCATTCATCCAGCGCACAAAACGTGGAATGTCAGTCCTCTCGATCGCGCGCAGCCGGATTTTCTCTCCCAGAATCATATTCTCTCCATAATCGAATTGTTACGGGTTCAACCGCGTAGGACCTCTGAAGATGTACACGGCTTCGCGGATATTGGGCAGGTTCAGCATCACCATGATCAGGCGGGTAAGCCCAAGACCAAACCCTCCATGCGGCGGGCATCCATAACGGAAGAAATCGAGGTAATACTGGATGGGTTCCAGTGTGAGCCCTTTTTCCAGTGCCTGCCGGGTCAGCACATCCACGTGGTGTTCGCGCTGCGCCCCGGTGGTGATCTCCAGTCCATTGGCGATCAGGTCAAAGCTGCGCGTCAGGGTTTCATCTCCTGCCAGGCGCATGTGGTAGAACGGACGCACCGTGATCGGCCAATCCGTGAGAAACACGAATTCATGGTCAAATTTTTCCTTAACATAGGCGGCAATTTCACGTTCTCCCGCCGGGTCGATATCGCCTTTTTTATCCGCGGGCATCACATAACCGCGTGACTTGAGGATCTCAACCGCTTCGCGCATGGGAATACGCGGGAAAGGCACCTGCGGAACAACCAGGTCAACGCCAAAGGTTTCCTTGATCATTTCCCCGTGCTGCTCCTTCACCCTGGCGTACACATACTGCAGCCAGTTTTCCTCGAACGCCATCACATCCTCGTGTGAATCGATCCACGAGAATTCCATGTCCACCCCGGTAAATTCCGTCATGTGGCGGGCAGTGAAAGAGGGATCAGCGCGGAAAACGGGGCCTATCTCGAAAATTCGCTCAAACCCGGCGGCCATTGCCATTTGTTTGTAGAACTGCGGGCTCTGCGCCAGGTATGCCTTGCGTTCAAAGTAATCCAGAGAGAACAACTCCGCGCCGCTCTCACTGGGGCTTCCGGTAAGTTTGGGGGAATGCACTTCGAGAAAACCGTGCTGCAACCAGTATTCGCGCATGGCCATCTCGACCGTGGTTTGCACCTGGAACAAATTGAAATTGAATGCGCGGCGCAGATCCATGTAGCGCCAGTCCAGGCGGTAATCCAGGGCAGGCAGGGTTTCAGCAAATGGATCAAAAGGCAGCGGGCTATCTGCAAGGTTTTCCACTTCGAGGGATTCAAGCTGAACCTCAAGCTGGTTGAGTTTTACCACGGGGTTGTCGATCACCTTGCCGGTAATGGTCAGGGCGCTTTCTGTACCCAGGCTGGCGATCCTGGCTGCCAGGTCCTCGTCGTTTGGTTTCCAATGCGCCACCTGCACCAGCCCGGTGGCATCGCGCAGGATCAGGAACTGGATCTTCTTCTGATCGCGCAGGGTCTGCAACCAGCCCTGAATTTTCACCGTCTGGTCCAACTTGCTACGCAAGTCTTTGATCAATGTGCGTTCCATGCTTCCTCACTTAATTACGAATATGATTGCCGACTAATTATAAGTTATTCCCGCCGTTCACCAGGTTATTAATCGCGGAACCGGGGGAAATCTTGCGGTCAAACACCTGTTGCATCACAGCTTCGTAACGTTCCGCGGGAACCGTCTTCTGCCAGCGCTGCATCAACGCGTTCTGCAGCAGGTGCCCCACCTCTGCCCTCAAGCGCTCATGATCGCGATGCTGCCAAAGACCGGTTTGCTGCAGGTATGCGCGGTGCGAGAAAATGACTTCAACCACCTCTTCGATACCACTTGCCTGTGTCGCGATCGTTCGCAATACGGGGGGCATCCAGCCTTCCTGTTCAGCCGTGTCATCTTCGCCCGCCGAGATCATGTGAGCGGCATTATGGTTCATACGCGGTGAATGACCCAGGTCCAGGTTGGCGCGCAGCGCCCGTTCTGTGTTCTCCACACCGGGCATGTCAGCCTTGTTGATCACCAGGATGTCAGCGATCTCAAGGATGCCAGCCTTGATTGCCTGGATGTCGTCGCCCAGTCCCGGTGCTTCGATCACAATGGTGGTGTGCGCCAGGCGCGCAATATCCACCTCGCTCTGCCCTGCACCCACAGTTTCAATGAGGATGAGGTCAAATCCGGCCGCGTCGAGTACCTGCACAACACCGGCAGTCGAGCGCGCCAATCCACCCAGCGCGCCGCGTGATGCCATCGAACGGATAAATACGCCGGGGTCTCCCGCCAGGTCACGCATGCGCACCCGATCGCCTAGGATGGCACCACCAGTGAACGGGCTGGAAGGATCAATGGCAACGATAGCCACTGTCTTTTGATACTCCCTGCGGATTTGCCTGGCCAGACAGCTCACCAGGGATGATTTCCCGGTTCCCGGTGACCCGGTGATGCCCACCAGGTGTGCTCTGCCGGAATTAACAAATAAACGGTCCAGTGAAGCGCGACCGGTCTCGGTTTCATTTTCAACTTCTGTCAACAGGCGGGATAACGCCAGCCGGTTACCGCCGGTAACCGCGTGCAGGTCCATCATTTACATCCTCACCAATCAGACCGCAGGAAAAGCGTTGAAGATTTCCTGAACCACTTTTGTGGTTGGGGTGCCCGGACCGTAAACCGCACTTACCCCGGCGTTCAATAATTCCGGCACGTCGGTCTCCGGCACAATGCCGCCAACAAAGATCTTGACATCCTTCTGTCCATTGGCACGCACCAAGTCCACAACCCTGGGTACAAGCACCAGGTGGGCGCCGGAAAGGATGGAAAGCCCGATCACATTCACGTCTTCCTGCAGCGCTGCTTCAGCGATCATCTCCGGTGATTGCCGTAAACCGGTGTAGATCACTTCCATGCCTGCATCTCTGAGCGCGCGCGCGATCACTTTTGCGCCCCTGTCATGACCATCAAGACCGGGTTTTGCTATCAAGACGCGAATCTTCTTGTCTGCCATAAACCTCTCCTTTTCCAGCCTGTTAAGATTATATCCTTCCTAATTCTACAGTCTCCATAAAAAATCGAGTAGTAAATTACATATATTCTTTCCCGTAATTCCTCCCGATTTTCCGTGAAGAACGGTGAATCTTCTGAATGGGGGATGGTTATAATAGAGACAAGCATGGAGGGATGACACAGCAGAAGGTGTAATCGATCTCTCTTTACTGCAACCTGGAATTTCCAGATGCGTATATTAATTAAGGAGGAAAGAATGGAACAACCACCTGCATTAGATATCCCTGAAGAAAAGGGAACAAATTCAACTTTCGTTGACGCAAAGGACAGTTCATTAGCCATCGCCAGCCTCGTTACCGGCATTCTTGGATGGACACTGGTACCGGTATTTGGCGCAATTGCAGCCATCATCACCGGTCACCTGGCAAAAAAGGAAATCAAGGAAAGCCGGGGGAAACTGACTGGCAATTCCATGGCAACCGCGGGATTGATCCTGGGATACATTGCGTTTGGTATCGCGGTGTTGACGGCCATCGTCCTGATCATCCTCATGCTGATCGCGCGGGCGAACAATTGGCTGTTTTGATCTGAGTTATCAGCAACTCTGGAATTCCAAATTTTTCTAGTCTGCAACAATTACGGTGATCTTCCGTATATAAGTAGAAATCAGTTCGCACAATAGGAGAAAAAATGACCACACCCGAATTTAACAACATTCCCCCGGTTTACCCCTCGCCTGCATTGAAACGCGAGAGCTCACTGGCTATCGTCAGTCTCATCGCTGGGATCGTAGGTTGGACGATCCTGCCCTTCATCGGTTCGATCGTTGCCGTTATCACCGGTCACCTGGCTAAGAAGGAGATCCGCGAAAGCGGCGGAACCATGTCTGGCGATGGTATGGCACTGGCTGGCCTGATCCTTGGCTACACGATGATCGGTGTTGCCCTGCTGGTGCTCGTTCTGATTATTGTGGGGATGGCCTTGTTCATCCCGGCGGTTGCTGGCACGTCCGGAATCATCAACGGTTTCTGGCCATTCGGCTGGTAACAGCGAACAATTATTAACTGCTAAAAACCGCTGCTAAACAAGCAGTGGTTTTTTACTGGTGCAGGCTCAGCGCCATATTCGAATTATGGTAAACTTAGTCCGAAAACAACAACAAAACAAGGATAAAATTCATGCCTGCAATTTACCCATTCACAGCAGTCGTTGGTCAGGAAAGAATGCGCCGTGCGCTTGTGCTCAACGCGGTGGATCCCCGTATTGGTGGAGTGCTCATCCGTGGTGAAAGGGGCACAGCCAAATCCACTGCCGCTAGGGCGCTGGCAGCCCTGCTGCCCAACGTTCGCGTGGTGAGTGATTGCCGTTTCAGCTGCGATCCGGATAAACCCAATACCTGGTGTACCGAATGCCGTGAACGGGCTAAACATGGCGAAGTGCTGCAATCGATCACCCGTACCACCCCATTCGTTAACCTGCCGGTTTCTGCCACGGAAGACCGTGTGGTGGGTACGCTGGACATTGAAAAAGCGATCCAGAAGGGTGTGCGCAGCTTCGAGCCCGGGGTGCTGGCAGCCGCCAACCGCGGCTTGTTATATATAGATGAGGTCAATCTGCTGGATGATCATGTGGTGGATGTACTGCTGGACGCGGCTGCGATGGGCGTAAACATCGTGGAACGCGAGGGGATTTCCTTCACACATCCCGCACGCTTTATCCTGGTGGGAACGATGAATCCCGAAGAAGGCGACCTGCGTCCACAGCTCCTCGATAGGTTCGCCCTTTCTGTTGAGATCCGCGGCATCCGCGACGCCCGTGAACGTGTTCAGATCATGGAGCGTAACATCGCCTTCGAAGAAGACGCCGGCCGCTTCTTTGAGGAATGGAAGGAAAAGGAAACCGATCTTTCGCAGCAGATCGAAAATGCCCGCCGATTGGTTGATGAAGTTACGTACACCCGCCAGAATCTACTCTCCATCGCCGCGCTGACAGCTTCTTTAAATGTTGATGGTCACCGTTCAGATCTGGTCATCCTGAAAACCTCCCGGGCTCAGGCTGCTTTTGAAGGCCGCCGGAAGATCAATGACCGGGATATTGCACTGGCCGCCGAACTTGCCCTTCCGCACCGCCTCAAGAGTGGACCTTTCCAGCACGAGGAAATGGGAATGGAAGAACTGCAGGAACGCATCGAACAACTACAAGGCGGATCTTCTGCAGGGGCAATGGAGGATTCCTTAAGTGAATCTGAAGAGGAAAAAGAGGACCCGTCCGGCTCAAAAAAAGCCTGACGCCGGAAGAAACCGGCGGACCCACCCCACAACAGGGTCAACCAGAACCCTCTCTACAAAATCCCTTTAATAAGAACGACGCTTTCTGGTGGGCTGGCGGCAAAAAATTGCCGGATGGTGAAATATTTAATCCCCGCAAACTGGATACCCCGTTGGATAAAATGATGCGCTCGTACGCTGGCCGGCGCTCCGTCACCCGCACAGAACGCAAGCGGGGACGCTACATTCAATCCCGCCCCTCACATGGTCGTGTCGATGACCTGGCATTTGACGCTACGGTGCGCGCTGCTGCACCATTCCAGAAAGAACGCGAAGAGCTAAAAAACAGGAACCACGTGGCGTTCGCCGTAAAACCCGGGGATTACATGAAAAAGGTGCGCGTGCGCAAAGCCGCCAACCTGATTCTCTTCCTCGTGGATGCCTCCTGGTCAATGGCGGTGGCAGAACGCATGTCCGCTACAAAAGGCGCCATCCTTTCCCTGCTGACCGATGCCTACCAGCGCCGTGACCGCGTCGGATTGATCGTTTTTCAGAAGAACCTTGCCACGCTTGTTCTCCCCCCCACCAGTTCTGTCATGCTGGCTGAAACCGCCCTTGAGAACATCCCGGTCGGGGGTAAAACTCCGTTGAGTGCCGGTCTGATGATGTCCTATGAAACCCTGCGCAAGGAGAAACTCCTCCATCCTGAGGTTATGCCGTTGCTGATCGTCCTCACGGATGGCGCCGGAAATGTCTCCATCGGATTCAGTTCGCCCCAGGAAGAAGCTTACAACATCGCCAACCTGATTGCGAGTGAAAATATCCACAGCGTGGTCATCAACATGGAACACGCCGCTTTCGATCAGGGACTGGCTCAAGCCCTCGCAGATCACCTCAAGGCACCCTGTTACACCATCACCGACCTCAGAGCCGAAAGCCTGTTCTTCACCGTGCAACAGGAGATCCGCCAGGTGAATTCACAAACCACGTTGGACCCTAAAAACCGGTAAATTCATCATCTGTTGGATGCTTGCCCTGTTCAAGTGCCCGTGTTATTATGAGGTTTGAGAAGCCCTCATGATACAGGATCCAATAAAACGATCGCGCGTCAAACGAACGCTGCTTATCATCAGCCTTGCTACCATCCCTTGTTATCTACTGGGTGGTATTGTTTTGCTCGTGGACCGTGGGGCAAGCGGAAGGGTGACCGCCACACCCACGATCACCGCGATGGCTTCCCTCCCGCTGGTATCTGCTTCAGTCACCCCCAGCCCGACGCTGCCGCTGCCAACAGCCATTTTCCCTACCCGCACCAGCACAAACACTCCCACGATCACACTCACCCTCACGTTGACGCGTACTTATGTCATTCCAACTTCCACACCCAGCGACACTCCTACCCCCACGGATACCGAAACCCCGCAGCCTGTTGATACGGAAACCCCAACAGCGGAAGCGACTACTCCGGACATTCCGGAATCACCCGATGTAACCAGCACACCCTGACACTGGAGCCTTATGGATAAGATCGAAACCTTTTTGCATGCTTTGCTCTCTGCCCCCGGGCTATCAGGCTTTGAGAAACCGGTGAGCTCGCTCATCTCTGAACAGTGGCGCCCCCTGGTGGATGAAATGACCACCAGCCCCCTGGGAAGCTTGCACGCCCTGAGGAAAGCCGGGGCATCTCAACCAAGACCGGCGATCATGCTAGCCGCGCACATGGATGCGATCGGACTGATGGTCAAGGACATCCAAGGCAGCTTTCTGATGATCACCCAGATCGGCGGGGTTGATCCCCGCGTGCTCCCCGGGCAGGCAGTCACCGTTCATGGTGTGCGCGACTTTCCCGGCATCGTGCAAATGATCCCGGATCGCTTCTTGAAAAGCAGTTCAGCGGGCAGCCCCCCGGATTATGCGCGCCTTTTTGTGGATACTGGTCTGAGCGAGAACGAGCTGAGACACAATATCCGCGTTGGTGACATCATTTCCTTCGCGAGTAAACCCATCCAGTTTACCGATGGGTACATCAGCGGACACAGTCTGGACAACCGGGCGTCCGTTGCCGCCCTCACCGTTTGCCTGGAGGAACTGAAGAATTATCGTCTGGAGTGGGATCTGTGGTGCGTCGCCACCGTTCAGGAGGAAATGCACCTCCTTGGAGCGGTCACCTCCACCTTCCACCTGCAACCCGCGCTGGGTGTTGCGCTGGACGTCACATTCGCGGAAGAGCCCGGACTGAAGAATCACGCAACATTCCCGCTTGGTAAAGGCCCCACTATCGGATTGGGTGCCAATGTTCACCCCGCCCTGCACCGCAAATTCACGCAGCTCGCCCGTGAGATCGATCTGCCCTACTCTGTTGAAACGATGCCGCGCAGTTCAGGTACCGATGCCATGGCCATGCAGATCACAGCCGCCGGCGTCCCAACAATGGTCATCGGCATCCCCATCCGCTACATGCACACTCCGTACGAACTGACGACGATGACAGATATTCGCCGGGCAGGTCGTCTGCTCGCCAGGTTCATCACCAGCCTGGAGGCCGATTCACAGGTTTCACTCTTTACGGCAGAGGGCAAATGAGATCATCCATTCTTATTACAGGAATACTTCCATGAGCAAAGTACCGGTCAAATTACTTGAAAAACTGAGCAATGCCATTGGCGTTTCGGGTGATGAAGACGAGATCCGCCAGATCGTCATTGAACAGGTGAAACCGTACGTGGATGAATACAAGGTCGATCCGCTCGGCAACGTACTGGCTGTAAAGCACGCTGTAACCACTGACGCGACCCGTGTGATGTTCGCCGCCCACATGGATGAAGTTGGTTTTATGCTGGTCCAGGAGGATAGCGAAGGACTCTTCATATTTGAGCCGGTTGGCGGGATCGATGAAAGACAGTTGGCGGCCAAGCCAGTGCTGGTTGGCAAAGACCACGTACCGGGGGTGATTGGCAGCAAACCGATCCACCTCACCACGCCTGAAGAACGCAGCAGATCCATCCCCCGCGGCAGTATGCGCATTGATGTCAGCCCTGCCAATGGCGGTAAGGTTAAGGTAGGTGATTTCGCCACCTTCGCCACCCGCTTCCAGCAGAGTGGTGACAGCCTGTTCGGTAAAGCCATAGATGACCGCATGGGTGTGGCCACCCTGCTTGAACTTGCCAGGCTTAACCCTGGCAAACAGGAGGTGCTTTTCGCTTACACCGTCCAGGAGGAGATNNGATTCCACACCCGCCTTTGACCTGCCTCTGCCGGATGATAAAACGGAAAATACCCAGTACAACTGCCGTCTTGGTGCAGGTCCAGCAATCTACCTCTCCGACGCCGGCACCATTTCCGATCCGCGCCTGATACGTTTTTTGGTTCTCCTGGCGGAAGAACATGGCGTCCCCTGCCAATTCCGTCAACCGGGTGGCGGAGGTACCGATGCCGGTGCCATCCACATCACCAGGGAGGGAATCCCCAGTGTTTCCATTTCCATACCCGGGCGTTACGCACACTCACCCATCCTGCATGCAAAGATCGAAGACTGGCAGAACGCACTGGACCTTCTGAGACTGGTTCTTGATCATGCTGACCGGTCCATCCTTGCCATAGACAGATAACAATAACGAGAAGAGGATCATCATGAAAGAACTACTACAAAAAATCACGCAAATCCCGGGTCCTTCCGGATATGAATCAGCGGTTCGCGAAGCCATTCGCGCCGAGATCAAACCGTACGTCAAGGAAATGCGGGTTGATGCCATGGGCAACCTGATCGCCCTTGTCGGTAAGAAAACCGAGCAGGGCTTGAGCATTATGGTTGGCGCTCACATGGATGAGATCGGCGTGATCGTCAGCCACATCGAGAAAGACGGTCTGGTCAGGTTCAGCAATATGGGTTTTATTATGACCCGCTATCTTCCTGGCAGCCGTGTCAGATTCCTGAATGGCACACGTGGCGTGATCGACAGCGATAAACCGGATGACCTGTCGCGGCTACAGCCGATCAGTCAGTTCTTTATTGATGTTGGAGCAGCCAGCGATAAGGATTGTCCGGTAAAAGTCGGCGATCTGGCTGTTTTCGACCGCGAATTTGTGGACCTCGGCACGCGAGTCACCTCAAAAGCCCTCGACGACCGATCCAGTTGTGCCATGCTGATCGAGACCATCAAAGCGCTCAAAGACACACCGCACGAGTTGTACTTCGTATTCAGCACCCAGGAAGAGGTCGGGTCGCGCGGCGCGATGACCGCGGCTTTCAGCCTGGATGTGGACCTGGGAATAGCTCTGGATGTAACCCCGGTCGGCAACCTGAACGGTATCAAGCTGCAGGTGAACCTGGGCAAAGGCCCGGCCATCAAGGTGCGCGATGTCGGCTTCATTGCCGACAGTGCCGTGGTGAACTGGATGGTGGCCGGTGCGAAAGCGCTCAAAATCCCTTACCAGCTGGAAGTTCTCGATATCGGCTCGACTGACGCCCGTGTCATGCAGATCTCAAAATCCGGTATGCGTTCCGGCGTGCTCTCCCTGCCATGCCGCTACGTTCATTCTCCATCAGAGATGATCGATATGGCAGATTATGAAAATACGATCAAACTCCTGGTAGATCTTCTGGCACATCCGGTAAAATTAGGCTGATCATGAATGCAAGAACACAGCGGCTGTTGCTTTTTCTGCTCACCCTGGTCATGGTCATATTCCTGGCAGGGTGTGAGCAACTGCTTGCGGAATTACCTTTCATCCCCCGTACGCCAGCTCCCACGCAACCGGTCCCCACTGCCGTGATCACGCCCGCTCCTACCCCGCTAGGCAGCAACACCTCGTTACCGCCGGCTGAACAACTCAACCAGATCACATTGTGGCTGCCGCCGGTTTTCGACCCTGAGAACGGATCGCCCGCTGCCAACCTGCTAAAACAGCAGTTGGATGACTTTTCCGCTGACCACGAAGAGATGACAATTAACGTGAGGATCAAGGCGCCCACCGGACCCGGGGGTCTGCTCGATTCGCTCACGACCGCCAGTCTCGCCGCGCCTGATGTCCTGCCGGGCTTACTGATCCTTCCGCGTTCGGAGTTCGAGAAAGCCGCGCGACAGGGATTACTGATGCCGGTCGATGAGATCGAAGCCATTGTGAAACCGGGCAAACTGTTCCCCTTTGCTGAGGATATGACGTCGGTTAAGGGTACCCGTTATGCGTTACCGTTCGCCGGTGATGCACTCTGCATGGTGTACAAACCGATACAGGTTGCTTACCCACCCACCAGGTGGCAGGAATTGATCCAACCGGATGCAAAAGCGATGGCATTTCCCGCCGCCGAACCACAAGGCATCCTCCCCCTACTGCTGTATATGAGCCTGGGCGGGGGATTTGGTACGGATGAAACCGTGATCAACCTGCGTGAAGATGCGCTGCAGGAAAGCCTGCTGTTGCTTTCCGATGGCGCCAATGTAAATGCATTCCCGTACTGGTTGATCGATTATGCAACCTTCGACCAGTCCTGGGCAGCTCTCAAGGATTCCAACGCGACATACGCGGTGGTGTGGACTTCGCAATACCTGGTTGAATTGCCCGAAAACATCACCGTAGCCAGCCTGCCCGCCCCGGATGACCAGCCCTTTACCCTGGCTGATGGATGGGTATTAGCCTTCCCGCAAACCTCCAGTGAGCAGCTCGCGCGTTATCACTTGCTGGCTCAACACCTCCTGGACACCGATTTCCAGAGCAGGTGGACCGAAGCCGCCGGTCTGCTGCCGGTGAGCGAGGAGGTTTTACTTGGGTGGAAGAACACGGCGGTTTCAGGTATACTACTTGAGATCGGCAGATCCGCCCGTTCGCTCCCCCTCAACTACGTGATCAACGAGGTCGGGCAACTTCTTCAACAGGGAACGATCGAGATGATCCGCAAACAGACCTCTTATATCGAATCATCCAACAAGATACTGAAAGCGCTTTCTGAGTAATAACGATTAATGAAAAAATTGATCAGAAACACATGGCAAACAGTCACCACTTCCAGCCTTGCAGGCAGGCTCCTGGTGGTGTTGATCGTACTGGTTGTCCTGGCTGCCGCGATGATCCTTTCAGGCCCCAAACCCCCGGGCGATTTCGATCCCCTGTTCAGACCCACCCCTCTTCCCGTGATAGAGGGAACAACCACAGCTGCTCAACCCCCTGCGATCCTTTCTTCAGAGTACAAACTCACCAACGGCGTCGTTCTGGCCGTGGTGAGCATCCTGGTGATTGTGATACTGGGCACACTGCTCTACATCCGCCGTTACAACAGAAAAACCCGAGGCTGAACCCCGGGTATCAGTCCGCGTTCCGTTTACCGGTTATTCACCCAATAATACTTCCAGATACTTATCAGCAACATCACGAATATTAAAATTCTCAACCGCGTGCTGGCGTGCCTGAAGGCTGTATTGCGCCTGCCCGGATAGGATCTCCTGCGCGGCATCCGCCAGGGCAACACCATCCGGCTCCGCCAACTCCCATACGTTTCCCCCGTATGGGACTACCCGACCTGCCTCCGGAGGTACAAGTTCACGCATCGCCCCGGTGTCATACGCAAGCACCGGCAATCCGCAAGCCATAGCCTCCAGCGCCGCGTTCGGGCAGGTCGCGTTGATGTCCCCGGAAAAGAAGAGGTGCGCTGTCTGGTCGATCGTTGGGATTTCCGTGTGTTTCACCACTCCCAGCCAGGTGACCCCGGGTCTTTTCAATTGTCGCTGCAATTCCGGGGGAACGTCCCCTACCACGGCCAGTTCGCACGGCATATCGAGCCGGTTTTCAAGTCTTTGCAGCAGCTGCAACGCTGAACGCAAACCCTCATCGTAACCACTTCCATGATGCGCTTCCACCATCAACAAACGATAACGATCGACCGGTTTGTGTTCCGGTTGCGGGGTAAACAAATCAATATCAACCCCGTTGTGGATGACCGACTGGGGCTTGGTCAACACGCCGTGTTCCCGCTCCCACCACTCCCGCGCAAACTGGCTCTGGTAAATCACCCGATCCGCCATTTTGCGCACAGCGCGTAACTTTAAATTTCCTGCCTCAGCCTTGATAAAATGGCGCAATCCGATGTACTTTTTTTTGTGCACCCAGTTCATGCCGTTTAAGCGCTGCACCACCCTGACCCCGCGGCTTTGCGCCTGCCTGACCACCCCCAGGTTTCGCGCCGCACCAAACAACAGGATCGCTGCAACTGAAAGGTCGAGCAGGTCATGGGTCACTTCCAGATCCCGGGCTTTGAATGAATTGATCAGACCAGATTGGAATGAGGCCGGACCTCCCAGTCCAAGCCTGGCGGGCAGGATGCAGATCTTTTTTGGCTGCGGAGTCAAAATACTATCCTTTAGCGAATTAAACGGATTGCTCGGTGAAATTAACCAGGGCGTCAACGATCCTGGCGGCGGCTTTGCCATCACCAAATACGTTGGATGCGCGAGACATGGCGGTATAAGCTTCACCGTCTTCCATTAATTTGGTAGCTTCGCGAACAATGGCAGCGGCATCCGCGCCAACCAGTTTAAGCACACCGGCTTCCACGCCTTCGGGTCTTTCGGTCACCTCGCGTAATACCAGGGTGGGTTTACCCAACCCGGCGGCTTCCTCTTGGATCCCTCCGGAGTCGGTCAGTACAAAGTGGGCGTTCTTCATCAGGTGAACAAGAGAAAGATAATCCACCGGTTGGATCAGGCTGACCCCGGGCTGCCCGTCCAGGATTTCGTGCACAGGCTTCTGAATATGCGGGTTAAGGTGCACTGGATATACAAAATGCACATGATCCCGGTACAACTCCGCGAGCGTTTTGATCGCCGTGCAGATCTGCCGGATGGGTTGGCCAAAATTTTCGCGCCGGTGCGCGGTCACCAAGATCAAATGGCGATCATTTGCACCGATCCCCCACTCGTTCAACCACTCCATCACTTGCGCGGGTGCTTGTGCATTTACGATCATATCCAGGGCATCGATGACGGTATTACCGGTCACCCTGATGCGCCAATCGGGTATCCCTTCCCGCTGCAGGTTGTTCCTGCTTAATCCTGTCGGGGCAAAATGCAGGTCCGCGATTACGCTGGTCAAACGCCGGTTGATCTCTTCCGGGAAAGGCTGGTGTTTATCGCCGGTGCGCAGTCCCGCTTCAACGTGCCCCACCTTGATCCCGCGATAAAACGCTGCCAGGGAAGCGGCCATCACGGTGGTGGTATCCCCCTGAACCAGCACCCAATCCGGTTTAACACTCTCCAGCACCGGGTCAATGTGAGTAAAAATCTCCGCGGTCAGGTTCGCCAACGTCTGGTCCGGTCGCATCAGGTCCAGGTCATAATCAGGTTGGATTGTAAAAAGTTCCAGTACCTGATCCAGCATTTCGCGGTGCTGCGCGGTGACGCAAACGCGCGACTCAATGCGCGCATCCGCGTTCAACGACCTGACCACCGGAGCCATTTTCACGGCTTCGGGGCGGGTGCCAAAAATGGAAAGCACACGTATGGGCTTCATCGTATGGAGTGCTTCCTGTCTCCCAGCCGCTCAAAAGTAAACCCGGCCGCGTGCCACGCCTCGCGTGACCAGCCATTTACAGCATCCAGCACCAGCCTGGCCGGTGTCATCCGGGCGGTCTCAAGCGGATCCAGTCCCTTAAATTGCGCGTGTCCCACCAGCAGCAGGATCGCTTCTGCATCGTTAATGGTTTCCGCAAGGTTGGTGGTCATGGTGACCCCTGCCAGCGGGTAGTTCGTACGGAAGGGCTCGTAAGCCTTCACGACCGCACCGGCTTTGACAAGGTGATGCGCAATCTCTATTGCCGGGCTTTCTCGCAGGTCATCCACATCCGGTTTGTATGCCAGCCCGAGCAAGGCCAGGCGTTTCCCTTTCAGATCGGGAATCAGTTGCTTGAGTGTCTCCAGCACAAACGCCGGCTGATCATCGTTCACCTGGCGGGCGGTATGGATCAGCGGCGTGATGTCCGGTGCAGCTTCCACCAGGAACCAGGGATCGACCCCGATGCAGTGCCCACCCACCCCGGGGCCCGGGTTGAGGATGCGTACGCGCGGATGCAGGTTGGCGATCTTCACCGCCTCCCAGACATCCACACCAAAGCGGTCCGCCAGGCGTGAGAACTCGTTGGCGATCGCGATGTTCACATCGCGGTAAGTATTTTCCATCAATTTGACCATCTCAGAAGTTGTGGAATCGGTCAGGACAATCTCGCCCTTGACAATGATACGGTACAGGTCGCCGCCAGCCAGTGCGGATGCCTCATCGATTCCGCCAATTACGCGCGCGTTTTCGACCAGTTCCTGCATGATCTGACCCGGCAGCACCCGCTCAGGCGAATAAGCCAGCAAAAAATCTCTTCCCGCCACCAGGCCTGACCGCTCAAGGATGGGTTTGACCACGTCACGCGTGGTCAGCGGGGGTGAAGTGGATTCCAGCACCACCAGGTTTCCGCGGCGCAGCACCGGCAAAATCGACTCAGCTGCAGACTGTACGTAACTGAGGTCGGCTTTCTTGTCCTCGTAGAAAGGTGTCGGGACAGCAATAATGAAGGCGTCTGCTTCCACTGGGCTGGTGGTAATTTGCAGCGTGCCGTTATCCAGTACTTCTTTCACCATCTCGTTCAAGCCCGGTTCAAAAATGTGCACCTTTCCCTGGCGCAGGCTCGCGACCACCCGTTCGTTGATATCAACGCCGGTTACGCGTACACCGTTGCGGGCGAACATGCTGGAAGTCGGCAAACCGATGTAACCCAAACCGATGACACAAATATGCTGGAAATCCATTCATTTTCCTTGTGTGAGTGTGTTTTGAATGATTATGCCACAACTTGAGGGGCTTGTGACGGTCAAGTTTGATACCAGGGAGTGCTTACGTAAAAGACCCCTACCGATCGGTAGGGGTTTTGAACTACTCGCGGAACAGGTTAGTAAATATCAGCTTCTTCAAACTGGCTGTTGTAAATACCGGCGTAGAATCCGTTCTTCTCCAGCAGCTCTGTGTGCGTCCCCTGCTCTACAATATCTCCCTTGTTCATCACCAGGATGCGATCTGCATTGCGGATCGTGGAAAGACGGTGAGCGATGATGAAGGAGGTGCGTCCCTGCATCAGGTTATCCATCGCCTTCTGAATGAGCACTTCGGTGCGCGTGTCAACAGACGAGGTCGCTTCATCAAGGATCAGGATATTCGGCTTTGAGAGCACCGCCCGCGCGATAGTGAGCAGCTGTTTTTGACCCTGTGAGATATTTGAGGTTTCCTCATCGAGCATCATGTTGTAACCATCGGGCATGGTGCGGATGAAGTGGTCAACATTGGCGATCCGCGCTGCCTGGTAGACCTCTTCGTCAGTGGCGTCCAGTCTGCCATAACGGATGTTCTCCATGATCGTCGCGTTGTAGAGCCAGGAATCCTGCAGCACCATGCCAAACTTGTCACGCAGTCCCTCGCGGGTGAAATCACGTATATCATGCCCGTCCACCAGGACGGCACCGCTTTGAATATCATAATAACGCATCAACAACTTGACCATTGTCGTCTTGCCGGCACCGGTCGGGCCAACGATCGCGATCTTCTGACCGGGTTGGATTTCCGCGGAAAAATCGTTGATGATGGTCTTCTCAGGAGTGTAGCCAAAATGCACATTGCGGAACTCCACATGTCCGCGCGCGCTTTCCAGGACAACCGGGTTGGTGGTATCAGGCGGTTCTTCCGCTTCCGCCAGGAACTCAAACACCCGCTCTGAAGCCGCTGCAGTCTGCTGCAGGACGTTGGAAACATTGGCAATCTGTGTGATTGGCTGGGTAAAGTTGCGCACATACTGTATGAACGCCTGGATGTCGCCCACCGTGATTAGATTGCGGAAAGCCAGCACACCGCCTAGCACCGCTACAGCCACGTAACCCAGGTTGCCGACAAAGTTCATGATCGGCATCATCAACCCTGAAATGAACTGGGATCTCCAGGCGGAGCTGTACAGCGTATTGTTCAAGCCATCAAATTTTTCAATACTGCGTTTCTCCCCATTGAAAGCCTTTACCACGATGTGCCCGCCAAACATCTCTTCCACATGCCCGTTCACGTGCCCCAGGTATTCCTGCTGCTGCTTGTAGTATTTTTGGGAATTCTTTACAATGATACCGATAAAAACAGCCGAGATGGGCAGAATGATCATAACCACCAGCGTCATTAGCCAGCTGATCGAGAACATCATCACCAGTACCCCCACCATCGTGATGACCGACGTGATGATTTGCGTCAGGCTCTGGTTCAGTGTCTGGCTGACCGTATCCACATCGTTGGTCACCCGCGAAAGCACCTCCCCCTGGCTGGTTGAATCAAAGTAGCGCAGCGGAAGACGGTTGATCTTCTCGGAGATCTCCTTCCGTAGGCGGTAGGTGATTTTCATCGAAACCCCGGTCATGACCCAGCCCTGGATAAAACTGAATACTGAGGAGGCGATATAGAGTCCCACCAGCAGCAACAGGATATTGCCAATGTACTCAAAGTCGATCCCGTTGCCTGTTCCTGCGATTTGGCTGACCACTCCCTCGAACAGTTTCGTTGTCGCTTTGCCAAGTATCTTGGGTCCGATGATATTGAACACCGTTGAAGCAATGGCAAAAACAAACACGATGATGAACGAGACTTTATAAGGGCTGAGATAATGGAGCAATTTCTTCATCGTTCCCTTGAAATCGCGCGCTTTCTCACCACCGCGCATCATCCCAGGTCCACCCCCCAAAGGCCCACGGTGAACTCCTTGATCTCGTTTTATGGGTGCAGTATTCTGGCTCATCGCAGCAGCTCCTCTCCGGTCAGTTGGGAGGAGACCATTTCGCGGTAGGTTTCACAGCTTTCCATCAACTGGTCGTGTGTTCCTTTGCCGACTATTTCCCCTTCATCCAGCACAACGATCTGTTCAGCATTCTTGATGGTTGAAACGCGTTGGGTGACGATGATCATAGTGCTCTTTTCGGTACTTTTATTCAGTGCGCGCCGCAGTGCTGCATCGGTCTTGAAATCCAGTGCAGAAAGCGCGTCATCGAAGATATAGATCGGCGGTTTTTTCAACAGCGCTCGCGCGATGGCAAGCCGCTGCTTCTGACCGCCCGAGACGTTCGTGCCGCCCTGTGAGACGGGTGCGTCCATCCCTCCTTCCATTTTAGCGATAAAACTGGAAGCCTGTGCAGTTTCCGCCGCCTGGTTGATCTCCTCCTCTGTCGCGTTCTCATCGGCGTAGCGCAAATTACTTTCGATTGTGCCAGAGAAGAGGACGCCTCTCTGGGGGATGTATCCAATGCGTTTTCGCAGGTCGACTTGCGTGACTTCGCGCACATCCCGTCCGTCGATATAAACCGCACCATCCGTCACATCAAAGAAGCGCGGAATGAGATTGACCACCGTCGACTTGCCCGAGCCGGTTGACCCGATGATGGCAGTCGTCTCGCCGGGTTTGGCGGTGAAACTGATGTTACACAGCACATCTTCTTCAGCGTGTGGATAGCGGAAGGAGACATTACGGAACTCCACCAGCCCCATACTCTTCTGATCGAAAGGCTTGGGGGTTTCCGGATCCTTGATTACGGGGTCTACCTTGAGCACATCGTCAATGCGGCGGATTGAAACAGTAGCGCGTGGCAGGATGATGAACATCATCGACATCATCAGGAAGGAGAAAACCACCTGCATGGCATATTGCAGGAACGCCATCATATCGCCCACCTGTATGGCAGAAGCCGCCACCTGGTGGCTGCCCACCCAGATGATGAGCAGCGAAAGCCCGTTCATGATCAGCGTCATAGCCGGCATCATCACCACCATCACGCGGTTGACAAAAAGATTATTCTCCGTCAGATCAACATTGGCTTTGTCAAATCGTTCCAGTTCAAAATTCTGGGTGTTAAAAGCACGGATTACCATCAGCCCTGAAAGGCTCTCTCGAGTCACCAGGTTGATGCGATCTATCAAAGCCTGGATGCGCTTGAACCTGGGCAGCGAAATGGAAAAGATGGTCAGGATGATCGAGAGCAGCACCGCCACACCAAGACCAATGATCCAGGTCATGGAAGGGCTGTTCTGCACAGCCAGAATGATCGCGCCAACCCCCATAATGGGGGCGTAAAAGACCAACCGTAGCATCATGATAATGACCATCTGCACTTGTGTGATGTCATTGGTACAGCGGGTGATCAATGAAGCCGTGGAAAACGTTTCGAATTCGGCCTTTGAAAAACTCTCTACCTTGCTGAAAACATCGCGCCGCATGTCACGCGCGGCACCAGCGCCGGCGCGCGAAGAAAGCAGGCTGTTGAGGATGACACTGACAACGATCACGACTGAGACCAGCAGCATCATCCCGCCAACCCGCAAAATGTAATTGGTCTGAATGCTCTGCGGATCAGCGCCGAGAGCCTCATTTTCCGCCCTCACCGCCTCGGCAGCCGATTGGGTGATCAGGCTGCTGTCCATGGACGCAAATTGCTCACTCACCGCGTCGACTATCTGTTGAAGCTGTTCCGCCGGTATTTGCTGAAGGAGCGCGAAAATATCCGTTCCCGCCGGCAGTTGGGGTAGTTCCATACCAGTCATCTGACCTAATTCAGCCATCTTCGCCGGATCCGCACTGGCTTGTTCCAGTGTATAGACCGCCAGCAGCGCCTTACCGGTAATCGGGTTGAGCGCATCGATCTCTTCGCTGGAGAGATCCTTCAAAACATAAACCTCTCCTTCTGTAGCTGCCGGGAATTTCTTGGTTATCGCAGCATAATTCGCTGCGGAGGGAGTGAGAAGGTCATAAGCAGACTGAATGGAGTTTTTTTCCTCCGGTGTCATAAAAATGTACATCTTCTCCAGTTGGGAGCTTCGGATTACCTGCGGTACGGCATTTTCAATTCCACCCTGCTGGATACCGACATTGACGATATCCGACATGTAATTCGGCAGGGATAGTTCCGCGATCGCCTGGACAAATAGCAGCAGGATCGCCACCACCACCGTCAGGGCATAAGGTTTCAGATACTTAATGGTTCGCAGCATATAAATTATTCCTCCAGGAAGTTAGTACGGTCATCGTTTTTGTAAAATTTCAGGTTTGGTGTAAGGGATCAGCGATGTCCGCAGTTTATTCAATAACAGGATCAACTGGTCGCGCTCCCCCTCCGTGAGTCCGGAGGTGAGCTGGTCCATGAACTTGAATCGCAGCGGGGCATCAGAACGCACCAGTTCGCGCCCTGCTGGTGTGATGCGGATGAGGGTGGCGCGCCGGTCGACAGGGTGCGGCGCGCGTTCAACCAGTCCGCTTTCCTCCAGCCCCTTAAGCAACGAAGTGGTAGTGTTCTTTTTCACATGCTGATAATGGCTGAGACGGGTCGGGTTGATACCGGTCGTGTTTCCCTTCTCTTCTTCCATGTACAACATCAGCAAGATACCCAGGCGTGGACCGGAAAGGTCGTGAGCCTCCAATGAATGAGCTACAGCGAGGTTAATTAGCTTGCCCACGATGCGGATAGCCTGGGCAATTTCCATCCCCCGAATGTCCTGCCCTGCGGCCATTTCGAACAGGCGCTCGTGCGCCTGTTGATAATCAGCTTCATTAAGTTTTGCTCTACTTACTTCCATGCACCCTCGCCATATAGTACGATGGCGAACTATACTACGGGGACTTAGCCATGTCAAGTAGATTCCAAAAATCTCCATAATCCTGCACAAAGCCTCAGAGGCGTTTCTCGGGGCTTTGTGCGAACAAATACAAGGTCAGAACTGCCCGCTCAGGTATCCGATCGTGCGTTCTTCCTTGGGGTGTTCAAAGACTTCCTTCGCCGGTCCTGCCTCGACCACTTCACCCAGGTACATGAAGATGGCATAATCACCGAGGCGTTTAGCCTGCCTGAGGGTGTGCGTGACCACCACGATGGTGTAATCCTCCTTCAAGTCCAGCAGGCGGGCTTCGATGTTTGCCGCCGAGATGGGGTCGAGCGCAGAGGTGGGTTCGTCGCCCAGCAGAATCTCTGGTTCCACTGCCAGCCCACGCGCCAGGCAGACACGCTGCTGTTGACCGATGGAGAGGCTGGTGGCAGGCGAGTTCAGCCTGTCCTTCACCTCATCCCACAGCCCGGCAATTTCAAGGTAATGCTGCACCGCCTGGTCAAGCTCCTTGCCATGTTTCGCACCGTGAATGCGCAGCCCGTATGCCACATTTTCGTAGATGGACATCGGCAGCATGTAAGGTCGCTGTGCCAGCAGCCCGGTCTTCTTGCGGATCTCGGTGACATCCTTGTCCGGGTCGTAAATGTTCTCACCATCGATCAACACCTCGCCGGTGATACGCGCCCCGTCCGTCAACTCCAGGAAGCGGTTGAAGGTTTTCAGCAGCGTCGTTTTCCCGCAGCCTGAAGGTCCCATGATAACGGTGATTTGCCGGTGGGGGATTTTAAGGTTTACATTGATCAGCGCCTGCTGATTGCGTTCGTAATATGCGTTTAGGTTGCGGATTTCGATATGCGTATCATTCATCATAGCTACCTGTATTCTCTTACTTGTTGATGTATTTGCTCAACCGCGCCGAGATGAGACGCGAGCCCAGGCTGACGGCGAGTACGATCAGCGTCAGGATCAGGGCAGAGGCATAAGCGCGCTGCTGCACTTCGGGGTACGGGGTGCCCAGTTGGAAGTAGATTGCCAGCGGAAGCGACGCAGTGGGGCTGCTGAGCGAAGTGGGAATACGGTCGGTGTAACCCGCGGTGAACAGAACCGAGGCTGCATCGCCGATACCGCGCCCGAAGGCGAGCAGGGTGGCGGTGATGATGCCCGGCATCATCTGGCGGATGGTGACCTTGAGCGCCGTCTCCAGTTTGGATGCCCCCAGCGCCAGCGAAGCGTGGCTCAGTTCCTCCGGTACCAGGCGGATGACCTCGTCCATGGCGCGGGTCATGATGGGAATCTCCAGCAATGCCAGCACAATGATCCCGCCCAGCAAGGACGCGCGCATGCCAAGGCTAAGCATCAAGGTAAAACCAAATGCGCCATAAACGATCGAAGGTATGCCCCACAGGATGTCCATGGTCAGGCGCACGTAACGTGCCCAACGGGTCTTCATCACGTAGGTTTCGAGGAACAAAGCGATCGGCAGGCTGATGACCAGTGCTATCAGGGTAGCACCGCCTGCCAGTAACAGCGAGCCGACGATGGCGTTAAGAATGCCGCCTTCCTTGCCCAGGTAATACCCTCCCTTGGGGGTCTGGCTGACCATTTCCCAGCTAAGCGCAGGCAGTCCTTTCGAGAGGATCGTCCACAGGATGGAGATGAGGCTGGCTGCCACGAGCAGGAAGGAGAGCAGCATGAAAAATTTTACAATGGCTTCTGATATATGCCTGCGCTTGAATCGCCAGTGTTTCACCATGCCCTCCTGACCCGCCCCATCAACCTGCGCAGGATGAGAGTGGACGCAATATTGAGGATGAGAACCATCACCAACAGGATCAGTGCCGCGCCCATTAATGCAGAATCATACATGGGGATGGACATCATCTCGCCATAGTTGTTGGCAATCAATGCCGGCAGTGGGTAAGCTGCATCCAGGATGGAGCCCGGCATTTGTACCACATTGCCCACTACCATCAGTACCGCCATTGTCTCACCCATCGCACGCGAGAACCCCAGCACCACGCTGGCGAACATCCCCTGTCGGGTGGAGGGGATCAACACACGCTGGATGGTCTGGAGGCGTGTGGCGCCTACTGCCAGGGAGGCGTGGCGGATGCCCTCGGGAACCGCGGTAAGCACCTCGTTGGTGACCGCGACGATAAACGGCGCCACCATCACCGCCAGCACGATCGCTCCGGACAGGATGCCGAAGCCGGTAGGATTATCCGTATTCAATAGCGGAAACCCGTTGGGGAAGCTGTTGGCAAAGGGGATCACTTTGTTCTGCACCCACGGTACGATGACCAGCATCCCCCACACGCCATAGATGACCGAGGGTATGGCTGCCAGCAGGTCGAGGATCGGCTTCATCACCGAGCGCAGGGGCTTGCTGGCATACTCCGAGAGGTAGATGGCGGTCAGCAGGGAGGGCGGTACCGCAATCACCAGCGCCAGGATGGTGACCCACAGCGTGGCGGAGATGAAGGGTAGGTATCCGAACAGCCCTTTCAGCGGTTTCCATTCCGTCCCTCCCAGCAGGCTTGCCAGTGAGTATTCCCGTAGGAGGGGAAGTGTCTTGATGACCAGTGCCACCGTGATCGCGATCAGCAGGATCATCGGAATAAGCGTCAGCACGAACAGGACCTTTGATCCGATCCTGTCGTGCTGACGGCGTGGAAATAAACGTTGCCCTAGAGGCAGTTTGTGTGCTTCCGCGGTCATTTCACTTTCTGCAGGGCTTCGGCAAGCTTGTCTGTGGTGAGTGTGATGTAGCCGCTTTCACTCACGTACTGCTGACCATCGGTCAGTATCCACACAATGAAGTCCTGCACAATGCCTTCTGGCTTACCGTTGGTGACCAGGTTCAACTCGCGCGCCGGTGGTGAGGGATACTTGCCATCCGCAACCGCCTGTACCGCTTCGACGGTGGATTCCAGCAGTTCATCCGGGTCGGTGACGCCGTTCTCGTTCACATCGATAGGAACGACCAGCGAGCCCACCACGTTCACCCCGGTGGTGATGTCGAAGGCGTAATTTAGATTATTATATCCAATTCCGAGCGGGTCCTTGATGACCGAATCCAGCAGCGCCGGGTCTGAACCCACACCGATACCGAGCAGGTCTTCCTGCGCACCCCCCAGGTACTTCGCCCAGGTATCCGCAGCGCCGCAAGCATCGGAACGGGTGTAAACATGCACCTCATCGGTGATGGAAGGGTCGCCTACCACGTCACCCCAGGTCTTGTACTCGCCAGTGATGAACAGTTTGGTGAAATCGTCCCTGGTCATTGGGTTAGAGAGCAGGATATCCTTGACCGGGTTCTGATCGCTGATGGTCGGGAAGACCGCATCGATGACCACCGGTACCCAGTAGGCCCCCTTGGCTTCCTCCTCGGCGCTGATAGCGCGCGAAACCATGCCGATCTCGACCGCATCCGAAAGCGCGTCGGTCATGCCTTTACCGGCGCCCCCCGCAGAGACATCGAACTGGACATTGGGGTGCAAAGCGGTGTATTCCTCCGCCCAACGCGTCATCATCGGGTAAAGCGCAAACGCGCCGGAAATGGCGATGGTGCCGCTGTCTTCCTCGGCGGCTTTCGGAGCGCATGCGCTCAGGAACAGCCCAAACACAAAAACGATTGTCAGGAACTTCATTGCATTTTTCCTCATCGTAACCTCCATAAATTTTTACACGACTATGTCTATTGCATTGATAGAGTATTAGATTAAAAAAAGAACTTTAGCTTTCCTTCAGGGCTGCCCGCGAGCGGGCGGAAACGTCCGCCAGGGAGGTGTTGTCGAGGATTCCAGCAATGGCGTTACGCACATCCCCCATCACCATGCGTAGCCCGCAGCTTTTTTCGTCCGGGCACCCGCAGGGCTCGTAAGCCATCTGGCTCACGCAACGGATGGGCGCCAGCGGTCCATCCAGGATGCGTACGATCTGCCCGAGCATGATCCCCTCCGCGGGTTTAGCCAGATAATAGCCGCCGGTCACCCCGCGTTTGCTTTGCAGCAGTCCCGAGTTCTTGAGGGTGAGCAGGATCTGCTCGAGGTACTTGACCGGCATCTTCTCCAGCTCACAGATCTCCCCGATCTGCATCACCCGCAGGCTTCCATCAGCGGCAGGGTGTGCCAGTTGGATCATTGCCCGCAGTCCGTATTCACCGCGCTTGGAGAGTCTCATCGTTTTCTTATCTTCTCTATAATTACTATTGTTTCTATAGACTTTATAGAGTTAGTATATATCAGAAAATTGGATTGTCAAGAGTGAACTTCCGCGGTGTATTTCCGCGCCCGACCCCTTCAGGAACCAGACCCCTCTTTTTTACGTCATCTGATATAAATAAGCATCACAATTCTTTTCAGGGAGGTTCCTGATGAAAGCCCATATCCGTATGACCATTCTCCTGCTGACACTGCTTCTGCTTAGCGGTTGTGTCAACACGATGGAACCTGCTTTCCCCACCTCCACTTTCCCGCAACCCATCACCACCGAGCCTTCATTGCCCACCGTAACCCCCCAGCCCACCACAACCTTCACCCCCGCCCCCACCCTCACACCAACCCCCTATAAACCATTCATAGCTGTCGTCACTATTGACAACCTTTTCCTGCGCAGCGGACCGGGTTTTCTGCTGCCTGCACTTGAGATGTACGATACTGGCGAAACGGTCGAAGTGCTCGGTCGCGCACCCGGCTGGAGCTGGGCGTATGTCGCCACCGGGAATGGTCTGCATGGTTTTATGAAGCTGGAACTACTGGACTTGAAGGGTGATTTTTACGATGCACCCGAGGTCATCCCGGATGGCTTTGTGATCGTCAAGGGTCATGTCTACGCCCCCGGTGGGGATCCCGCCTCGCATATCACCCTCACCCTGACACCTCCAGATGGTGACACTGCCCGGAATGACGCTGCTACCACCGACGCGCTCGGGCAATTTTACTTCTTCCTTCCGCAGGACAGTAAAGGCACCTGGACCCTGGAAGCTGACGCGTACGGATGTGAAAGTAGCGCGGTGAACGCGGACTGTGCCCTCATCGGTGAACTCCCACCCACCATGACCATCGACGTGAAAGACTCCGCCGACGTCTGGTATAACCTGCAGATGGTCAATCCGTAGACAGGGAAAGAGAATAGAGAGCCTGGAATCGTGAAAACGTTTTTAAATTTTGAGTCATCCTGTCAAAGACAGGTTATGACAACCAACTCGATTTACAGGGATCCCCAGAAGCGGATTGATCATATAGACTCATTGTCTATGTTTATCGCCTGTAGCTTTTTTAGCTATTTTTATCATTTATAGCCTATTCTTGCTATATTACATAGTTATAGCTTTATAAGGCTATAATCAAACATAATTAACCGGGGAGACACTTCAAACGTATAGTTTTATATCCGCAAGCCTTATTGGTTTCGATCTTCTACATCCGCGTGCCGGATCATTTTTTCGACTGTTTTGTTTGCATCCACGTAAGTAATTCTGACCTCCGGGTGTTCGTTCGTAAAAACTCTAAATATTTCATCCGCAAAGGATTGCCCTATCATTTGCACGCCTTTGAATTCGAGTACCACGTGCTTGAATTTTTCGAAGCGCGTCAACAATCTCCTTGCCTGTGACCTGCTGATGAGCTGGTCGTCTCCATACACAGCCAAGTGAACAGGAACCACAGTCTTATCAAAGCCAAAATCTCCGTCTTTATCTGTGAATGCATCGAACACGTCCTGGAGAGAACGTCTGGAGGTTAATTGAATTTCCATCTCGATGGCGGTACCTTTTGTGAACTCATCCCCCTGGTCGATATAGTCAAAACCCGACTTCGTATGGACAAATCCGATCTTTTCAGATTTCATAAAGAAATAATCAAATATCCTGGAGGTGAAGAATATCCCTTCTCCGGAGTGCTTTTCCGTGTCTGAGGTAAGTTTTCCTTTGGATAGTTCGAGAATCGAATGGATAGGATCGCTCAATCCGTAGAGTTTTTGAATCTTGTTGAAAATCCCTACCCCATCATCCACAACCCACATCTCCACCTGATCATAGAATAATGTCATGTCGATGGTAATATACCTTCCCTCTGAGTGTTCTATCGCATTATTCACCATCTCCGTGAACCCATATTGACAAATGATCCGCACATTCTGGGGCACATCCTCTACTAATGGCGAGAAATCTTTCCATATACTGTTTTCTTCCAGACCTTTTTTGATCTCGTACTGTTGCAACTTCTCACGCAGGGCTAACGGTGAGTATTCACGATCTTTTGTTCTTCCCTTCACCTCGATTTTCTTTTCATCGATCAATTCATTCACGTACTTCATTACCGTCGGTCTGCTAAGCTGATACTTTTCCTGGGTCATCCTGACCACATCGCGCTTGTGTTCGCGTATATTGGATTGAATATAATGATCGATCGTTTCCCGATCCACTTTTGATTTTCCCATTGCACCCTCAATAATTGTAAAGTATTTCGCTTTTGTTATAAAGCATGTAATTATTATTGTAAAGCATTACACATTTATTATAAAGCATTTGTTTATTATTATAAAGTATAAGTCAGCCTGGTTCATCACCATCTGCGCCTTCGCCGGTTTTTCTGCCGCCATCGTGGTCAGCCTGGCGGTGCGCTCCCTGCTGCAAGTTCCCCCGCCGGGTTAAGCTCCACTCCCCATTCCCTGATCACCATCCAGAATCACGAATCTCTTCTTTCGTGCAAAATTACCCGGGAGAGGTGCACAAGCGATTCCCCTTTCTTCAAGCGAAATGAACTCATTTATGAGCCAATGAAAATCGAAAGTCCAAGACTTGTAGACTCTGAAATTCAGCCTGCCGGGTACAGCTCCTATATCCCACATCCAATCGAGCAATATGTATAGACGAATTATCTATAATAGTACATTATAGTTTATTTAGCTATATCTTGGTTTTATAGCCATAAGACCAATAAATTGATATTATAGGTTGTTTTATCTATTATTCAGTGCTATACTGGATCCAAGAGAATATTAGACTCTTTCCTGGGGATGCCATGAATACTTGCAAAAATGATGAGGTGGCAGTATTAACCGGTGATATTATTGGCTCCTCGAAAATGGACCCGCAGGAGCGTATTGCGCTGTATGAAACCTTCCCGCGGCTTTCCGCCATGCTCAAAGAATGCTACCCTTCGGATGTCTCCTACCGCATCAGCAACTTCCGTGGAGATGGCTGGCAGTTGATCGTCGATCATACCGGCAAATCGCTGGAGATTGGCTTATTCATCCGCACTTACATCCGCTTCATGTTCAAAAAGCGTAGGCTCGATACACGCATCGCCATCGGGGTTGGAGCAGTGAATTTTATTCCCGCAGACAATGTGTCAGCAGGCGACGGAGCAGCTTATACCGTCTCAGGTCGCCTGCTTGAAACCCTCTCCACCAGCCGTATGGGGATTGGTTTCACCTCCGAGAGTGACAGCCTGGTCAAATCTGGGGCAATGATCACCGTCGAGTTGATCGACCATATCGTCACCTTCTGGGGAGCCGGTCAATGCCAGGCGGTTTTCTGGGCGCTGCAGGGTTATAACCAGAAGGAGATTGCCGAACGCTGGCTGCCCCAACCAATCAAGCAGCCGTCCGTATCGACCAGTCTCGCCAATTCAGGCTGGACTCGGGTAAGGGATTCCCTTGCTTTCTTTGAAAAAGCTTTGGGGAATTTATGATGAATGACTTTGAATCTGCTCTTTTGGTGCTACTTCTCGCTCACCTGGTCGGGGATTTTCTCCTTCAGCCATCGGTATTGATCTCGAAAAAGAAGAAGATAACCTGGCTGCTCATTCACAGCCTGGTGCATGGTGCGCTTGCCTACCTGCTGATGGGTGCCTGGAACATGTGGCTACCTCCGTTGATCATCACCTTTACCCACTTTCTTTTCGATGGCATCAAGAACAGAGTGATTTCTAAAGACAAAAAGGGGGATTCTCTGATTGTTTTCGTCATCGACCAGGCGCTGCATTTCATCGTTCTGGTACTGATGGTGCAGTTCTTCTATATCCCCAACGCAGTCCTCCCGGTCTGCCTGAACCTGTACCCCGCGGTTGCCGCCCCGGTGCTCTTGATCCTGGTGGGAGTCCTGCTGCTGGTCCCGTTTGGAGGAATTCTGATCGATTATGTCACCCATCCTTTTCAAGAGCAACTGCACAGAAAATTCCATCCCAACAGCCTGAGACCTATTGAGGGATTGAAGGAGGGCGGCAGGATTATCGGCTACCTGGAGCGCCTGCTCATCTTCGTCTTCATCCTCAGCGGGGAGTTTGCCGGCGTGGGTTTCCTGGTGGCAGCCAAGTCCATCCTACGTTTTGGTGAAATCAAGGACAACGAGAATCGCAAGCAATCCGAATACATCATCATCGGCACCTTCGCCAGTTTTCTGCTCGCCTTCGTCGTCAGCCTGGCGGTGCGCTCCCTGCTGCAAGTTCCCCCGCCGGGTTAAGCTACTCCCATTCCCTGATCACGATTCTCTTTTCTCTTTTTTCGTGCATAATTTACCTGTGAGGCTTATTATTGGAGTATATATGTTGTACATGAAACAGTAGCGATAGTCGCTAATATTGGTCCAATTCAATCTTATAAGCCTGACTGATTTGTTCAAGATTCATCTTAATTTCCAAATCCAACTGCATTAATGGTCTTTCATCCCATCCAAACAATTTAAATTGTTCTATTTCTGCTTTGGTTACATATTCAATAGAGAAGAAACATAGATAAATTAAGGATAATGGGCTTATATTTTTTTCCAGGACACCACCCTTAACATTCTCAAAAATATAAATATCTGAGGAGTTCTTGCGAAAGCTGCTTTGAATTATCGCCCATAGTTGACCATGAGATACAGCAGAAAAGAGCCGATAAACAGATTCGTCACCCAGACTATCTTTTATTACTTCCGTTCTTGACGGCATTACTATACCGTATCCTAGAATTTCATTCTTTATATTTCTTTTGGGGTCTATAGATATAGCAACAGCCTTTTCTTGTAACTTTTGAATTCTTTCCGAAACCTTTGCAGCTAATTCTTGATCGTTTATCGAGTGAGAATACTTTAATTCTTCTTTCAATGCTTCATTCCGATAAGTTAATATTCTCTTAGTCCTTTCAACTTCATGAATGCCAGTTGATAGAAACCAGATTGACATAGCAGACATCTCGATTAAATTCCTATACAAAACAAAAGGTGCAAATGTCATAATTGGTTCTGTTAATACTCTTTGAATTCCCATAAGATTATCAGCTGCAACTTCTCGTAACACTACTCCCATAGCTATTGCCGAAGCCACATGATCTTTATAAGTTTCGTTCTGCAATTCATATTTCGCTTGTGAGTTTTTTTCTGGTTGTTCTTTCGTGTTTATAATTACTTTTGACTTCTCAATATAGTTATTAAATACCATCAATAGATCATTGCAAAAATTTTCGGTCATAGTGACTCCTAATAAATACTCAATAAGCCTATGATATAACAAATCTTGTGACATTAATAGCAACTTAATGAGTACCAACTGAATTTGTTGCCCGGTTTCTTGCTTTTCGTGCATAATTAATCTTGGAGACACTTCATATGAACACACTTTACTACGGTGACAACCTCAACATCCTGCGCGGGAATACCAATAATGAGTGTAATCCGGCTTTCGAAGCCTTCAAGAAAGCCGGCAAAGCGGATAAACCAGGCCCAAAGCAGGCAGACCTGGGGCTCTAAGGATGGTTTCAGCGCGGCGCAAGAACATGCGCTTGAAAGGTTATGATTATTCCGCTGAGGGTAGTTACTTCATCACCATCGTCACCCATGACCGCCTGCCCTTGTTCGGCTCGGTTGTGGATGGCGAAATGGTGCTGAGCGAATACGGAAAGATCGTCGATTATACCTGGTATGACCTGGTCAACCATAACCCGGATATAGGGTTGGATGAATTCGTCATCATGCCCAACCATATCCATGGCATCATAATCATTTACCCCCCATACCTCACCCCCAATACCGTAGGGGCGGGTTCTTCTGTCTTGGAACGCGGGTGTGATCTGCCTGCTCATAAATCTATACTGGGGAACGGGTGTCCACCGGGAAAACCCGCCCCGCCTACCCCCACCGATACCGTAAAGGCGGGTTCAGAACCCGCCCCTACAAAAACGCGAACACCGTTATCAGAAATTGTGCGGCAATTCAAAACCTTCTCCGCCAAACGCATCAACCAAATCCGCGACACCCCCGCTACACCCGTCTGGCAGCGCAATTACTACGATCACATCATCGGCACTGACTGCGAATACGAACAGATCACTGCGTACATTGCCAATAACCCCGCCAATTGGCTGACAGACGACGAAAACGCCCCGGCCGGCTGTTGACCGTCCCCAGCCAATGACCCTCCGCTGATTTTCCCCCAAAAACCTTCCTGATTGGCAAGTTTTCCCCCTTAAACCTTTCCCCTGGGGCAAGTTGACATTTCACCTGATGCGTGGGATGATGTTCATAGATATATAGAACAATATTTCTATCAAGGAGGAATATGCCGCGAAAGAAAACTTCACCCGCCCCAACCCGGGCAGCCGACCCCGCCCTCAGCGCCGCTGAGGGTCTCGACCGCGAGATCGCTATCCTGCGTGACCTCATCCGCCAGGCTGCCGCCAAGCAAAGCGACAAGCTCCAATTCGAGGAACAACTCGACCTGCTGGACACGGTTGGCAAAACCGCGCCCGCCCTCGCCCGCCTGCTCAAAGCCCGCCGCGACCTCGCCAACCAGGACCTCGACCCCGCCACCCTCCTCCGCCAGGCCCTGCTCGAACTGGAGGAGGAATGGCCTGAGCTCAAGAAGTTCGGTGAGCAGTTCAGGAAGTGAAGTAATCAGTGAGTAGTAACCAGTAATTAGTAAATGGTGGAAATTGGTGTGCCTGATTACTAAGTGCCTGATCACTAAGTGCCGATCTACATAAGGACCTGCCTTGAACGAATTCATTCCGCATTACAAGTGGCTGTTGAGAGACCCGGAGCGCTTCGCCCATGTTGCATCCGGCATCAAGCTGCGCAGCTACCAGCGCGGTGTGCTTTCCGCAATCTTCGACTCCGTGCTCAACCAGCGCGGACTGAGCTTCGTGGTCATCTTCCCGCGTCAGAGTGGCAAGAACGAACTGCAGGCGCAGCTTGAGACCTACCTGCTCACCCTCTTCTCCAACTTCCCCGTCGAGATGATCAAAGTCTCGCCCACCCTCGAGCCGCAGGCGCTCAACGCCATGCGCCGCCTCGAACGCACGGTCAAAAAGAACACGCTCACCCAGCGTATCTGGGTCAAGGAATCCGGTCCCATCTACCGTGTGGGAGAGGCGCGCATCACCTTCCTCTCCGGTGCGCCGGAAAGCAACATCGTCGGCGCAACCGCCTCGGCGCTCAACTCCCGGCAGCCGGTGACCGCTTCACCATCCGCTACACCGCAGGTTACACCATTGAGGGCTTTGCCGGTCAACTCACCACCACCCTGCCGGCTGCGCTGGAGAACGCCCTGGTCAACGGAGCAGCCGCCCAGGCTTGCTTCCTGCGCGCCGGCAGTCTCGTGGAACGCTACGGCAGCCGGGGAAATGAATCCTCTCGCCTGACGGAGATCGGCAGCCTGTGGCGTGCCACCTTTGAACGTACCCTGAACGGGTTGAAAGTGCTGCAGGAGTTCGGATTCCCACCGGGTTTTCCCCTTGACCGCTGGGACGAGGTGAGGAAATGACCTACATCCTGGGTGAGAATTGTCACCTCATCCTGTCTCACGCTGACATAGATGCCGGTGCAGCTTACGGTTTCATTTCCCCCAAAGACGGTACAGTCCGTGAAGGTGGTGCTCAGTTCGTCCGCCAGGTCGAATCAGAATCCACCACCTACGCGGATATTTCATCCGGAACCAGGTTATGGATCAACTTTGATGTTATTTGCTCAGACGATCTCATCGAACCCAACGGAGCTCAGCACGCCAAAACCCGCCTGGAGGATTACGCGAAGCTGCTCGAATACCTCGATAAACCCGGCGGCATCCAACTGACAACCCCGGTCGGGTCCTTCACTAACCTCGGCGCACTCGGATTCTCGGCAGACGAGAGACATTACCCCCACCATAGCATCATCCGTTGTCAGCTCAATAATGTGGGGTTCTATTTCCCCCCGGTCGATCCCGCTCTTCTCGACCTCAGCATCTGGGACGGTTCTTTAACCTGGGAAACTTCATATTGGAGATAATTTTTAGGAGGTTCCATGACTTCAATAACCATTAATTTTTTTGAATAGGCTCATCTTCCAGTTCAACTTCAAAAGGTCAGTAAACCCTTGTCCGAACTGGCTCACCAGATGGAAGAAATGTTACCTGATGGTCCTGAAAAATCGGCAGGTATGCGTAAATTTCTCGAAGCCAAAGATTGTTTCGTCCGTGTGTTCATTATTCCAAAGGGAATTTCCTGATCACCAGGTGCCTGATCACAGATCACTACTTTCATTTCTCGTTTTCCTATTCTCGAGGTCTTTATGCCTTATCCCAACAGTTCTGATGTTTCAGCCGGTCAGCCTACCGCCTCCGCTCATTACAATAACCTTCGTAAAGACGCAGTTTTCCTCGGTAATGTCTCAGCAGATAGTATCTCCCTGGGTAAACTATTATCCACTTACATACTCAATATCGATATTGAGTACCTCGCCACCAACCGGCTCCGCGTTCCTTATGTCACCACTGCCCCGGGCACACTCGTTATTGAAGGGTGCATGCTCCAACAGATTGACAATGTGGACTTGCCAGCCGGTCAATTCTCCGGATCAGCCGCCACCTGGTACATCTTTGTCAATCGCACACCGAGTTCTACCTCATTCACCTTATCGGTGAATACTTCATCCACTCCCGCATCGGGTCAAAGGCTCATCGGACAGGTGTACTGGAATGGCACCGCCTTAGCCCAATCCAGTATCATTACTTGCTCCGCTCTGAGAATGCCTGATCCTGATTATGACAGTGGATGGTTTGCGGTTACTTACAATCAAACCTACGATAAATATCATTACCTGGGCAGTGTTCCTCGCCAGGTGCTTTTGTTACATTGCACGTCCGCAGACGGCAGCGGAATGAATAATGTGGTGGGTACTGTGAGCGGTGGCTCAATGACTAAAACAAACTTAGGTATGACATCATCATTGATCGAAGCAAAGACTGCTAATGATGCCTCCTTAGGTACGTGTTACACCACCATCACCAGTTCGGGCGGCGGTTATTACCGTATCCTGGCTTGGATTTAACAACCCTATAGTGGGGCAAAAGCCCGCCCCCTGGTAGAGTAGGCTTGGCAGCCGGGAGAGACCGGCAAACACTAAGGAGAAAACACATGATCAGCATCGTAAGAGATAAAGACGGAAACATCAAAACCTTCAGCGCGCTTGCCTTGGAGGATTACAACAAGTCCCTGGGTGAAACAATAGAGCTCCTCAACACCACCATGCAGGAGTATTCCAGGCGTTTTATGCTCAGCATCGATGGTGTAACAGGTCAGACATATTCTATCGGAATGTCAGAGTTCGATCTTACGGTTATCGTTTCTACCAATCTTGACCTGGTCAGCGCGGATGTGGATATTAACGGTGTAACCGAAATCATCCCCTTGACTGAAGGTAAAGGTCATATCATCCTTTCAACCTACAACCCCGGCACGTTCATCATCACCCCCGCGGACCGCAAGTCCTTCTGTGCAGCCGGTAACGGACTACTCGTAGTAGAGGTGCAACCTAATGAATAAAGTTTATAAAACTGAGGGAAAGTTCTTTATCGAACCAGACGAGGTTCATCTTGCCCGCGTTCAGCGCAAAGAAGATAAGGTTAAAGTGAAAGAAAAGCTCACCGACCTTGAGCTTTCCTCACTCCTCGAACGGATCCTGATTCGTTTGGAAGCACTGGAGAAGTAAAATAATAAAGATTGGTGCTTCCCTGACCAGTCCGGGATCACCAGTCTTTTTGGATTACAATTGGGGCGTGAAAACATCCTGTTCGACTGGAATAATTGGTAATGCTGCTTAAGATCCTTGTTCCTCTCGACCGGGTGCAGCAAACCTTGCCGGACGGGCTTGTGCTCGACTATCCGCAGCGCTGCTCACGCTGCGGCAGCCTGCCGGCGGAATATTACGAGAACCACAACCTCAGGCTGCGCATTGGACCCCAAAAACCCGGTCTCTATAGCCAGAAATACCTGGTGAACCAACGCTACCGTTTGCGCATCGGGGTTTGCGAAACCTGTTATCGTGCAGATTTTGTGACCGACCCCGAGGATTTCGAAAAAGACGATACCCCGCTTGGAAAGCTTGCCCGCATTTATAGCAGGCTTTACACCATCGGCACTGTGATCGCTGCTATTGGCTTGTTATTGATGACTGACCTGGTCCCCAAATCCTCCNNGCTTGGGTGCATTTAAAGGCTACTGGTCGTACATCACAGGTCCTGGTATGCTCCTAATTTTAGCAGTCTGGTTTCACCAGAGAGTCCGGCAGAAGAAAATCATTGAATCCCTCACCGCATCGGGAATTGACATTGAGAACCGACCCCGCGCCGAAATCCGCACACCCATCCTCGAGGATGAGAAAGACTCCCGTGCCATTCCGCTTGAGATCAGTATCTGCGATGAGCAATGGGCCTTTGAATGCGCTGCCCATTATAATTGGTCAACAGAACGCTACACCAAAGGTGTAAAAGGAGAAGAATAAATGAGAGCCAGTTTAGGTGATGAGAGCGCCCCCGTTTGGCAGGAACCTGCTGCCGAGTCCATATCCGTAACCACCTTGCGTAAGGGTGATGAATTCGAGATCGGCAAAGTGATCCGTAAGAAGAAACAGGCTTGGGTCACCGTCACCCTCGATTCCGGCTTCACCGGCTACATCACCGGTGACACGCACATCTTTGCCATCCAGAAGGTGGAGGCTATCGGCAATGACCTGGAGATGCACGAAGCGCCGGATGATGAGTCCCCCGTGCTCAAGGTTATCCCCAAGAAGACCCTCTTCACCGTGCGTGGGTTGGAAAAGGACGGGGAAGAAAGTTGGTACCTCGTGGAGGACCATGAAGGGGTTACCGGCTACATCCGCACCGGTGCGAAACTTCGTGCCAGGCCTGAGGTTACGCCCAGGAGCGCCCGCAAGATGATGATTACGGGTGCGGTGTTTGCCGTGATTGGCGTAGCTCTCTATTTCTTTTTCCCCTCCGGCACGGAAGCAAACGGCGGGGATATGAGCTTCATCACCCTGGCGGTCAT
>DIWL01000064.1 GCA_002428455.1 Anaerolineaceae bacterium UBA6107 | reverse complement strand
TTCTTTTCGCCACAAAACAGCCCACGACGATCGATAACTTTCTTGCCAACTACATCCACCTGATGGAGGATGAGACTACTCCCCCACTTCTCTTGGAGGTAATGGCCGCTACGTATGAGGGCTTGCAACCAACCCCAAATATTTCTGGACTGGTTTTCACGGATGATCGCGCACCGGTGGAACACATCACCAATTCGATCATCGTGAACTTCCTGGTATCTGAAGAAACCGAGACACTCGAATGAAAATAATCACCAAGGTATTCTCAATCTTTGTAACAATTATCATCCCCTTCATCCTGATCATGACCGCAATCAGGATTCTGATCAATCCGTTCTTCCTGGACTATGAATATAACCAGCCGCAATTTCCTGCCGATCCATACGGTTTCAGTACAGAAGACCGCTTGAAATGGGGCAAGATTTCCATGGATTACCTGGTCAACAACGAACCTGATGATTACCTTGGCTCTTTGACCTTTGAGGACGGTTCTCCGTTGTACAACGAAAGGGAATCGAGTCACATGCTGGATGTACGCATCCTGGTGAAGTCCGCCCTGAAAGCATGGTACATCCTGCTCATTTTATCGGCTGTGATCGGACTTGCCGCGTGGAAAACCGGCCGCTTGATCGATTTCTGGAAGGCCATTGCGCGAGGGGGCTGGTTGACGCTCGGTATCATACTCCTGATAATGACCTCCACGTTTATCGACTTCAACAGCCTGTTCACTGCCTTTCATGGTCTTTTCTTTGAAGGAGACACCTGGTTATTTTTTGCCGATGATACACTGATCCGGCTTTATCCATTGAAACTGTGGTCAGATGCTTTCATTTTTATGGGCATCTTCACCCTGGCAGGCGCCCTCGTGTGTGTATTCGCGATCGGGCGTTTATCTCAAAAATAAAAAACCGGCAGCTGCCTGCCGGTGATGACTTATTTCTTTTTTGCCTGGTTGGCGACCGCTTCAGCCTTTTTTTTGGCTTCTTCGGGGTCACCCAGGTAGTAATTCCTGATCGGTTTCAACTCATCATCCAGTTCATACACCAGAGGTACACCGGTGGGTATGTTCAGACCCACGATCTCCCCTTCGGAAATGTTGTCCAGGAACTTCACCAGCGCTCGCAGGCTGTTGCCGTGGGCAACGATTAGTACACGCTTGCCTGTTTTCACCATCGGTACGATCGTCTCGTGCCAGTATGGCAGGAAGCGTGCCACGGTGTCCTTCAAACACTCGGTAAGCGGTAATTCATCTCCGGTCAACTCGGCGTAACGGCGATCCCTGCCCGGAAAGCGCGGATCATCAGGAGTGAGCTCCGGGGGGCGTGTATCATAACTGCGCCGCCAGATCAGCACCTGCTCATCACCGAATTTTTCAGCGGTTTCGGCTTTGTTTAAACCCTGTAAAGCACCATAATGACGCTCATTCAGCCGCCAGGAATTAATGATCGGGATCCACACCATATCCATCTGTTCCAGTGCGATCCATAAGGTACGTACCGCCCTGGTCAGTACTGAAGTGTAGGCAATGTCGAATTCAAAACCTTCCTGTTTCATAAGGAGACCAGCGGTTTTGGCTTCTTCTACGCCTTTGGGTGTGAGGTCCACGTCTGTCCATCCGGTAAAGCGGTTCTCCAGGTTCCACTGGCTTTCACCGTGTCTCAACAAAACGATCTTGTACATATATTTGCTCCTATTCTAAATTAACAAAGTAGCGCAAGAGGCTGCCTTGCGCTACATTATAAAACATTTGAAAAGTCTCGGGTTATCTGACTGCGACCGGATTTTCCGGGTTTTCCGATGGATCAAAGATGTGGCAGTTGTCCATGTTGAAGATCAAATCTGCATTTTCACCGATCACGTATTTGGAACGTGGATCGACGCGCCCGACGAAATTGTTGCCCTTGTCAGTGGTCATGTAGACCAGGATTTCGTTACCCATCAGTTCGACCACGTCCACTTTCGCGGTGACACGTTCGCCATGAATATCCGAGGGGGCGAAATCCGGATTGTGAATGTCATCAGGGCGGATGCCAAATACGACATCCTTGCCAACGAGGCGCTGGAATATCGCACTGCGAGTTTCCGGAATTTTGATCTTCATTTCACCATTATCGACAAAAAGCGTGTCACCTTCTTTAACCAATTTCATGTTAAAGAAGTTCATTGCCGGTGTACCGATGAAGCCAGCTACGAACAGGTTCGCCGGTTTATCATACAATACCTGCGGGGTATCCAGTTGTTGCAATTTACCTTTGTTCATTACGGCGATACGGTTGGCCATGGTCATGGCTTCCGTCTGGTCGTGAGTCACGTACACAAAGGTTGTACCGAGCTTGTTGTGGATCTTGCTGATCTCAGCGCGGGTCTGAACTCTCAATTTCGCATCAAGGTTGGAGAGCGGTTCGTCCAGGAGAAATACCTTCGGCTCTCTAACAATGGCTCGCCCGAGTGCGACACGTTGCCGCTGACCACCGGAAAGTTCACGCGGTTTTCGCTTCAAAAGCCCTTCAATGCCGAGGATTTTGGCTGAATTCTCGACCCGCTGCTGAATTTGTTCCTTGGGCAGTTTGCGTAATTTGAGCCCGAAAGCCATGTTATCAAACACGGACATGTGAGGATACAGGGCGTAGGACTGGAAAACCATCGCGATGTCTCGATCTTTCGGGGGAACATCATTCACCAGGCGGTCACCGATGTAAATATTACCCGAGGTGACTTCCTCAAGCCCGGCCAGGCAGCGTAACGCCGTGGTTTTGCCGCATCCCGAGGGACCGACCAGTACGAGGAATTCTTCATCAAAAATTTCCAGGTTCAAGTCTTCAATTGCTGTAAAATCGCCAAATTTCTTTACCACGTGATCATAAGTTACACTTGCCATTGTTACCTCCTTCTTGAACGAGTATAGTGATTCAATTATATAGCAAATCAATAAAATCAACGAATAGCAATAATCATAGCAATAATCAAATTGATGATCCCTGCATAGAGTGGTAGACTATTCGGGATTTGTAAAGTGAGGAAAACATGCCTGAAATCCCAGAAATTGCCAGCCGTGCCCGTGAAATGAACCAGGCCTTACCCGGGAAAAGGATCGGTCACATCGAGGTAATTCAACCAAAATCCCTGAACCTGCCGACCGAGGATTTTTGTAAAGCATTGGTTGACACTGTGATCGAGGAAGTGACCTATCACGGAAAGTGGATCAAGGTAAGAACAACTAGGGGCTGGCTCCTATTAAACATGGGCATGGGGGGAGAGATCCTGCTCACCTCGCGGGAAAAAATGCCCGTAAAATATCGTCTGGCCTTTGACTTCACAGATGGGACCTGCCTGGCAATCAACTTCTGGTGGTTTGGTTACGCATATTACAGTGAACTTGATGGTCTTCATACAATCGCGATGATCGCGAAATTGGGACCGACCGTGCTGGATCTGTCTGAGGATGAATTCTCGGCGCTCGTCAAAGAACAAAAACCAGGAATGCGGATCAAAGACTTCTTGCTCGACCAATCCCGGGTCGCGGGCATTGGCAACGCTTACATCCACGACATTCTCTTCCTCGCTGGTCTGCATCCGTTGCGAAAAATATTGACTCTTTCAGACGCGGATATCTCGTGTCTTTACACAGCAGTTCAAAGGGGGCTTGAACCCAGCCTGGCCAAAGGCGGGGCTTTCTACGAGACCGACCTTTTTGGGCAAAAAGGTGGATTCGAAATGAAGGATATCCTGATCGGTTACCGCGAGGGGAATCCCTGCCCCGTCTGCGGTGAAAGCATCGAAAAGATCCGCACTGGCAGTACGAGTTCCTTCATTTGTCCCGGCTGTCAACCCCTGATCTGAAACCCGAAATGAGATCATGCGTAATTAAGCCTTTTTTGGTTTTATAATCATTTGTCAAGATTGATGAGGTTCATAGTGGCTGGATCGTCGGATATAAACAACCTGGATCTTAAAACAACCCTGTCTAAAAACCGTTTTACCGGTATTTGGAAGATGATGCAGGGTTATCGCTTGCGTTACCTCGGAGCGGTTACCAGCCTTGGCATTTCTGCTGCCGCCAAAACTTATACCTATCTGTTACTGCGTTATTTTATTGATTCATACTTCATTACCAAGGAAGCAGCGGTCGGTTTGCCCTACATTGCCCTTGGATTTGTTGCCCTGGCACTGCTCGAAAGCAGTTTTGCCTTCGGGAGCACAGCCCTCGCCTCGCAGACTGCCGAAGGAATCACCCGGCGTTTACGTAACTATCTCTACGACCACATCCAACACCTCAGCTTCACTTATCACTCGAAAACAAAAACGGGTGAATTGATCGAACGATCCACATCAGATGTTGACGCTTTGCGCAGGTTCTTTTCAGACCAGGCGATTGGTATCGGTCGCATATTGATCCTGTTCATCATTAATTTCATCGCGCTGCTCAATTTGAACGTCAAACTGGCACTGATCTCGATCATTGTCATTCCTTTCATCCTTGCCGTATCGATCTACCTGTTCAAGAAGGTGACCAAGGCTTATGAGTCTTACCAGGAGCAGGAAGCCATATTATCCACCACCCTGCAGGAAAACCTTTCCGGTGTCCGGGTGGTTAAGGCATTTTCCCGGCAATTTTATGAAATCGAAAAATTTGAAAAAGACAACTGGGAAAAATATGTGCGTGGTAAAAAGCTCTTACTTATGCACTCGCTCTTTTGGCCTGTATCTGACATTCTTTGCGGCGCGCAACTGCTGGCCGGTTACCTGGTAGGTGCCATCATGGCTATCAATGGTGAGATAAGTGCCGGTACTTACATCGCGTATATCGGTCTGGTGATTTATATCATCTACCCGCTGCGCAACCTGGGCAGGGTGATCGTTCAGACCTCAACCGGCCTGGTTTCCTATGGACGCGTCATGGACATTATCCGTGAGGACCGCGAACCACTGGACCAGGGTGATTACATCCCTCCCAGTGATCTAAAGGGACATTTCATTTTTGAGGATGTTAAATTTGAGTATGAGCCCGGTGATAAAACACTGGAGGACATCTCCTTCAAGGTGGAACCCGGGCAGGTAATCGCCCTGCTAGGCTCAACCGGGTCCGGAAAATCCACCCTGGTTAACCTTCTTCCAAGGTTTTATGAAAATACAGGGGGAAGAATCCTTCTGGACGGGGTGGAACTGAACCGCTACCCGCGTAAATACCTGCGTCAGCAGATCGGCATCGTGGAGCAGGAGCCTTTCCTGTTTTCCCGCACGATCCGTGAAAACATTACCTACGGCGTTGGCAGGGATGTAACGGATGAGGAAGTTGAACAGGCTGCCCGCGCTGCCGCTGTTCACGATGTGATCCTTGGATTTCAGGAAGGCTACCAGACGCTGGTTGGCGAACGTGGCGTGACACTCTCCGGCGGTCAAAAGCAAAGAGTAACCATCGCGCGGACGATCCTTAAAAACCCGTGCATCCTCATCCTCGATGATTCCACTTCTTCCGTGGATACCGAAACGGAAGTGGAGATCCGCGAAGCGTTGCAGAACCTGATGAATAACCGTACCACATTCATAATCGCTCATCGCATCCAGAGCGTGGCCAACGCTGATCTGATCCTGGTCATGGACAAAGGACGCATTATTCAGCACGGCAAACACCAGGACCTGGTCAACCAGTTTGGTGTGTACAACCAGATCTTCAACATCCAGACCCGCATCGAAGATGAATTGGAAAAGGAGCTGGCCAGTGCCGGATAGTTATTTCGAAGAAGAGGAATTTGAGTCAAAATTCAACGGGAAGGTCTTTTCCCGTATCCTGCAATTAACCATCCCCCACAAAAAATGGGTGATTGGTTTCATAGTCACCATTGCAGTTGTCGCCGGGCTTGATGCAGTTTCCACCTATCTGAGCAAACTCATCATTGATAACGGGATCATGGCCGGTAACAGGCAGGCGCTGGTTGGAATTTTAATCATGTACGGCGCGCTCATTCTTGTCCAGTCAGGTAGTGTATTCTTGTTCATTTACCTGGCAGGCATCCTGGGTGAACGCATCCGTTACGATCTGCGCAAGAAGATGTTTAATCACCTGCAAGCGCTTTCATTGAATTACTACAGCAAGACTCCGGTCGGCTGGATCATGGCGCGTGTCACCTCGGATTCTGAAAAAGTGGCTGATCTCCTCACATGGGGATTTGTCGACTCAACCTGGGGGATCATGAGCATCGTCACCTCTATGCTTTTCATGGTCTTCATCAACTGGAAACTCACGCTGATCGTGCTGGCCTTGCTCCCGATCCTTTTCTTCGTCGCATTGCAATTCCAGAGGCGCATCCTCGTTTCTTACCGCAATGTGCGCAAGACGAATTCCAAGATCGTGGGAGCATTCAACGAAAATATTACCGGCGTCAGGGTGATCAAAGCCTTGGGGCGTGAACGGGAGAATCTGGCAGAATTTTCAACCCTCACGGACAAAATGTACCATTCATCGTATCGGGCAGCCTGGTTAAGTGCACTGTTCCTGCCCTCCGTTCAGTTGATCTCGGCTTTGGCTGTGGCTGCAGTCGTGTGGTATGGTGGTCGCCAGGTACAGATCGGCGGGCTGACCATCGGCGGTATCCAGGCTTTCGTCTCTTACATCACATTCATGATGTGGCCGGTGCAGGATATCGCCCGGGTATTTGCCGAAATGCAGCAGGCTATCGCTTCCGCCGAGCGCATGTTCTCATTGATCGATTCCGAACCTCAGATCCAGGATCGTCCGCGTGCCATTGATCCCGGCTCCATTAAGGGCGACATCATCTTTGATCATGTAACTTTCCGCTACGAAGAAGATGATAAACCCGTGCTGAACGACTTCAGCCTGCATGTGAAACGCGGTGAGACCATCGCACTGGTCGGACCTACCGGCGGCGGCAAATCCACTATCGTCAACCTGTTGTGCCGTTTCTATGAACCCCAATCCGGCCGTATCTTCATCGGTGGACGCGATTATACAAGCCTGTCATTGCAAGCCATCCAGTCGCGCATCGGCGTAGTCCTGCAGACACCTCACCTGTTTTCGGGAACGATCACCGAAAACCTGCGATACGGTCGCCTGGATGCCACCGATGATGAGATCGTTGAAGCGACAAAGACCATCGGCGCTTATGATTTCATCATGCATTTTGAAAAAGGCTTCAAAACAGAAGTTGGTGAAGGAGGTAACCTGCTTTCTATCGGGCAGAAACAACTGCTGAGCCTGGCGCGGGCAGTGCTGGCGAAACCCGAGATCTTTGTCATGGACGAGGCCACCAGTTCAGTGGATACGTTAACCGAAGCCCTTATCCAAAAAGGGATGCAAACACTTCTGGATACAACCACCAGTTTCGTCATCGCACACCGTTTATCGACCATCAAGAAGGCGAACCGCATCCTGGTGATTGAAGACGGCAGGATCACTGAAATGGGTACTCATTCAGAATTGTTGCGGATACGCGGAAAATACCACCAACTGTACACCAAACAATTCCGTACTCAGCTTGAAGCGGCCTACAATCCATTCAACCAGGCGATTGGCGCACAGGAGTGACCTTCGATCACCGGGTCGCATTAAAATGATCAGAATGAAGTTTGAAATCCAAAGATTCAGTAAAAATGTGCGCATCCAGCTCAAGCATTACTTCACGCTGGCGTTTAGAATGATTCGGGGTGCATTCCTGACTTTCACATTAGCCAAAGGATCAGAAGCCGCAGCCAGTATTGCGTATTACACACTATTCTCCATGTTTCCGCTGGTTTTGAGCTTTGTTGCGGTTGGTTCATTTTTCGTTGATCAAGCCACTGTAGAAAGAGAATTAATAAAATTCCTGCCTACTGTGATACCGGTTTCACAGGATTTCATACTCAGCAATATTCAACAGGTGTTCAAGTTGCGCGGCGCAGTTTCGGCCTTGTCTCTGCTCGGCTTGATCTGGTCCTCTACATCCGTTTTTTCAACCATCATCCGCAATATTAATGCCGCGTGGCCGGCCGCCTCTCCGCACAGTTTTATCCGCATGCGTTTGTGGTCTCTGGCGATCATCGCTGCACTCGCTGTAGTGCTGATCCTGTCATCGTTTTCATTAACCTTTCGGCATCTGCTCAACAACCTGGGCATCAATTTAGACTATTCATTGATCAGCAAGTTCTTATCATCCTATTTCTATACAAAGACACTTCCCGTCCTCATCAGGGTAGCCGTACTGTTCGCGTTGTATTACTGGGTTCCGCAGATCAAGGTGCACAAAATGGGTGCGCTCACCGGTGCAGTGCTGGTAACCTTCCTCTGGCAGATCATTACCACGATCTTTAACGCCTACCTTTCGAGTGGTCTTGCCAGGTATGAAATTATCTATGGTTCACTGGGAAAGATGATCGCGCTGCTGGTTTGGATTTACTTCACCAGCTGGATCATTTTATTCGGTGCTCACCTGACCTCTTCAATAGACAGGCACACTTAAACCTGTTTTTGCGCCCTTTTCAACAAGTTTTCCGGGTCCGTTACTGAAAAATCTGTGCGAGTGATCTTGATCAATCCCTCATCTGAAAACTTGTAGAGCAGCCTGCAGACCATCTCGCGGGTACTGCCTATACGGGCGGCCATTTCATCCAGCGTCAGGTTCCGTTCGATCGAGGTCTTTTCCTCCCCATCTGCAATACCCACCAGCAAACGCGCCAACCTCACAGCAATGGGATGAAAAGTCATAGATTCCAGCAGCTCGCTCGCAAACTGAATCCGGCTCACCACCATTTTGTTGATCTCCCAGGAAAAAACGCCATCGGCTTCGATGATTGGTTTCAGATCCTTTTGCGCCCAAAGATAGATGCTTGAATCTTCGAAGACCTTGAGACTGGCTGGCATGGGTGCGTTTTCAATAAAAAAGGTGATCCCCCAGAAGATCTCCCCGGGTTTGAAGGTTGTAGCGATGAAGGTCCGTCCATCAACAGAATCTTTTTCAGCCACAAGTTGACCACGAGTGATGAGAAAGAGATAAGGCCACAGGTCTCCCTGGTTGACCAGGTAAGTTCCTTTTTTTAGGTCCTTTTTGACCGCAAGCCATGTGATCTGCTCACGGGTTTCTGTACATAACCGATTGAAAACCGGATTCTCTGAAATTACGTAGTCTTGGCTCATTTATCCTCTACGCAGGAATTACAAATTCATTTTACAACAGATATGAAAAACGAACCAATTTAACCTTTAGCAAAGAATAATATTTCACTCGTTGTCATACTAATAATAAATCTCACCGGAGAAAAATTATGAAGTTAAAGTACTTAATATTTTTAACGCTTTCTCTCATCCTGTTAACTGCCTGTGGGAATAAAAATCCATGTCCTGAAGGGAGTGTGACCTACCTGGATGATGTCAGCCAGTTCCCGCCTGACACATCCGCTGAACAGGTATTCGAAAAAACCGATATTGAAATTAGGGGAAAGCCCATCACCTTTGACCGGGTGATCAGTGGTCCGCTCTGCAACGACACATGGGAAGGCACGGTTTATGTAGCTTGCGACCTCGAGGTACTCAAATGGGACATTAAACCTTTCTTCCTTACCAACGGGTGCAACCTGGAGATCAAACCGGATACTGTGGTCTACGTGGCTGCGCACAACAACGTCGCCTATTACAAGGGTTGTATTTCCTGCCATTAAAAAGTAAATCAAATCAATCATAAGGAGATGAAATAATGAAAACGAACTACAAACTCGGGGGTATCCTTGCGCTAATTGCTGCTGTAATTGGCATCGTCGGTCACTATGTCCTATTCTTCCAGTTTTACCAGGCTGGCATGCATGCGGAAGCAGCTGAACCTGGCTGCGAGATCCTTCTCGAATGGGTCCACCCGTTATTAGCAAACATGGGACTACTTGCTGCAGCCTTATTTGCTGTCAGTTCTTACGGGTACTTTTCCAAAAAGAGGTGGGCCTTTGCACTATCAGTATTTGGTCTCATCCTCACCCTCCTTGGCAGTTTCTTCGTGAACATTCCATTCATGGCCGCCGGCTTGCCACCTATTTACTTCATCCTCTTCTTCCCGTACACAATCCTTTATTTCTTAATGATGATCCTGGTTGAACGTTTATCCTGGAGTCGTACGCTGCTGGCTTTGCTTACAGGCATTTGCTATATCCTGTGCTGGATGAACGGGATTGCCAGTACCAGCCGCATGATCACAATTGGTGCAGATTTATTCACACTGGTGCAAAAATTACACTTCATTGCCATGATCGGTTGGGCTGTAGTTACAGCAGGAATTCTGCTTAAACCGCGTGAATGGCAGCGCGTGCTGGGTTTGACCGCCGGAGTGACCGAGTTGATCGTCGGCATTCCCCTGGGAATTGTAACCAGCCAGGAACTAGGCCGCTTCTCACTGTTCTCACTGGCCCCCATCGTCTCACTGGCTCTGGTCGTTATCCTGGTTTGGCCAGGTTTGTGGAAAAAATGGACTCACTTCGAAATGTCTCCTGAATAATTTCACCCCATTCAATATGCACACATAATAAATGGTGCAGTTCCTGCACCATTTATTATCGTTTGCTTTGCTTAATGGTTATTGATCCGAAGACCTGATTTCCTTTAGTTCACCAGTCACTGTGAAGACCGTCCGCTCGCAGATGTTGGTGACACGATCCGCCACGCGTTCCAGGTTATGCGCCACCCACAGGATCCAGCTGACGCGTTGAATGCTGTCCTCATCCTTAACGATCTGCTTCATCAGCGTGTGGTAGACCTCGTTGTAAAGCCGGTCAACCTCATCATCCTCTTCCGGGATTAATTTTGCCTCCTCAAGATCCTCTTTGATGAAAGCGTTTACCGCACGGTGCAGCATTCTGGCGCATTTTTCCGCCATAATCGGTATTTTTATCAACGGCACGATCAACTCTTCATCACCCATGCGGATGTTGATGGTGGCGATTCCTTTCGCATAATCCCCGATGCGCTCCAGTTCACCCGCGATTTCGAGTATGGACGCCAACAGACGAAGATCGTGTGCCATGGGCTGCTGAGTCGCAATCGTGATCAGCACCTGTTCCTCTATTGCGAATCTTTTGGTATTGACCTTTCCATCGGTCTCTACGATCTGTCTTGCACTTGCCACATCGCGTTTCTTGAACGAATCGACGGCCTCAACGATCTGTTGTTCCACCAGGTTGCCTAACAGCAATAATTCATCCTTTAAATAGTTTAATTCAGCTTCAAAAGTAGCTCTCATGCCCACCTCATTTTTTCGATTGAGAATCTCATTATCCAAACCTGCCGGTTACATAATCTTCCGTGCGCTTGTCACCCGGACGTGTAAACACCTTGTTGGTTTCATCAAACTCGATGACCGTACCTGAACGGGTGCCCTCAACCAGCATCATCATCGCGGTGTAATCTGATGCCCGGGCGGCTTGCTGCATGTTGTGCGTGACGATCACGATCGTGTAATTCTCTTTAAGCGATTGCATCAGTTCTTCGATCTTTAAAGTTGCGATCGGATCGAGCGCTGATGCCGGTTCGTCCATCAGGATCACTTCGGGTTGGATCGCCAGGGCACGCGCGACACAAAGCCGTTGCTGCTGTCCGCCTGATAATGACAGGGCGGATTGTTTAAGTATATCCTTAACTTCGTCCCAAAGCGCGGCTTTTATTAGCGTGGTTTCCACCAGCTCATCCAGGCTGCCTTTGTAGCCGTGAATGCGCGCAGCCCAGGCTACGTTCTCATAGATGGATTTGGGGAAAGGATTGGGTCTTTGAAATACCATTCCAATGCGATATCGGACCTGGACCGGGTCCACATCCCGGTCATAAAGGTTCTTTCCATCAAATATGATCTCGCCCTCAATGTGCGAACTGGGTACCAGTTCATTCATACGGTTAAACGCTCGCAACAGGGTTGATTTACCACACCCGGATGGGCCGATGATCGAAGTAATCCGTTTTTGGGGTATTTGAATATTTACATCGGTGACTGCTTTGAAATCACCGTAATAGATCTTGAGGTCATGGGTTTCCAGGATAACGTCGTTTTGCAACATGAATTTCTCCGTGAGGTTCAGAATTAGTACTTTCGGGATAACTTATTCCGAAGCACGATCGCCACGGCGTTCAATCCCAATAATAATACCAGCAAAACCAGGATTGCGGCACCGGCGAGATGTTGCCATTCCGGCTGAGGTCTGGCGGTCCACTGGTAGATCTGGATAGGTAATGTGGTGAACTTCGAAAAAGCTGAGGTTGGATCAAAAGAGATAGCAGTAGAAGCGCCCACCACAACCAGAGGAGCAGTTTCGCCAATAGCTCTTGAAACTGCCAGGATTAAACCGGTCAATATCCCTGGTATCGCGTTGGGCAACACATGAGACCAGGTAACTTGCCACTTCGTCGCACCAAGTCCATACCCGGCGTGCCTTAATGATTGCGGAACCGCGCGGATCGCTTCCTGTGAATTGATGATGATCAACGGTAAGACGAGTAAACCGAGGGTTAACCCGGCCGATAAGATGGTTCTGCCGTTCGCGGTAGTGGGGTCCACCAGGCCAAAAATTGATCCACTCGTTAGTGGTTCCAACGCGCGCACAAAAATAGCCAGACCGAGGATACCGTAGACAATCGAAGGGACCCCAGCCAGGTTGTTAATGTTTGTCTGGATCACGCGGTTCACCCAGTTATCACTCGCGTATTCCTCCAGGTAGATAGCAGCCCCAACCCCCAGCGGAAAGGCAAAAAGGATCGTGATAATGATCGTCCAAAGAGAGCCCAGGATTGCTGTGCGTATCCCGGCGGTCACGATTTCACTGGATTGCGGTCGTACCAACCGATCCCAGGTAAGCCAGGAAATAAATTTTAGAGTTGCCCGCGGATTTTCGATAACTAATTTACTGTATTCATCAATGACAGAGTTTTTACGGAATAAAGAATCTGCCAAAGACCAGGATTCCAGAACCTCGTATTTCAGAATTCGTTCCTCGACCAGGGCAAGGATCTCATTACGAGTTCGGTCCCCGAAATCCTTTTCAGTGTTCAATTTATTGAATGCACCGCTCGAAAGATTCATGCGCAGTGCTTCTGTTAATTGTGCTTTGGTCTGGTCTTCCAACGCCAATCCATCCACCATTAGCGTGGCAGGATCAACTTTCGTATTGATCACAACGTAACCAAAAACGCTATCCACGATATTAACGATCAGGAGAGTGAGAGAAACGATTGCCAGAATTGTTACCAACAGGAAAATAACATGCCAGGTTTTTCCTTGATTCGTTCTCAACGCAAGATTATTCTCAAATAGTGATTTGGTGTCTTTCGCGGTCCGGATCATTCATACACCTCGCGGAACCGCTTTACGATCCACTGGCTGATGATGTTGAGAAGAAGTGTGGAGAGAAAGAGCACCAGCCCAAGGGCAAATATGCTGTCATAATCGATCGAATCGTAGCTCAAATCTCCACCGGAAATTCTGACAATGTGTCCGGTCATCGTCTCAGCTCCTTTGAATGGATTCAGCGTGAGATTCGGACCCGCACCAGCTGCAACTGCGACGATCATGGTTTCGCCGATCGCTCGCGAGATGCCAAGGATGATCGCCGCGCTGATCCCGGATAGCGCGGCAGGCAAAACGATCTTGAACACCACCTCGAACTTGGTGGCACCTAACCCATATCCAGCCTCGCGCAGCGACCGGGGTACAGCCGCTAAAGCATCTTCACTGATGGAAGCGATCAAGGGCAGGATGAGAATCCCCATTACCAAACCCGCGGAACCCGTGTTGTAGATGTTTACGACATCTTTTCCGAAGATCTCACGCAAAAGAGGTGTGATGAACGTCAACGCAAAGTACCCGTAAACAATGGTAGGAATGCCGGCCAATACTTCCAGGATCGGTTTTAAGAAGTTACGCACTTTTCTTGAGGCGTATTCGGATAGGAAGACTGCAACGGTCAGACCCAGTGGAATGGCAATCAACATCGCCACTGCAGTGGTCAGCAGTGTGGACGTCGCCAGGGGTAAGATTCCGAACTGGTTGATGTGAGGTTGCCAGGCAGTGCCAGTCAAAAACTCGAACAGTTTCACCTCAGGTTTTTGGAAGAATAACAAGGCTTCCTTTCCAAGTGTGAAGATGATCCCCGCTGTTGTGAGGATTGAAAAGAATCCCGCCAGAAAGAGTGATCCCTGGATCAGTGATTCAGACCAACGTCTCCTCTTTTTCAACGTCGTGTTTTGTCTGGAAAAACTATCCGATAGCTTATTTTCGTTATTCTTCACGATGATCGTTCCTTTTGACACGAGTTCATTCCCCCGGGGAATCCGGGGGAAGGATTACAGCAGGAGTGAAAATTTGTTTTACTTGATTACCGATCCAGTCCAGGCATCCATCGCATTCTGCAGGACTTCATCTGAAGCGGGGAAGTACCCAACATCGAGGATCTCATTGTTGACATTGAACAGGTAGAAGTACACGAAGGCGGCTACCTGGGGTTTTTCCTGCATGATTTGCGCGGTTGTGTAGATGAACAGTGGGCGAGAGATCGGATAGCTGTTATCTTCCGCGCTTTCAGCTGTTGGAGCAACACCGTCGACTGAAAGTACCGTTAATTTATCTGCATTTTCCTGATAGTAAGCGAAACCGAAGAAACCGATGGCGTATTGTGAACCTTCAACGCCTTGTACCAGAACATTGTCGTCTTCTGACATTTGCAGATTGCTCGCCGCCAGGATGGCAGCTTCACCATTCTCAATATTGGGTTTTCCGTCAGCATCAGGATAAGCTGGTGCCACGATCGCTTCGATAAAGTAATCGAAAGTACCGCTATCCGTACCGGGGATGAAGCGCAGAATATCTTCGTTCGGCCAATCAGCGCGCACATCTGACCACTTTACAGCGGTTGAGAAGATCATCGCCAATTCATCAGCGGTCACATCGGTGACAAAGGTATTCTCTTTGCTGACTACCACAGCCAACGCATCTGTACCTACACGAAATTCTAGCGGCTCTCGTCCGATCGCCTTGCAGGACTCAACCTCACTATCCTTGATTGCCCGGGAGGCATTGGCGATGTCAGTTTCACCATTCACACAAAAACGTTCAAAACCGGCACCTGACCCAATGCTGTCGATGGTGATCTCACCGGTAAAACCTTCTTCTTCAAATCTCTGTTTCATTCTCTCCGACAATGGGAACACGGTAGAGGATCCCGCACTCACGATGGCACCTGTGACCGCATCCGGCATGTATGCGGCTAATGGATCAACTTCAACCGGGGCTTCTGTCGCTACTGGTTCAGCGGTAGCGGTGGTCGGAGTTGGTTCTATTACTGGGGCGGTTGTGGGAGTGACCGATGGTGCGCAGGCGGTCAGGGCAAAAATCAACACAAATACGAGACTTAAAACAGCAAAACCTTTCTTTAACATTCTTTTTCTCCTTTTAATATTTGACTAAAAGAAGAATATCAAACATCGATTAACCCCTGTTAAACAAGAGGTTAACGAATTGTTAAGAGTTACAACTTATGCGATTGTCAGTGCAATTGAGAAAACCGACCCAACCCCTTTTTGACTATCAACCCAAATCTTGCCCTGGTGGGCTTCGACGATGTGTTTGGCGATCGCCAGACCTAAACCTGTTCCTCCACTTGCCCTGGCCTGGTCAGTTTTATAAAACCGTTCAAAGATGCGAGGAAGATCTTTTTCATCTATCCCCTCCCCCGTATCGCTGACCCGGATGATGATCTCATTGTTGACCTGCTCAGCTGAAACGGTGATCACACCACCTGGTGGGGTGTACTTGATCGCGTTATGGATAATGTTGATCAGCACCCGTTCCATCCGTTCTGCGTCGACCTTGATCTCTGGTAATCCCTCCGGACAGTTCACTTGCAGGTCAAGGCGAGCCCTTTCTGCCTGCATTCTCATCCGCTCAACAGGTTTTTTCAGCAGGTCTGCAACCACCGCATTGGTCATTAACATTTCCACCCTGCCTGATTCGATGCGGGACAATTCCAACAGTTCCAACACCATCTGGGTGAGCTTATCGATCTCCACCTCCATCAAGATCAGGAAACGTTCAGCAGAATCAGGATCTGTACGCACACATTCCTGGAGAGTTTCGTTTAGTGCCTTCATTGTTGTTAACGGCGTGCGAAGCTCGTGCGAGACATTACTGACAAAAGTTTGGCGCATCTCCTCGAGATTGCGGTTTTTTGTACGGTCCTGAAGCAGAATCAAGACAGTGCCATCCTGGACAGAACCTAGAAAAGTACTCATCCCCAGCAGATATTTGTCCTGATTTTTGAGTTCTATGTAAATGTTCTGATCTTTTCTATCTTTTACAGTCTTTTGCCAGAGTTCAACCAGTTGATATTGCTGTAAGATTTTTACAAAATCCCCGCCCTCGACCTCGGTGGCGTCAACACCAATCATTGAACGGGCTGCCCGATTGATCAACTCGACCTTTCCATCACGATTCACGATGATCAGTCCATCCATTAATCGGTCAACGATCGTTTCGAGTTTCGTGTTTTGTCCGCCAATGGTAGTGATCTGATCCTGGATCTGGGCTGCCATTCTGGAAAAAGCGCGGGTCAGGTCATTAATCTCATTATCTGCGCCAGGTTCGGGGATTTGAGAATAATCTCCGCTGGTTATTCTTTTTGCCGCCTCGGTTAGCTGTGTGATCGGTCGAATGGTTCGTCTCGCTGCAAAGAAAGTAGCCAATACCGCGAGTAAGATAGCTGCCAATCCACCAATGAGGATGGTTCGGCGTATCATGGACAGGCGGGCATTTACGATCTCCAGTGGCTTGGCTAACCGGACGATGTTAACGAGTTTGCCATCGCTCATCTGACCCACCGCCACATAAACCATCTCAGTTTTGAACGTCGTACTGTATCGTACGTTGTAACCAATCCCGCCTGCCACCACCTGCTTGACCTCCGGCCTGTTCAGGTGGTTAACCATCATTTCAGCGGTCGCGTCTGACTCAGCAATGACTTTACCATCCGGCTGTATGATCGTCACCCTGACATCCAGATTTTCAGAAAAACGTTGCACCAAATCGGAAAGTGCCTGCTGATCTGATTCATTTTCAGGCAACAGTGCTATCTCTAATGCGAGTAGATTTGCTTCGCTGTTAAGTGTCTCGCGGGTATCCTCGTAATAGAGTTCTCGATATTGGCGGGTGTATAGGACCAGAAGAACTGTGACGACAGCAAGGATGATCAACACAAAAGGTAGGATAAAACGCCACTTGATCGATCGTCTCATCAGGACTCGAATCTATAACCCAGCCCGGGTACAGTTACCAACCGCACCGGCTTTGAAGGATTTGCTTCGATCTTGCTGCGTAGCCAGCGGATGTGAACATCGACAGTACGGCTGCCCCCGATGTAATCCCAACCCCATACTTTTTCCAAAATGGTCTCGCGTGAGACCGCCCTTCCCTTGTTTTCAACCAGGAAGCATAGCAGGTCCATTTCCTTAGGTTTTAATGGCACAACCACATCATCCAACCGGATCTCATGCCGCTTCCGGTCGATCACCAGGTTACCCAGTAAGATCTCATCTGGGGGTTCTGTGGCTTTTGAGGGTTCACCTGATGCTAAATTTGTGCGTTGATATGCTTTTAACCGTGTTTTTACGCGTGCGATCAACTCGCGCATGCTAAATGGCTTGACTATATAATCATCCGCGCCAATTTCGAATCCAATGACGCGGTCGATCTCCTCAGCACGGGCAGTTAACAGTAAAATCGGAATATCTGTTTCCGGTCGTAATGCCTTACAAACTTCAAAACCATTCAATTTGGGTAACATTACATCCAGTAACACCAGGTCCGGTTTCCATGTTCGCGCAATTTGTAAACCCGCCAATCCATCATCAGCACTGTTAACCAGGTACCCTTCTTTTACAAAATTGTATACAAGCGTTTCCTGTAAAGTTTTTTCATCTTCGACGATCAATATTTTTTCAGGCATGATTAAATTGTACTTGAAAATACCAGCTTCTTAGCAATAAACCCTCCTCCTGTAAACCCTCCTCCTGGAATTTTCGTTCATCAATTCGCTGGAATTATCATATAATTTTAAATCACATAGTATAGTGAAAAAAGTGAGGTACTCATGAGCAAGGAATCTGCTCCGATCAGGAAAGTGGCCATTTCCACCGGCGGTGGAGATGCACCGGGCTTGAACGCAGTCATTCGCGCAGCCGTGCTGGCTGGCCTGGGACGCGGCTGGGAAATGTACGGCATTCGTGACGGTTTCAACGGGTTGATGATGCCGGAGCAGTACGTTGAGGGCGGGATCATCAAGCTCACACGGGAACGTGTGCGCGGCATTACCCACCTGGGCGGCACGATCATTGGTACCACCAACCGCGGAAACCCCTTTCATTACCCGGTAAAGAATCCGGATGGCACCTATACCGAGATCGACCGGTCGGATGAATTGATGCGTTCGTTTTACATGCACGAGATCGACGCACTGATCTCAGTTGGCGGCGATGGATCTATGTCGATCGCCAATTCGCTGGCAGAAAAAGGGTTGCGCGTCGTCGGTGTGCCCAAAACCATTGACAACGACCTTGACCAGACGGTCGTCACATTTGGTTTTGATACCGCAGTCAGTTTTGCCGTGGAATGCCTGGACCGTTTACACAGCACCGCTGCCAGTCACCGCCGCATCATCGTTGTGGAGGTAATGGGCCGCTACGCTGGCTGGATCGCTCTGGAATCTGGTGTGGCTGGTTCTGCTGATGTCGTTCTGATCCCGGAGATCCCTTATGACCTGAACATCGTGGCGAAGAAGATCGAGGACCGCGTAAAAAGCGGCAGCAATTTTTCGATCGTTGTGGTAGCTGAAGGGGCAGTTCCAAAGGGCGGATCGGTCACCGTGCTGGACAAAGAGGTGGGGCGCGCAGAGAGGCTGGGCGGAGTAGGGGAAAAGGTAACCGAGGAATTGCAGAAGATCACCGGCAAGGAAGCCCGCCTGGTCGTGTTGGGTCACCTGCTGCGCGGCGGTACGCCTACATCCAATGACCGGCTCATTGCGCTGCGTTTTGGTGCGGCCGCTGTAAGGGCACTGGATGAAGGACAACAAGGCGTCATGGTCGCTCTTGATCCTCCAACAGTTAAGTATGTGCCGCTGGCAGATGCTACAAAACGTATGAAGAGTGTACCGCTGGATTGCGATACCATGCTCACCGCTCGCGACCTTGGCATGTGCTTTGGTGATTGAAAACATGATCATTAAATAAAAAAGGCTCCGTTTTATGTCCGGAGCTTTTTCAATTGAGTTTTTATACTGATCAAACACCATTTTTGATGACGGATTTGATCAGCCGCACGATGCAGCTCAGTAGAGACAGGCTGATCACCACAATAAAGAACACAAGGAACCAGTGTACAAAATTCATATCCAGCATTACCTGGATCCCTTTGACTGCTCCAGCAGGTAACCCGCGCTGTAAAGCAAGTGTTTTGTCGAAATTGATCAGGTCCCTTGCTCTGAGCATCGCCGCGGCAAGAGCCAACTCAGAACTCAGAATCACGATCTCAAACACGCGAGTTAACAAAGTGTACTGGTGTTGGAACAGGATCAATGCATTGCGGCAAATATCCAGACCAATATTGATCGCGATCCAGGGAAGGAATGTCATAAAGCTGGCAGTGAAGATCGACACCATATTCCAATTCCCGTCCACGCGCCACCAGAAACCTGCCAGGTCCTCGAAGAAGACGGTGAAGATCAAGAGACCGATGATGCCGAAGAAGATCCCGGCGATCGGTTCCCATGGATGCACCTTATCGGTTTCCTGTACACGCTCCGGTAGATCACTGATCGACCACTCCTTTTGTTCCTCTTTCATGAAATCCAGGTCCTTTCCCTGCCCCAGCTGGGGGAAGAACCGGGTGATGAGGATCAGGATCAAGGCAACAGACCCGATCAATCCCACTACCGCTCCCCAGATGTTGGAGAACATCTCCCAGATACCCCAGAACGGGCTCTCACCCTGGCTAAGCACAAAAGAAACGATTCCCGCGAGCAGCATCGCTCCGGCAACGATCGGCGCGACGAAGGTCACAAAGAAACGAAATACAGGATTGAAGCGCGGGTCGATCAACGCGTCACTCTGGCGATATCCTGCTGCGACAGAATGGGGTGAGCCCAACTTCCGCAATTCCTGCTCCATCTGTGTTTCATCCAGCACCGTCTCAGGTGGATACTGATCTTCCAGTAAATCCATCAAATTCGACCGGATCTCAGCCAGGATGTCTTTCCTGCCCTGCAGGGGCAAGCGTCGTTCCACAGCGAGAATATAGCGCTCCAACAAAATGTTACTTTTCTCAGATAGTTTCATCTTACAATCTCCTCAATTATCCGCAGCTGGGTTTTCCAATCTTTACGCAGTGCATCCAACACTGCCTGGCCAAATTCGTTCAGTTGGTAATATCGTCTTGGTCGGTTGTCGTCAAGCTGCCAGTCACTCTGCAGATAACCCTGGTTTTCAAGCCTGCGCATCATTGGGTAAAGGGTGTCCTGCGTAATTGAGAAGCTTTTCTCTTCCAATTGTTTAAGTAGCGAGTAACCGTATTGCTTTTCTTCCAGTTGACTCATCACGACCAGCACGATCAACCCACGGCGCAATTCCGCGTTCAATCTTTCCACATGTTCTGAGAGTTTTTCGGGTTCGATCATGCATTTATTATACTGTATATCATACAGTATTGTTAAGTAGCAATATTATTATTTTTCATTATTGATATTCCCTTAAAAAATAATCACCGGAAGGAATTTACCCTCCGGTGATCATCAACACCTTTGTAAGATGTTCAGGTTATTTCAGTTTGGCATTGACGTGCGCCAGACCAACCTTCACCATCTCCTCGGTCAAACCGACCGCTTTCACCTGCGGGATTGCCACAACCTGCTTGAGCGTCATTCCCTTGATGAGGCCGGCCATTGGATGCTTTGAGAGCTCAGCTATCAGTTCACCTAACGCCTGCATGCCTTTGGGATCATTCAAGAAATCCCCGATCTTTGAATCCATCGTGTATGCCATTTTTCCTCCTGTAAAAATTTTATTTACCCACTTGACCTCATTATAATCAATTCCCCCTGTGCGTCAAATGAACCTAGTTCCCCTCGGCAGATAATGCGCAGCGGAATCCGGCATCATTGCTGCTATTAAAGTCCGGGTCAAAGGCGCGGCTGGCGGTGAGTAATTGCGGCCACTTGCTGCCCCAACCTCCACCGCGTAATACCTTATTCGTGGATCCTTCCGGTCCAGGCGGGTTATTCACAGGTGACATCGCATAGTAATCTTCGCTGTACCAGTCACTCACCCATTCCCAGACGTTTCCCGCCATATCGGCTACGCCGTACTGGCTGTTACCGGCCGCGTAACTACCCACTGCCTGGGTATCCCCTGCGCAATTGGCGTTGCCCTGGTTGTTGTAACTGTTCACCAGGTCACATGTGGGACTTTCATCTCCCCACGAATACGCTATTGGCTTGGAACCCCGCGCGGCTTTTTCCCATTCTGCTTCAGTGGGCAGCCGTTTCCCAGCCCAGGTGCAGAAGTCATTGGCATCCTTCCAGGTGACAAAAATCACCGGGTAGTTGGCGAACTCAGGATTTTCGAAGTAGGATTCCCGGGTTTCTGAATTTGTCCTGGAGGGAAATTCGCAGCCATCCGCCGCGATACACTCGGCGTACTTAACATTGGTCACCTCAAATTGATCAATGAAGTAGCCGTCCAGCTTTACTGTGTGCAGCGGCAACTCATCCGCGATGCAGGAAAATCCACCGTTGTGCTCCGGATCGCAGCCCATCTGGAACTCACCAGCAGGGATGTAGACCATGCCCTCCGGTGCTTCAACCTCCGGCAACTCTGGCGCGGCTGGTGTTTCTGTGGCGATCGGTCCCGGTGCTTGCGTGGGCACTGCTGTTGGGGTTGTACCGCAACCGGCAAGAAATATGATTAACAGGGTTACAAAAAGGATCTTTTTCATGGTTTCTCCTTTCGCTCCTTTTTTACATTGTACGGCATTTTTTTTAGATTTTTCAATGCCATCAAAAATTCAAGTGCGATACTGAAAGCGACAACTCAACATCCTGTTCTCAGAAATGCTTATGGAATAATAAATTCCAAACCTGCTTATGGAGTTTAAGTCCATAAAAAACATCCAATTGCGAGACTCGCAAAGATTGAGCGATTCCAATAAAGATTGACCGTGCTATACTAAATGTGAGAATCCAACCCATTCTCGTTGGTTGTTTTGCGTTAGTGGCTGCCAAACAATCGCAAAATGACTTCATTGGAGAGGAACCGCCCACGATCATGTGGACGGTTTTTTTGATCTGAAAGGTAATTTACTATGGATTACAAATGGGAGGGATGGAATAAACCGGTAACCATCGCAACGCTCGCAGCACTCGAAATGCGTTTGCCAAAAGAATACGTCAATTTGTTCAAACCCGGGGCATTTCGATTCGATGATGGTACGACGCAAGGATGGACCATCGACCAGCTCTACGACCAGGATTTTAACAAACTGACCTGTTACACAGATCAAAATAACTTTACCTACGACTTTAAATTATGCAACTCCCAGAACCTGGCTCTGGGTGCCTCAGGCTGCCCTGTAGTGCCGTTGGCCTCATCGAGTGTTAAATCGCTGCAGTTTTACCTGCTCTCACCTGACCTGAGGAATAACCAGGACTGGCAGAACATCAACGGCTACAGCCTTGACTTGCAGCGCAACTATTACAGCAGCTGCGGCGACCTTGGAGATTACCTGTTCCAGATGAATGTGACGGTAATAGATAAAACGACCAAAGCCACCAGGTATTTTGGTGAATGGGATGATCAGGCTAACGAACACATATTCCACAAGATCACTGCCCAACAACCATATCATTTTGAATGGAAATCAGCCGCCTTTACCGACGCTAACCTTGAATTGTGGCAGCTCCGGCTCAGATTTATCCAGCCACATTATTCCGGATTTCGTGCCGGAGAATGCCTGCCCAAGGGATCCTGGCTGGTAGGAAACATCAAGCAGGAATAAGTTACGACATAGAAACAAATTTGATAATTCAACTGCATGTGCAGGGCACATCGCAGATGTATTTACATGAAACCATTGGTTGGTAAGGTAGCCTTTTGCACCCTGACGGGTGTTTGAACATGCTGTTAGCTGTATAAATGGATCGTGGTAAGGGTGAGTATCTGCGGCGTACTGGTCTTACTCACCAGTAAACCCGCATCCAATCTTTTAATACAAAAAGTGGCGAGGGTGGGATTTGNNGAGCTACCTCGCCAGCGCTGCATATTTTACTATAAGCCATCTTTTTAGTCAACGAAAGCCAAAATATTTAGGCAAAACCCAGGGACTTCTCCTTCATCGACACAAATTTTCCATGCCCGATGACCAGGTGATCCAATACCTCAACGTCCATCAGCTTGCCGGCTTCCACCGCCGCCCGCGTCAGCGATACGTCTTCCGGGCTGGGGCTCGGGTCGCCGCTGGGATGGTTGTGCACCAGGATGATCGACGCCGCGCTGCGCTGGATCGCCGCGCGGAACAATTCCCCCACCCGCACCATTGAGGCGTTCAACGAACCTGTGTAAACCTTATCGATCCAGATCTTGCGGTTGCGCGTGTCAAGCAGGATGACCCACAGCTGCTCCTGCACCAGTCCTTGCATTTCGTAGCGCACCAGCTCAGCCGCATCTGCTGGGGAGCTGATCGCCCCGCTCAATTCCGGTGCCTCCAGGGTAAGCCGCCTGCCCAACTCAATCGCGGCTTTGATCTGCGCGGCTTTAGCCGGTCCCAATCCGTGGATGTTGCAAACCTCAGCGAAGCTTGCCCGTTGGATCCCGCGCAACCCGCCCAGTTCGAAGAGAATGCGTTCTCCAAGCTGGATCGAGTTTTCCCCCTCCACACCCACCCGCAACAGGATCGCCAACAGCTCGGCTTTCGACAGCCCTTCCGGGCCATTGCGCTCCAGCCTCTCGCGCGGCCGCTCATCAACCGAGAGGTCCTTGATGCGGTATGATGCTCTCGATTCACGCGTCATTGTTTCCTCCTTTGGCACCCAATTCTCATTGTTTTATATAACAAGCATCATTTTCACGCAAGCCCCTCCCGTTCAGGGGCAAGGCGGTTCCATCCATGCTATAATTCCAGCATGGAGCGCAAATGAGTCTTGATCCTTCTTTTCTTAAACAACTGACTACTTTCGCCGTTGGTTTTTCCGCCGCCTTCCTGGCCGCTCTCTGGCTCAGCCTGATCTTTTGGACGAACCGGGATATCCGCAAGCGCAGCCGTGATCGTGTCCTGCGCATTATCGCGGTGGTCGTCGTCACGGTCTTTTTCCTTCCCGGATTCCTGATCTATCTTGTTCTGCGCCCCGGGTATATGCTGGAAGAGGAATATCAACGCGCTCTCGAAGAAGAAGCCCTGCTCCAGGCGATTGAAGGCGCTGCACTCTGCCCCGGATGCGAGCGTCACTTGCAACCGGATTGGATCGTCTGCCCCGGCTGCGGTACGGTGCTGAAGAAAACCTGCGAATCCTGCGGTCGCTTGATCGAGCTGCCCTGGAACATTTGCCCCTATTGCACCGCTGCAGTGCCCGGTATGCCGGTGGAGATTTCCGACACTGAATCAGTCCTCGAACAGGGACAATTTGACGAAGATGAAACAGATGTCGAAATTGAAATCGAAGATGATGACATCCAGTCTGACCTGGATGATAACGAAGTTAAATCCCAACTATAGATCGGTTTGCACAGCCAATGCAGAATCTCGCCAAGATCGAACCTGTTGATTATTTGATCATTGGTCACATCACACAGGATGTAACGCCTGACGGAAATAAACTGGGAGGAACCGCTTCCTATGCATCGCTGACCGCACTAGCCTTCGGGCAGCGCGTTGGCATTGTCACCGCCTGTTCGCCTGATCTCCAACTTGATCAGCTTTCGGGTATCTCCATCGCCCGCAAGAATTCTCTCCACACCAGCACATTCCGCAACACCTACACCCCTCAAGGCAGGATCCAGTATATCCTGCATGTAGCAGATACCCTCGAGCTGGAAGATGTGCCACCCGCCTGGCGCAACACACCCATCGTGCATTTGGGACCGCTCACCGGAGAGATCAGCCCTGCACTGGCGCGGTCTTTTCCAAATTCACTCACCGGCATCACCCCGCAGGGATGGATGCGCGGCTGGAACGGAGAGGGAGTGGTGAGTTACAAGCCCTGGGATGAGGCAGATCAGGTTCTCCCTTATATCCAGGCTGCGGTGATGAGCATAGAAGATGTACGCGGCAGTGAGGATGTGGTCGCATCTTTTGCATCACAACTGTCCATCCTGGTTGTAACAGAAGGCGCAGCTGGATCACGTGTTTACTGGAACGGTGATGTGCGCTATTTCAGACCTCCCCAGGAGGTTGAGGTAGACCCGGTCGGCGCAGGCGACATTTTCGCCGCAGCTTTCTTCATTAAATTATTTCAAACGCGCGATCCATGGGAAGCAGTAAAGCTTGCCACGCTGGTAGCCGCCAACTCGGTAACACGCGTTGGCATCCAGGGTGTTCCAACCCCTTCAGAAGTCTCTCAGTTTACAACCCAGATCGTTGAGCACCCGATAAAATGAGCCGTGTATTAACCCTAGTAAACCAGAAGGGCGGTGTTGGAAAAACCACCACTGCGATCAACCTGTGTGCTTACCTGGGTCAGTTCGGGAAAAAGGTCCTCTTGATCGATCTTGATCCCCAAGCGAATGCCACGTCCTCCCTTGGCATCAACAAGTACGAAGTCAAGTGCGGTACATATGAAATCCTCATTGGCTCGGAACCAATTTCGCCAAATATTTTACTTAATCAAAAACTGAAAATATCTCTATTGCCCGCATCACCCGCCCTCGCTGGCGCAGAGATTGAACTGATCAACCTCTCTGGTCGTGAGTACCGCCTGCGTGAAGCAATAAAACCGGCTCTCGAGCGTTACGATTATGTCATCATCGATTGCCCACCCTCCCTCAGCCTGCTCACCGTAAACGGACTGGTGGCTGCCCTTGATGGGGTGATCATTCCGGTGCAATGTGAATACCTGGCGCTTGAAGGCATCGGACAACTTACCCAAACCCTGAACCTCGTTCGCACAAATCTCTTCCCTGAGTTGCGCATCCGTGGCGTTGTGCTGACCATGTTTGATAGCCGCACGAACCTCTCCGCTGATGTTGTGCGGGAGGTACGCAAGTTCTTTCCCAATCTGGTGTATGATTCTGTCATACCCCGCTCTGTGCGCCTGGCTGAAGCACCCTCGTATGGATTACCCATCAATCAGTACGCGCCCGAATCCAACCCAGCGAAAGCCTACGCAGGTTTGACCTTGGAACTTCTTAATCAGGATGGGGGCTTCTCAGCCCCGCTCTTGGGATAGGTGGAATTTATGGCACAAAAATCCGGTCTCGGAAAAGGCTTGGACGCCCTCATTCCAGCTGGTTTCACCAGCCCGGCTGCCCCCGCTGATAGTCATGTTCCCCTATCGATGATCATACCAAACCCGCAACAGCCGCGCGACTCGATCAACGATGAAAACCTGGTTGAGCTGGCTGCATCGATCCGTGAACATGGCATCCTCCAACCGCTCGTCGTCTCGCACGATCTGATTTCCGGTAACTATATCCTCATCGCTGGAGAAAGACGCCTGCGCGCCGCCAGGCTCGCCGGTCTGGAAAAAGTGCCAGTCATCATCCGCACCGTTACCGAACAACAACGATTGACCGAAGCACTCATCGAAAATATCCAACGCGCGGACCTCTCACCGCTGGAAACCGCCAGGGGATTCAAACGGCTTGTGGATGAATTTAACCTGACCCACGAAGGTCTTGCTGCTCAAATGGGTAAGAGCCGGACAACGGTTACCAACACCCTCCGGTTGCTCAACCTCCCCGCGGTCATCCAGGAAGCCCTTGCTGTCCAGAAGATCTCCGAGGGGCATGCCCGCGCCTTGCTTGGTTTGCCAACTGAAGAAGCACAGATAGCCGCGCTGCACACCATTCTCGCCCAGGAACTGAATGTGCGCCGCACTGAAGAACTGGTTCGTAAGTTGTCTGGAGAAAAACCGCCCGCCCCTCCGGTTAAACCGATCGATCCATTGATCCAGGAAATTGAGGAAAGACTGCGCGGCCGATTTGGAACGAAGGTGCTCCTTCATCCCAGCGGTAAAGGCGGTACGATCACCATCCATTATTATTCCGAAGAAGAATTGAATAGCCTGATCGACAATTTACTGGAGTAAAAGATGCTCCTCCTGTACAACGGCAGATTGCATGGCTGTTCCCCTGATCAAACCGCCCTTGCCATCGACCACCAACGCATAACTGCCATCGGCTCCGATGCTGAGATCCTGCACCTATCTGCACCCGGTGTGGCTCAATTAGACCTTGATGGTCGTTACGTGATGCCGGGTCTGACAGATTCCCACATACATCTCGAACTCTACGGACTGTCCTTAGGCCTGGTGGATTGCGCGACTCCCACACGCGAAGAATGCCTGGTACGTGTGAAAACAAGGGTGCAGGAAACCTCACCAGGCGAATGGATCAGGGGGCATGGCTGGAATCAGAACTTTTGGCCTGGCGATTTCGGGACTGCAACTGATCTGGACAGGATCGCGCCGCATCACCCGGTTTACCTGACCGATATGTCATTGCATTCCGCGTGGGCAAATTCGCTGGCATTGCAGCACGCCAGCATCAATGGCAACACACCCGATCCAGACGGGGGCATTATCCAGCGCGACGCAGCCGGAAAACCTACCGGCATCCTGTTCGAAAATGCGGTCAATCTCATTGAAAAGATCATCCCACCCCTGAGCAGCCCCCGGTTGAAACAAAACCTTCTAGCAGCGCAGCAAAAGCTTCATCAATTCGGTATAACAGCTGTCCATGATTTCGATCGCGTCCCGTGTTTCACCGCGTTACAGGAGTTGGATCAGGCAGGAGAATTGACCCTGCGGGTGATCAAAGGATTGCCGGTTGAACAGCTGCAAGAAGCTGTGAGCGTTGGGCTGAAAGGTGGATTTGGCAGTTTTCACCTTCGTATAGGAACGGTAAAAATGTTTGCAGATGGCGCGCTGGGTCCGCAGACTGCCGCCATGTTGATGCCCTACGAAGGAGATGACACCAATCGCGGTACATTGCTGTTAAAAGCAGAAGAAATCCTGGAAAAAGGCCGCCTCGCTAGTAGAAACGGCCTACCCCTGGCAGTACATGCCATTGGCGATCTCGCCACTCAGGAAGTATTAGAAGGATTTGCCATGCTTCGTGCCTTCGAAAAAGAACATGACCTGCCCCGCCTGCATCACCGCATCGAACATATGCAGCTGCTGTCTCCGCAGAACCTGGAAAAAGCCGCCCGCCTGGGGATCTGGGCTTCCATGCAACCGGTACACTTGTACCAGGACATGACCACCGCGGACCGCAAGTGGGGCAGCCGCGCCCGGTATGCCTACCCGTTTCAATCGCTTCTCTCGCAAAACACCCAATTGGTTTTTGGATCCGATGCCCCGGTGGAATGCCCGAACCCCTTCTGGGGAATCCACGCTGCGGTAAATCGCATGAACCGGAACGCACAGAACGGGCAAACACCCTGGTATCCGGAAGAATGCATCAGCCTGGACGACGCCATAAAAGGTTACACGATCAATCCGGCGATCCAAACCGGCTGGCAAGAGGATTTGGGAAGCCTGGAAGCGGGAAAATTGGCCGACCTGCTGGTGCTGGAACAGGATCCGTTCTCGATCCCACCCTGTGATGTATATTCGGTTAAACCAGGTATGGTCATGGTGGATGGCACATGGGTTTATCGCGCAGATCAATGATCAAGGAGGAAAGATGATGGCCTTATCACCGGAAATACTGGTACCACGTCTGGGAGAAGTACTCATCTCCAACGGATTGATCACCGAAGAACAACTAAACGAGGCCATTGAAGAACAAAAACGCATTTCCACGCGAGGATCATGGACACGCATCGGCGAGTTGCTGGTCGATATGGGCTACATTTCACGTGAATCGCTCAACCAGGCGATTACACAACAGATCCTCAGATTTCAACAGGCACTGCTTGAGTCCAATCGTACGCTTGAGGCACGTGTGGCAGAACGAACAGCGGAACTCGAGATCGCTTATCAGAAACTTTCTGAATTAGACCTGTTAAAGAGCAATTTTGTATCCGCCATCTCTCACGAGTTGCGCACACCATTGACGCACATTAAGGGTTACATCGACCTGCTGCTCAATTCACAGGGAATTGACTCGATTCCTGACGCGACGCTTAGTCTCTCGATCATGCAGCGCTCAACAGATCGCCTGGAAGGGTTGATCGATGACCTGATCATGTTCTCATCCGCTGAGAACGGCAAATTAATGTTGTTATACGAATCCTTTGATCTAAAAGAAGCAACAGAACTGGTCATTGCCCGTTACACCGGCCAGTCAAATAACAGGAATTTAAAGATCATCCTTGATGCTCAGCACGAGAATATTACGATCAAAGCTGACAGGAACAAGATCGTCTGGGTGATCAACCAGTTCATTGACAACGCGGTAAAATTTTCCAATTCCTCAGCCACGGTTTCGATCCACTTGAAAGTGATCGGTGATCATGCGCTTATTACGATTGAAGACAATGGTTCAGGCATGACCGAAACCCAGGTTGATGACGCTTTCCAGCCCTTCCATCAACTTGATGGCAAGTCCAACAGATCCCATGGCGGGACTGGTATCGGGTTGGCGCTTGCCCGGCGCATCATCGAGGCACATGGGTCTGAGATCAAAGTTATAACTGCTCCGGGTCAGGGCAGCAGCTTTCAGTTCAAACTTCCCCTATTTCATTGAAGGTTTATTGTATAATCAATTATCATGATAACAGGATACTTATTCCAGGAACTGGACAAGGATAAACTACTACAGATCTATAAGATCATCGCCGAAAACCAGGATTGGAAAAGTGCACTGGATCAGATATTAATTTTTTCCCGGAATTTTTTCATTTTCGACAATGTGGCGGTCTATCTTTCCGAGACATCCTCAGGGCACATTGATGTGGTTTATGCTCGTGCCACCGGCCGCGGCAGATCAAAAGAAGCCGACGTATCCTGGGGCGAAACGGTTGGCAACCGAGTCATCACGGAGAAAAAGATCATTCGGGAGGAAGTTCCCGTCAACGATCAGGTCGACCGCTTGAACGCTCCATTTATCCTGGGGATCCCGCTTTTTATTTCCAAGGCACAGGCAGGAGCGCTGGTTTTCATTCGCTTTGGCGGACCAGCATATGAAGCTGGAAGCCAGGAGTTTGCTGAATTCTTGGCAGTTCAGGTCACCACACTCGTACGTCAAAAATCACTGGATGACCTCGAAATTGAATTAGAAAAACAACGCACCTACACCGCTCTTCAGGGTGACTTCATAAGCACGATCTCGCACGAAGTCCGCAATCCCCTCGGATTCATCCGGGGATATACCACCACCCTCTTGCGAGAAGATACCGAATGGGACAAGAAAACCCAGAAAGATTTTTTGGAGATCATCGACCGTGAGACCAGTAATCTCAATGAACTGATCGATGATCTACTGGATTCCTCACGGCTGCAGAGCGGGAACATGCGTTTCAATTTCCAGATGCTGCGTATTGATTCAATCATCAGGGATGAAGTAAGCCGGGCAGTTTTGAACAATCCCGGTCAGATCTTCCGTGTTGAGATCGCTGATTCTTTACCTGCGATCAATGGTGACGCCCGCCGCATCGCCCAGGTAATCGATAATCTAATCGACAATTCCAGGAAATATGCTCCAGGTGCCGTTATCACCATCAAAGCCTACCCGGAGGACAACCGGCTGATCATGGAATATTCAGATGAGGGACCGGGGATTGATGCAAAATACCTGCCATTGGTGTTTTCACGGTTCTTCCGGGTTCCTGAGAGTTCGCACGGTGTGCGCGGGTCAGGTCTTGGACTATCGATCTGTAAGCAGATCATCGAAAGCCACAATGGTGAAATGTCACTCTTTTCCACAAAAGGACAAGGGATTTCTTTCAGGATTACACTACCCCGGGACGCGAATCTGGCCATGAAAACGAAGGGAGGGAATTGATGAGTACAAGAATCCTAGTTGTTGATGATGAACCTTTATATGTACGGCTTTTGAAGGTCAACCTTGAGCAGGAGGGATACCAGATCGTCTCCGCATCTGATGGTGAAGAAGCTCTTGAAGCCATTTCTCAAAACATGCCGGATCTGATCATCCTGGATGTCGTCATGCCAAAACTTGACGGCATCACTGTCATGCAACGGGTTCGCCAATTCTCCAATGTTCCCATCATTTTCCTCACCGCTTTAGGTGAAGAACAGGACCGTGTTAAAGGATTGAACATTGGAGCGGATGACTACGTAGTGAAACCATTTTCAGCCACAGAACTGATCGCCCGGGTGCGGGCTGTGTTGCGCCGCAGCCAGGATCAAGTTGAAGGCACCAAATCAAAGGTTTTCACGCATGGTGATCTCAAGATCGATATCGCCAAAGCCGAGGTTTGGAAAGGGGACCATCAGATCTATCTATCGGCAACTGAATATAAACTGTTAATCCATTTTGCCCACAATCTTGGAAAGGTGTTGAGCGCTGAAGAGTTGCTGCAAACCACCTGGGGACAGGGTTACAAAGAAGAGAAAGAGATCCTCTGGGTCAGTATTGCCCGGTTAAGGCAGAAGCTGGAAGATAACCCGCACGATCCGGTTCATATCGTCACGCGTACCGGTATGGGCTATCAGATGCCTACCCTCGAAGAGAACCGTACTTAATTTAAATGCTATAATTTTTCTGTCAAGAGATCAAAAGGATGAGGAGCCGTGAACATGGATATTCATGATTTTTCCACCAAGGCAGTTGAATTGGGTGCCAGATTGCGACAGGAGCGCGAACTAAGCGAGATATCCATTGCCAGGGCAGCGGCTCAGTTGGGTGTTTCACCCGAAATGATCACCAGCATGGAAAACGGAGAGAACGCACCCAGCCTGCCGGAGCTTGAGTTGCTGGCGAATCTCTTCCTTGTCCCTTTACAAAAATTACTGGGGCTGGTCGATGAAAAAGAACCTGCTGTCAGACTCTCACAGGAAAAAAGACCGGCATTCATCATACTTAGAACCCGCATTATCGCAGCAACTCTCAAGCAAGCCCGCAATAATGCTGCCCTTCCTATCGAGGAAATGGCAGAAGAAATCAATTTTCCTGTTAGCACGATTGAGGAATTTGAATCCGGAACATTACCTATTCCGCAACCAGTGCTTGAAAAAGCTTGCGCAAAATTGGGGATTTCAATCGACGCTTTGTTATCTCCGCTGACCCCAAAAAGAAGGACGGAAGTGACCGAAACCGCTCCTGCAATTCTCCCTACCGAATTGAACGAATTCGTTTCGAATCCGGCAAACCTGCCATATCTACAGTTAGCAAAAAAACTCAGTGGAATTGATGCAGCCAGGCTGCGTGAGATCGCTGAAAGCCTTCTAGAGATAACCTACTAAACTCATGAACGAAGAAACTGAACCGATCAAGCAACAGGCGATAAAGGCCTACAACTCAAAGCATTTTGAGGATGCCATCCAGGGATTTCAAACCTGCCTGACCTACTTTGAGGGAATTGGGGATGAATTGGCCGTTGCGGAAGCACGCAACAACCTCAGTGTGACGCGCCTTGCCATGAAACAGGCGCAATTGGCTTATGATGAGGTCAAGGGAACGGATGAGGTTTTCGCCCGATTTGGAGACCGCAAACGACATGGCATGGCAGTTGCCAACACTGCTGCTGCACTGGAAGCGCTGGGAAGGAAAGAAGAAGCGCTCGCGCTATATGAGCAGGTACTGGATATCTTCAAAGAGATCGGTGAAAAGGAAATGCGTACCAGCATTTTACGCCGCGTCTCAGATCTGCAGTTAAAAACCAAACGAGGTTACCAGGCCATTGCTTCCATGGAGGCAGCTTACGATCAGAAGGATCAACCAAAACTGAAAGACTCTTTCTTTAAAAAAATTCTCGCGGCAATACGAAAGAAACTGATCCGGTAAATGTTCCCCTCGCTACCCAAGGTGACAATACGCCAGGCGACCAGCCAGGATATCGCCTCAATCACCAGGTTTATGGATCAGGCGGTGCTGGTTCATCGCAACCTTGATTGGCAGCCCTTGATGGATTGGGTGACAAGAGAACCATTCCTATTACGATTCGAAGGCCAAAAACTAACCTCACTGTTCTCCTGCGCTGCAGACCCACCGGGGACGGCTTGGATCCACGCTTTTGCCATGGATCACTGGTCATCTGATATGGAAAAAACCTGGCACTCACTGCTCGAACCCTCTCTGGCGATATTGCAGCAGGAAAAGAGCAGTTTATTTACGGTGGCTTTACACGAGTGGTATAAAATCTTGCTTAATGCCACCAGTTTTTCCATTTTCCAAAAGATAGTCGTGCTGAATTGGAACCAATCACTTCCAAAAACACTTCCAACACCGGGTAATTTGATCATTCGCCCCATGACGCAGACCGACCTGGACGCAGTCGTGTCCGTTGACCGCCAGACATTTGACCCGGTATGGACAATTTCCCGGGCTTCCATGGAATGCGCCTTTTTTTCAGCTGCGCACGCCAGCGTTGCGGAAATGGATGACACGATCATCGGTTATGAACTATCCACAGCCAGTCACCTGTCTGCTCACCTCACCCGGCTTGCCGTCCACCCGGATTATAAACATGCCAATATCGGCTATTCTTTAACCAGGTTGATGCTGGAGTATTTCCAACAGTTGCACATTAATCTGGTCACTGTTAATACACAGCAGGACAATTCAGCTTCAATCGGACTCTACAAAAAACTTGGTTTCTCGCTGACAGAGGAATCATTTCCCATATATTGGCGGGAGATTGCCTGCTAATATCTGGACAATTTTTATCTTATATGAGAAAATTATACCTATATTTCGGAGGTGCCATGCGCAGACGTGAACTAGCAAAACAAAGAAGACCGCAACAGAAGAATAAAGGAAATACCACCGCCCTTTTGATTGTAGCAGCCTTAGTGGTCGTGGTTGTGGGGATCATCATCGCCACTCAATTCAAACCGGTTGGTGAGATCATGACATCAGACCGGGTTTACAATGTGGAATTGAACGGTTTGACAATGGGTAGCCCTGACGCTCCAGTCAAGGTGTTTGAATTCGCTGATTTTCAATGTCCAGCGTGTGTGAATTATTGGAATGTCCTCGAGACCACCATTATTCAACAATACGTGGAAACCGGAAAGGTTCAGTATACCTATTCACCTTTTTCCTTCCTGGGCAGGGGTCAGACCTGGGATGAATCCAAAAAAGCCGCTGAAGCAGCATATTGTGCCAACGACCAGCAAAAATTCTGGCAATACCGGGACACTATCTTATCCAATCACAATGGTGAGAACCTGGGCGCTTATTCAAAAGACCGTCTGACAGCGTTCGCGAAAACCATTGGCCTGGAGATGGACGATTTCAACGCCTGCATGAATAGTGGAAAATATACCCAGGCCGTGGAAGATGCCAATACCTTTGCTGCTAACCAGGGAGCATCGTACACACCATCTTTCCTGATTGATGGTCAGATTGTCAATGCAAATGAACTGGTCCAGGCAATCGAAAACAGCCTCGCAAAGTAGATCATCTGGTAAAGAAAATTAATAGACCCCGGTAAACTCGGGGTCTATTTGATTAGACTAAGCAGGAAAACGATAAGGGGCGCGATCAGCAAAGCGGGCAGGAAATTTCCCGTTCTAATCTTTTTGATCTCGAGGATACTGCTGATGGCCAACCCAGCCAGGATCACTCCACCCGTCGCGCTGAGTTCATTCATCATTGCCGGCGTGGCGATCTTTTGCACCTGTTGTGCCAGCAGTGTAATAATTCCCTGGTAAAGAAATACCGGGAACGCAGAAAATAAGACACCCGCTCCAAGCGTTGAAGCAAAAGCCATGGCAGTGAATCCGTCCAACACCGACTTGATCAGCAGAGTATTAAAATCCCCGCTCAATCCATCTTGTATGGAACCCAGTATCGCCATTGGACCAATAACAAATAACAAGGTAGATGTGAGAAAACCTTTGATGAATCTGGCCGAACCGCCTGTACCCCCATTCCCCTTATTCACCTTTGCTTCCAGCCTCACCCCTAACCAGGATAGGCCTTCTTCAATGTGCCACCATTCACCTAAAAGAATGCCGATTACAACGCTTCCCAGGACAATCAAAGCATTGTCAGTTTCCAGGAACAGTGAAATCGCATAGGCCAGGGTAAATAAGCCCAGTCCGTTGACCACGGTCTGCTTCAAGTGGTCCTTTAACTTGGAACCGAGCAATAAGCCGATCAGACCACCTATGATGATACTGAAAAAATTGACGATCGTCCCGATCACTCAGTGGTATCCTTCGCCATAGTGGGTGTGTTTCGCGCTTGCGTTTGGATCTGTTCGAGTTCCATGACAAAGAAAAGTGAAGATAGGCGGTTTAGGTAACGCAGCACATGTTGATTTTTCAGATCACCGCGATCGGCCAGCTCAGCGACACGGCGTTCTGCGCGCCGTGTAATCGTTCGTGCCATAGCCAATGCTGCGCTGGCAGACGTCTCGCCCGGTACAATAAAACCATTGGGAACATCTACGGTCATTGAGATCCGGTCGATCTGGATCTCGAGATCTGACACCGTTTCCTCGGTGATCCGGCCAAATTTTCCAGCGTTTTCAGGTGAAGAAGCTACTTCCGCCATCAATTCATACAGCTTGCGTTGGATGGCGATGAGTCGCTCACCAACCTCTGCGTTCTCCTGCAGGCTGCGTGCCATGCCTAACGCAGCAGACAACTCATCCAGGGTACCAAGGGCTTCCATGCGCAAGTCAAACTTTTCCACCCTGCCATCACCAAGAATACCGGTCTTCCCATCATCGCCTGTACGGGTATAGAATTTTTTCATGGCTACTTTCTATCCTTCAGATAAAGATATGGGTACGTAATTTCCGGGAAATGATCCTTCAAAATCTCATCCCAAATGAACTCGCCTGATCCAGCAATCAAGCTTAGGTTCGCATCCACATCTTCGAGAGCAAGTCTTGTGTGCTCATCCGGATAATGTTTTTCCGCGAATAACAACTCCAGGATTACCCTGGTCCTGACCTGGTATCCATACGAGGAATCCAGGCTGCCGTATCTTTGAATTTCCTCCACCTGGTTACACCACTGATTCAGCCTCATGGGAATTTCTTTGGATACTTTCTTCTCCCAGGCAATTCGTCTCTTATCGATCAAACATAATATCTCATCAATGATCAATACCAATTTCGTGTCTTCAACTACGCTCAAACGCTTCATCGCGAGCAATAGGTTTCCGGGGGTCAAAGGCAGATTTTGCACTTTGATGCGCCACAACAACACCTCTGAAGAGAGGTAATCTTCAAGTTCACCAGCAGACAGGGTTACAAATCTCCGGTCTTCTTCACTCCCCTTGTAAGCCATTTAATCCTCTGTCGTTGTCGTTTCAGGCGCACTGGTTTGTTGGTTGCGAGAAGTGGTCAGGAACCACTTTGTAATGGTAACCAGCCTGTCACTTGTGTCAAAAAGTGGTCCCATCGTAACACCTTGTATTTGGTTGGACACGCCGTAGTTATACACCGGGTAATAAAGCGGGAGAGCCGGAAGTTCATCAGCAAATACCGCCTGGAAGTTGTGGTACAACCGCATACGCTCTGCCAGGTCTGTCGTTACCCGTGCCTGTTCTATTGAATCACTCGCTAAACGGTTGTTCCATTGTGAATAATTCTGTCCGCTTTCAGCCTGCCCGAGGTCCCAGAACGGGTAAGGATCAGGGTCCGGTGTCTGGCTGAGATTGAGATCGACCAGCGCAGCTTCATAAGCACGCGGGTCCAGTTTTTCGGAGACAAATATGTCTGGTGGCACCGCTTCCAGCTCAACTTTAACGCCAATCGCTTCCCAATCTTCAGCGATCATCTGGGCGATGCTCTGATGCAGGTCATCATCAGGATAGGAAAACACGAAGGATAATTCAACCTCCTCCTTCTTCCTGACTGTTTCTGTTTCACCACTAATGACGTACCCGGCATTTTTCAATAGATCAGCGGCTTGCGTTGGATCATATTTGACAGCAGGAACCTGGTCGTTGTAAGCCCATGTTCCGGGCAGGATCACGCTGTTCGCTTCGATCGCCTGACCTTTCAACAAATTGGTGATGATATTTCTGCGGTTGATTCCCATCATCAGGGCACGGCGTACTTCAGCCTCCTGGAAGAATGGAGCCCCCACTTCATCCAAATTTAGAAGTACCAGGCTGATACGCGGCAAACGTCCTGTGTAAATATTGAGACCTTTATCCAGCAGAGCCTCTGGTAACAATTCTGTCGCTACTTCGCTGACCCCTTGCACCAGACCTTCCTGGTAAGCACGGTAAGCACTTTGTCCATCCGGATAATACCTGAAAACCAGATCCTGCAAGTAAGGCTGATCACCCGCATATTTTGGGAAGGCTTTTAGCTTGATCCCGGCAATTTCTGATTCTTCGATGATCAATTCATTGAATTGGTATGGACCGCTGCCGATGGGTTGCAGGTTCAATGGAGATTCTGCGATCTGATCGATCGTCATCCCATCAAACAGGTGCTGAGGCAGTACACCGAACGCCAGGTAGTCCATAAAGGGGGCGTAAGCCTCGGGAAGTTTTAATTGCATGTGCACATCGTCAAAAATATACACTTCAACGGAATTCCACAATTGGCGCACATCTTTTGAGACAAATCCCTTGCCGTTCCGGATCAACTCTATTGTGAACAGGATATCCCTGGTCGACAAATCCTCACCATCGTGCCAGGCAAGATCCGGTTTGAGGGTGATATTGTAGAGGATTCCGTCCTGGCTTACCCCAATCTGCTCAGCCAGGTCTGGTTGAGCGATGCCATGTGAATCGAATTTGACCAGGCCTGAGAAGATCAACCTATCAATATCGCGGTCAACGCTGTTTGTGTCATCCAGTAGTGGATTTAAACGTTGCAAATCACCAATAAGCGCTTCAGTATACACTCCACCCTGGGCTGGTTGAGGAGTTGCAACCTCCCCCAATCCTCCTCTTTTCTCCAGGATCAATAGAGTACCCACCACGAGACCGGTGAGGAACAGGATGAGAAGTTGCCATCTGTATTTTTTCATAGGTTTATATTAAAATGCGGCTTCCCTTCTTCAAGGTTAGCCGCCTCGAATTATCGGGTTCGGGATGATCCGTGGTTTCCCGAATTATCCTTCCATTAATACAGCGGTGACGGTAAGGATAAAGAACACAGCACTTAAAATGATCGTGATCCAGAAGAGAGTTTTCTCAATCCCACGCCGCGCGGTAAATACACCACCACTGTCTGATCCAGTTAAACCGCCCATACCAATTCCCTTGTTCTGTAGCACAACACTGACGATCAGTGCGAGAGACGTTATAATTAAGGCGATGTCAATATACAGTTCCACGTTAATCCTCCTGAAATTTAAAGACCAGCAGAGATTATACCGTTCATAACCGAAAATAGTCAACCTAATGGAAGAAATCATCTGCAACCTTCATGTACACACCCACTATTCCGATGGCACTGGGGATTACACCCACATCGCCAATGAAGCGCTCCTATCCGGTATTGATGTAGTCATCATCACCGACCACAATGTTTGGGTGAAAGGATTGGAACGTTACGTTGAAAAAGATGGTCGACGGGTTTTATTATTAACCGGTGAGGAAGTACATGACCAGGCTCGCATGCCGCAGAAATGTCATCTGCTGGTGATCGGCTGCGAAGAGGAAGTATCGCCTTATGCTTATGATCCGCAAACACTGATCGATAAGATCAATGAAAACCGGGGACTGTCCTTTCTTGCCCATCCGTATGAATACGCGATGCCGCTTTTTCACGAGACCGACATCACCTGGGAAGACTGGCTCGTTGAGGGTTTTACCGGTGTAGAGTTGTGGAACGGTTTCAGTGAATTCAAGACGGTTGTGCGCAATCTTCCCCAGGCAATCTATCATGCATTTCAACCCGAACGCATTCCCCATCAACCCCTCCCCCAAATGTTGGGAAAATGGGATGAATTGCTGGCTACAGGCCGCAGGGTGGTCGCTGTCGCCGGTTCTGATTCACACGCGCTTGATTACCGCGCAGGTTTCGTCCGCAAGACCATTTTTCCGTACCGGTATCATTTTTCCACGATAAACAATCACCTGCTGCTGCCCGGACCTCTTTCAGGTGATATCAACACCGACAAGGCAATGATCTACCAGGCTTTGGGCAAAGGCTCGTCTTTCATCGGGTTTGACCTCCCTGCAACAACGCGAGGGTTTTCTTTCACCGCTGAGAATGGTGAAAAAATGGTTGGTATGGGGGAAGAACTCGAGCTCCATCCAGGTGCTACACTGCGCATCAAATTGCCCCGCAAGGCTGAACTTAAACTCATCCATGACGGCGTTCCCCTTATTGAAAACACCAGCAATGATCACCTGGTCAAGACGATCGATCAGCCCGGTGCGTATCGCGTCGAAGCCTACATCGAATACCTCGGTACACGGCGCGGGTGGATCTTCAGCAATCCGATCTACATCCGAAAAGCACACAGACCTTCCCTCAGTGATTGACGACCGATAGGTAGATCATTGGTGGACCACGGTCAGCGTCCAGGTGCTCGTGTCCATGCACAGCAATTATGCTCCGGACGTTTACTCCCAGATAAACTGCGTCCCAAATATCACTACGGTTGGATATAATAGTTTCAAATGAATCAACTTGACCGCCTTGAGAAACGCTTTCGCACCCTGTTTGAAACGAGTGCAACAATACTGCCGTGGAACGACCCAAACGACAGAATCGTTCATCAATTGTGCGTGGCCATCCAGGACCTCTTCATGGGAGATGCGCCGCGCGACCAAATGATCGCACCGGTCTTCCAGGTGAATCTCAACCCACTCACCCTGCGACACTGGCAGGAACAGCCCGACTGGGAAAAGATCCTGTCTGACCTGCTGGTTTCCACTGCAATGGAATTCGGCATCAGCTTTCACACCACCCCGGCGGTAAACCTGACGGCTGATGCGATGTTGCAGCCTGAAGAGGTTTTCATAGACCTCAAGGAAACACCCAGGTCGCCCTTATCAGAAACCGGGGTCATTTCCCTTGACCCGGATGGAAATCCCATCACTGGAGAATTGCAAACGGTTACCACCCCTCTGTTGATTCTGCAGGGAGATAAGACCGTCAGGTTAAACAGAAGCGTGATCAACCTGGGTAGAAAAAGCTCGAATCACATCGTGATTAGTGATCTTCGCGTATCGCGCAACCATGCGCAGATCCGCAAAGTAAAGGATGATTATGTGATTTTCGATGTCGGATCCAGCGGTGGTACATACATTAATTCCAACCGGGTGGATCAACATACCTTGCGGCCGGGGGATGTGATCTCACTTTCTGGCTACACCATGATTTTCACGATTGATCAGTTTCCGGTCGAAGAAACGCAGAAAGGCATCACATCCGAGATTAAAAGTGCGGATTTGGGAGAAGAAGAATAATGGTCGCTGTTTTCATATTTGTCTTGCGATTGTTGATGCTGCTCGTCTTGCTTTCGTTTTTTGGCTGGGCAATTTTCACAATGTGGCGCGATCTGAAATTCCAGACTCAGAGCCTGGTTGCCGCAAAGATTCCATACATTACAATTCTGCGTGAAAATGATACTGCCGAAAATAAATTAACCTTCACCCAGCCTGAATTACACATAGGCAGAGATGCAGCATGTGAAGTCCAGCTTTCAGATGATACGGTATCCAATCAACATGCCCGTTTATGGTTTCGCAACAAACAATGGTGGATCGAGGACCTGCTCTCAACGAATGGGACTTTCTTGAATGATGAACGACTGGAGACGCCAACGATCCTCATTAGTGGTGATGAGATACGGGCAGGCAAGGTCCTTTTGTTCATCGAGATACAATCACAGACATAAGCCGGGCAAGGAGAAACTATGAGAGAAAAACCTGTATTGGGAGTAATCGGAGGCTCCGGGCTCTACGATTTTCCATCGCTGGAAAACACGGAGGAATTCTATCCTGCAACACCTTTTGGATACCCGAGCGCACCGCTGGTGCTTGGCAGGCTTAAAGGCAATCCTGTTGCCTTCTTAGCCCGGCATGGCATTGGTCACACGATTTCTCCAACCGAGGTGAATTATCGAGCAAATATTTGGGCGATGAAGATACTTGGGGTTGACCGCCTCATAGGGGTGAGCGCTTGTGGATCGTTGCGCGAAGATTTCGCACCCGGGAACATCGTCATACCGGACCAGTTGTTTGATCACACACACCTGCGCCCCCGGTCCTTCTTTGGAGAGGGACTGGTGGTTCATGTCAGCACTGCTGAACCATTCTGCCCGGAACTATCCACTCTCCTGCATCAATCCGTCTCTGAGTGTGATTGCGTCGTGCATAAAGGCGGGGCAATGATCACCATTGAAGGTCCCCGGTTTTCTACCAAAATTGAATCCAACATTTATCGCGCTTGGGGTTTATCACTCATCGGCATGACCACTTCACCTGAGGCATTCCTGGCGCGCGAGGCTGAGATTTGTTACGCGGTGATGGCACATGTGACGGATTACGATGTATGGCACATTACAGAAGAACATGTTAGCGTTGAAATGGTAGTAAAAACCCTTTTAAAGAACACTGAATTGGCCCAAAGGAGTATCAACGCGCTGGTTGAGAACCTGCCGGAGTCATCCGTGTGCAGTTGCCGCAACGCGTTAGAAAACGCCATCATCACCAACCGCTCTTCAATTAATAACGAAACCTCTAAAAAACTGGATCTTCTATTACAGAAATATATAAAGTGAATCAAATCCTGCAGGATAACCGCTCGCCGAGGAATGTAATACAGGCCAGGCTGCTGGTTCTGTCAGTCATTTTTATATTCCTGGGTGCTGTCATCCTGACGTTCGCTACTGCCGTCAGGCTCCACTCCTGGCAGGCGCCACTACGCTGGCAGCATTGGATCGGTTTTTGCGCTTGGTTGGTCGGATATGGTACCCTCTTTGTCCAGGCAAACAAACGCCTGCCGGACCGCGACCCTTACCTGTTACCCATATTCTCCCTCCTGAACGGGCTGGGATTGCTCATGATCTACCGCCTGGACCCTGCTTACGGGTTCAGGCAGACCATCTGGATGAGCATTGCCATTGTTGGCATGCTAATCGCACTGCGTGTTCCAAACCTGCTCGCCACACTGCGCCGCTACAAATATGTGTGGTTGATCAGCGGCATCCTGTTGACGCTACTTACATTTATTGTCGGTGTATACCCGGGTGGTGAAGGACCAGCCTTGTGGCTCAATCTGGGCAGTTTCTACCTGCAACCCTCTGAGGTACTCAAGTTCCTTCTGGTTGTGTTCCTCTCGGCCTACCTGGCAGATTCCTTCCCGGTCAGATTGAACCTGCTTCAGCTGCTCACACCAACCCTCGTTTTGATCGGTTTCGCCATCATGACGCTGGTCGCCCAACGCGACCTGGGAACCGCTTCGTTGTTCATCTTGCTCTATACAGTCGTAATTTACCTGGCGTCAGGCAAGCGCCGCATTCTGTTGATCAGTTTCATACTCGTTGTGATCGCGCTGATTGCCGGCTACCTGATTTTTGATGTGATACAACTACGGGTGGAAGCCTGGTTAAATCCCTGGCTTGATTCACGCGGTAGATCCTACCAGATCGTTCAGTCACTTATCGCCATCGCCAATGGGGGCATCCTTGGCCGTGGGCTTGGACTGGGTAGTCCCGGGGTAGTTCCGGTGACCAATTCTGATTTTATTTTTCCGGCAATCCTGGAAGAATTCGGTGTTGCAGGCGGGCTTTTGCTGATCGGCGTATTCGCGATTCTAACGGTTCGTGGTTTCACCATCGCCCTGCACGCTCCAAACCAATACCAGCGTTTCCTGGCAGCGGGCTTATCTGCATATTTTGCCGGTCAATCCATCCTCATTATGGGAGGGACGATCCGGCTACTGCCGCTCACTGGAGTAACGCTTCCTTTCATCTCCTACGGCGGTACATCACTTGTCGTGTCACTTGGTGCAGGCTTGTTGTTGCTGCTGATCAGCAACCAGGCGGAGGATCACCACGCTCCCATTGAGCGAACCACGCCATATCTCCTCGTGAGCGGTGTGGTACTGGCGGGTTTTAGCGCGATTGCGCTGCTGGTTGCCTACTGGGGGTTCATTCGATCAGATGCACTGCTCGCCCGCGTAGACAATCCACGACGCGCAATTTCAGACCGTTACGTCTATCGTGGCAATATCCTGGATCGGAATAACACATCGTTAACCGAAAACGTGGGTGAAGCGGGTGAGATGATCCGCGTACTGAACTACCCTGCATTGAGCTCTGTTATCGGTTACAGCAATCCGAATTACGGTCAGGCCGGTATTGAATTCAAACTGGATGGTACCCTGCGTGGCATTACCAATAATTCAGCTCTTAAGATCGCATTAACACGTCTTTTATATGGACAGGATCCAGCGGGCTTTGATCTCAGGTTGAGCCTCGATCTCCCTTTGCAGCAGGCATCCGATAAACTCCTTGCCGACTATACCGGCGCAATCGTTGTGATGAACGCCGCCAGCGGTGAGATACTGGCTATGTCCACATCACCCACCTTTGATGCCAACCAGTTGGATGAGCGTTGGTCTGCCTGGATGCAGGATGAATCCGCCCCGCTATTGAACCGCGCGACACAAGCACTATACCCACCGGGAACGACCACTGGTGGCGTGCTCCTTGCCCGCTTTCTATCCCAGTACACCCCTTCTGCGACCATCCCGCCTTACGATTGGAACACTGATCCTGATAGCGCGGATTTTTGCGCCCTGGATCCGGGTGAAGATAACACCTGGGGTGAATTGGTTTCTTCCGGCTGCATTAAAGCCTTAGCCACTCTCAACCGGTCTTCTACACTCTCAAATACACTTGAACTTTACACCGAATCTGGATTATTCAAACCTCAGGAATTACCGCTGGAGGTGAGTCAGGCAGTCCAGGTTCAAGATATCGATAGTTACACTTCCCTCTACTCGGGTGAAGCCGGGATCCTCGTTTCTCCGGTTCAGGTAGCTGTTGCAGCATCCACGTTATCCAATAATGGCAGGGTGGTAACGCCCCAGATCGCCATGGCTTACAAGAATCCCGAAAATGACTGGTCTCTGATCGACATTGGTGCAGAACCCCCGGATATCCCCGATTTTGAAGCCGGAATGGCTGTTGACTTGCTCACCCACGGTAATTTTCCGGGTTGGGAACTATCCTCCTTTGCAACGCATCAGGAAGCGAAGATTTCCTGGTACGTAGCGGGAACCCCTACACATTGGCTTGGAACACCGGTCACCCTGGTGATCGCCCTTGAAGACGGCTCTCCGAACGATGCGCGGCGCATTGGACGCGAATTGTTTCTTGAGGCAACCGCCTCACTCGAATAAAAAAGACTGGTTTTTGTAGAGCGCTACATTTTTCACCGGTCTTATTTTTATTATTGCGTAATGCGCAGGAAATGCCGCTTCCCAACCTGCAGCACACCATCGCCAGTCAAGGTCGCTGTCGGATCCTCGATCACTGCTCCTTCAAATCGCACGCCTTTTTGCTCAATCAACCGCCTGGCATCACTCTTGCTTTTTGCCAGCCCTGCAGCGAGTAGAATATCCACAATTGAGTTGCCCGGCGTGTTCTTGAAGATAGGGATATCCTCCGGCACGCTCCCCTTCTGAAAAGTGTCAACGAACAATTTCTCAGCGCGGTCAGCCTCTTCTTCTCCGTAAAATGCTGCTGCAATTTCTCTCGCCAGGCGCATTTTCGCGTCACGCGGATGCAGCCTGCCGGAATTGATCCCGTTTTCAATCTCCGTAATCTCAGGTGGCGTCAGACGTGTGGTCAGGCGGTAGTAAACGCCCATCGCGAAGTCTGGGATGCTCATCACCTTACCATACATATCACCGGCATCCGTGCTGATTGGCACGTGATTACCCAGTGACTTACTCATCTTAACCAGGCCATCCGTACCGGGTAATATCCCCAGGATAATGGCGATGTTGGGCTGCATGCCCATGAATTCCATGATCTTCCTGGATGCGGTCATGATGTTGAACAGTTGGTCGGTACCCCCCACCTGCACATCCGCCTTGAGCGAGAAAGCGTCATACCCCTGCATTAGCGAGTAGAAAGTCTCGTGTAAATACACCGGGTCGCCTTTTTCCCAGCGCAGTTTGAAATTCTCTCGCGTGAGGAATTGCTGAATCGTAAAATTGGATGCCAGGTGAATGAGATCACGCAAACCTAGCCCGGATAACCATTCAGCGTTGTAACGTATTTTGGTTTTTTCAGGATCGAGGATGCGGAAAGCTTGTTCCGCATAAGTTCTTGCGTTGGCTTCCACTTCCTGCTGGGTTAGTTGCGGGCGCAGCACATCCTTATCAGAAGGGTCACCGATCAGGGAAGTGTAATTGCCGATCACAAAGGTCACATCATGCCCCAACTCCTGGAACTGGCATAGTTTACGCATTGGAACTGTGTGTCCAAGATGGAGGTCTGCTTTCGTAGGATCAAAGCCGCAATAAACACGCAGCACCCTTCCTTCTTTCTGGCAAGCCTGCAAACGCGCTCGCAGTTCTTCAGCCATCTTGATCTTCAGGGTTTCATCGCCATATTCAGTACCCTGCATCAGGTATTCAACCTGCTCGTTGATGTTCATTGCTACCTCCTTTTTTATAGTTTGAATGCCATCGATTATACCAGTGAGCTGAGCCGCGAACGCTTCTTGTTTCAAGTGTGAAGGGTGGACAGTACCTTGTATTAATGGCTACGCGCATTAGCTTACGGGCATTTTCTGTCATGCTATAATATTTTTTATTAGCTATGGAAAAACCGGTACTTGTGCTCAACTCCAATTATGAACCGATCAATGTGTGCGGATACCAGCGCGCGATCGGCCTGATGCTGACCCACAAAGCCACCCTGATCATGAATGGACGCGGTGTCATTCACAGCGCGAATCATTCCTTTCCCATTCCCTCAGTGATCAGACTCTCACATATGGTCATCCGCCCGCGTCAAAGAGTGGCCCTGTCAAGGCGCGAGGTCTTCCGTCGTGATCATTTCACCTGCCAGTACTGTGGAAAAAGTACGCCAAACCTGACAGTCGACCACGTGATTCCAAAGCGCCTGGGTGGTGCACACGAATGGAAGAATCTGGTCACCGCCTGTTATTCCTGCAATCATCTCAAGGGAGGACGTGGGCTTTCTGAAACAGGCATGACCCTGCTCCATCAACCGAAAGAACCTCCCAGTTCAGCAGGTTACATCTTTGCCCGTTACCTGACAGAAAATCACGAATGGGGTGATTATTTGGATGGCTGGTAAAAAACTATACAGTCAGCATATCCTTTGCCAGTAACACCTGCCCGCTAAAGTTTTTCGCAGCTTGATCAAGCAGAATTTTTTCATCCTGGCGGCTATCATAATGAATGAGGATCAGTTTTTTCACCCCTGTTTCACGCGCGATCATCCCAGCCTGTTCCGGGGAAGTATGCCCTTTACCGGGTCCTGCTGATTCCATCAAGAGAACATCAGCCGAAGATGCCAACGTGAGTAAGTTGTCGCAGGGTTCTGTATCACACGAGTATGTGATCACCCTTTCACCGGTCAATTCGACCCGCAACCCGATCGTGGGTATCAGGTGCTTAACCTGCAGAGCGTCGATCTGGCAGCCGGAACTCGAGATGAAACCTGTTGCGCCATCATCCGGAATCACATTGAAATTCACCGGGAACATGCCGGACCAATTCTCCCAGCTGAAGAGCTCCAGGAGCTGCCTGGCTTTATCCAGGGTAACCTGCAACCCGTGTATGGTCAGCGGATCAGAACGTTTCTCCAACCACATATCCATGATTAACAGAGGCATGCTGCCTACATGGTCTGCGTGAAAATGCGTTAGAACCAGGTCGGTCACCGCCAGGATGGATGTACCCGCCTCCACAAGTTTGGACACGGGATTGGTCCCACAATCAACCATGACCACTTTCTCCTCGCTCTCAATCAGCAGATGGGTATTCTCCTGGCCAGGTTTGGGAACTGCATTTGCTGAACCCAAAATGAGGAAACGACTCATTTTCTACCTCCGGTTAATAAACAGCAGAAAAGCAGCAACAAGCCATTTGAACGGTGCTGGCTTATGCGTTTGTCGATTTAGGTTTGATCTTATGCCGCACAAAAAGCGCGATGCTCGCTGCTGCAAAGACGATCACCATCAAAGCCTGGTTGATATTGATACCGGCGATGGGTGAATTGACAATACGGATGAACTCCAACAGGAACCGGCCGATTGCGTAAATGATCATATAAATAAAGAAGATATCACCCGGTTTAAGCCTGTCTTTAAACCGCCGCGCGACCCAAAGCAGCAGTGCCATGTTCAAAAGGTTCCAGATGAATTCGTAAAAAAAGGTCGGATGGTAACGCTCCACGTCCATGTACCCTGGTAATCGGTGAGCTTCGTCGATCTTGATCGCCCAGGGCAGATTGGAAGGCATACCATAGACTTCCTGATTGAAATAATTTCCCCAACGGCCAATTGCCTGTCCGAGCGCAAGCCCGGGAGCCAGGATGTCCAGCCATGTCAGGAGTGAAAGTTTCTTCCTTCGGCAATAGATCCATAACGCCAGAACACCGGCCATGATCGCACCGGGAATCCCCAGCCCGCCCTTGCGTATGTTCAATATTTCCAGCGGTCGCAGAAAATATGGGTTTTTTCCATCAATCAACAGCGTTGAATCGGGTGTCAGTACATGCCAGAGTCGTGCACCAATGATCCCGGCCATTAAGACCCACGGCAGCAGGTCCCAGATGATGTCGCCATCATAACCTCTTCGCTTTGCTTCTCGTGAAGCGAGAAAAGCACCCAGCAGTGCGCCGGCAATGATGATCAGCGCGTAAAAGTAGATCTTGATCCCGAATATATTGAAACCATTAATCATAGTTACCTCTTGTCGAAGAAGAATCACTTTCGATTGCCTGCTTGCGTACATTAAGAATACGCTGGATAGCGGTGAAATTCGCCAGGATGGCGATGATCCAGATGGCGATCAATGGTTTCCCGATGATCAAGAAAAGCACCAACGCGATCATCCGCTCAACGCGTGAGAGTATGCCTACCTTGGCTGTAAACGCTTGCCCTTCAGCCCGCGCACGCACGTAAGAGACCATCACACTCCCGGCCGCAGCGATGAACACCAGCAAACTGGCCAGTTTGTTGCCCTGCCCTACGTAATAGTAGAGCAACCCGCCCATCATGAACAATTCAGAATAACGATCGATCACGGAATCAAAGAAACCGCCAAACCGGGTGGGCTTTCCCAGCTGTCTAGCCATGGCGCCATCCACAGCGTCAAAAGGCGCACCCACCAGCAGGATCAATCCCGCGACCAAGAATTTTCCCATCCCTGCGAAGACCGCCGCGACAATCGAGAGGATCAAGCCCAGGATGGTGACCATGTTTGGGGTAAGTCCCAGTTTTAGAAAAAATGCAGCTACAGGATCAAGCACAACCTTGAAGGTTTTGCGCATGAATTGCTCAAAAGACCATTTATTCTTTTCCGAAGCTTTATTTTGCTCACTCATTAAGATACCTGCCAATAGAAGCGAATTTTACTACACTAAGTACTAGGTCATCCGAATATTATCGATATTCATCATCATCCATACTTTGCTCATCAGTATCATCCTCACCGGTTTCGAGCAATACTTCCCTTTCTTTACCGCTGCCAACCGCCGGGCCGATCACGCCCATTTCTTCAAGTTCATCCATCAACCTGGCTGCCCGCGGAAAACCAATGCGCAGCCTGCGTTGTAACAGAGAAGTTGAGGCCTTACCAACTGCCCTGACCACCTCAATTGCCTGATCCACCAGTTTATCACCATCCACGCTGCCGGTAACCTCAACCAGTTCCTCCCACGGTGCGGGTTGGACTTCTACTGAGTGCGGAACGTTCTGCCAGTGTTTGATGATCTTTTCGAGCTCGCTATCACTGACAATGACCCCTTGCAGGCGCAGCAAGCCGGATTTTGCCGGATCAAGAAAGAGCATATCTCCCCTGCCAAGCAGGTTCTCAGCGCCATTCGCATCAAGGATCACACGCGAATCGATTG
>DIWL01000037.1 GCA_002428455.1 Anaerolineaceae bacterium UBA6107 | reverse complement strand
AGCTGCGAGTTAAGAATTAGACCAATCAGAATCAAGACAATGGAGGAATTATGTATCAGAAAGTAACCATCGTAGGAAATTTGGGCAGAGATCCGGAAATGCGCTTCACCCCATCCGGCCAACCGGTCACCTCTTTTCCCGTTGCAACCAATCGTTCGTACACCGGTTCAGATGGCCAACGCGTGAAGGAAACCGTCTGGTTCCGCGTTTCTGCCTGGGGAAAACAGGCTGAGAATTGTAATAATTATCTACACAAAGGCAGTAAGGTTTTGATCGAAGGACGCCTGATGGCTGATCCTGCCACCGGTGGACCACGTATCTTCAATCGTCAGGATGGAACGGCTGGTTCCAGCTTTGAGCTGACTGCCAATACCGTACAGTTCCTGGATTCACGTGCGGAGAGTGAACAATCCAGTGGAGATGATGATAACCCCATCAGCGACGATGAAATTCCGTTCTAAAGAGAATTATGACAACTCCTAAACAACCGAAACCCGGCATTCCACCTTTGAGAATGCCGGATGGTTTACAAAGTAAATACTCCAACATGGCACGTATTTCACATACACCATCAGAGATTGTGTTTGATTTTGCCACCATGCTGCCCGGTGTTCATCCGGAAGTGGTTTCCCGCGTTTTGATGTCACCGTTGGCTGCAAAGATGTTCCTGCAAGCATTAGGTGAGAATATCAACCGCTACGAAGCAACCTTTGGACCGATCAAACTGCCAGTAGGTACCTCTGACCTGGCGAGCACGCTCTTTCGCAATGTGCAACCACCTGCCCCTGGTGACAAGCCGGACAAGAATCCCCCCGAATCACCCCCTGGGGATGAACCGACGGATGATGACCAGCCACCCTCCCCGGAGGACGGCGAACCGCCATCCCCTCCCCAACCACAAGAAGGGGATAAACCGCCTGAAGATAGTGATGAACCCCCAGAGGGTGCCGCATGAAAGATCGCTTTTCAATTCTTTCGGATACGGTTCACAGCGCCTTCGAGGTGCGCAACCAGGCACGCGACAAAGCTTTAATGCAGACACGCAAGGTGATCCAGCATGCAGCGCACGCCATCCGGGCTATTCACCGTCTGGAGGTGGATGTAGCCGATGGGTTCTTAAACGACGCACGTCAATTAGTGGAGCAATTACGCAGCGATTTAAGCGACCATCCCGACCTGTTTTACGCCGGTTATACACAGGATGCGTTGAAGGAATACGTGGAAGCGCATGTTACCTGCGCCTTGATCCGCGGACAAGAATTACCCCTGCCGGAAGAGATCGATGTTGAACCCGCCATTTACCTGAATGGACTGGCAGAGGTGGTGGGCGAATTGCGACGACGCACATTGGATACACTGCGCCAGGGCTATTCGCCTGAGGTAGAACGCCTGCTGGCATTGATGGATGAGATTTATGCGCTACTAATCACGATCGATTATCCAGATGCACTGACCAATGGTTTGCGTCGGCAGACAGACCTGGCGCGTGGAATTGTGGAGCGTACCCGTGGTGATGTGACGATCAGCCTGCGCGAACAACGCCTCACGCAATCAATGAAAGAGCTGGCGTTTCTGCTCAAAACTGAAGGCTTGAATGGCGAGGATGTCGTACCACCACCTGAGGACGAGGATTGAGAAAACGCACTATTCGTGCGTCCGAGATTGGCACCTATTTATATTGTAAAAGAGCCTGGTGGTATCAATCACAGGGCATTGAGTCGCAGAATCAGCAGGAATTAGCGGGTGGTTTTAACTATCATCAGCGGCATGGCAAGCATATTCTGACAGGTGTGCTGCTACGGGTCTTAGGCTGGCTGGTATTGACCTTAGCTTTGATTTTGTTGGCGGTCTGGTTTACACAGCAGTTGATTGGTTGATATGATCTATATTGCATTGGTTTTGCTGGTAATTGCGCTGGTATTGTTCTGGCGCAGCCGCCGTGTGCGGCAAAAGTCAGGTTTGCCTCCCGGTCGGATCGTCTATTCTGACCCAAAGCTGTGGGGCAAAAGCGAAAAGCCGTTTTATGATGTCGAAACGCAGCTGACTGGCAAACCCGATTATCTGATCAGTCAGGGTATGACGCTGATCCCGGTGGAGGTGAAGAGCCATTATGCCCCTGCTGAGCCGTATCCCAGCCATGTGTACCAGTTATTGGCCTATTGCTTTTTGGTGGAGCAGGAAACAGGGCAAACCCCACCACATGGGATTTTGCAGTACCGCAATCGCACCTTCGAGATTGAATACGGTGGGCAACAGAGAACAGCGTTATTGGATTTACTGGAAGAGATGCGTGAAGATGCCCGCCTGAAAGATTGCCCACGTTCGCACGAGGAGCGGATACGTTGCCAGCGTTGTGGTTTCCGGCATGTTTGTGACCAGAAGTTATGAGTTTTGCGAAGGTTGCTAGAAGCTTCTATTACGTCTAACCCTTGTGGTTGACCACTGATTGGCTTTCTATTATAACCACAGGTAGTGGCGTACACAGGAGATTTATTGGGAGTAAGCAATGAAGGATGAGCAAGGGCAAGATAAAACAGCAAAGCAGACGGTACAGGTAGCGATTGTTGGCGCAGGTCCGACCGGAGTAGAACTGGCGGTTGCCCTCACTCGCGCAGGGGTAGATTTCCTGCTCTTTGATGCTGGTCAGGTTGGGCACACCATCGCCTGGTGGCCAAAACACACCCGCTTTTACAGCACCTCTGAGCGCATCGCCATGCCAGGTCTACCTTTGACAATCTTTGATCAGCAACATCCCACCAATGACCAATATCTGGCTTATCTACGCAGTGTGGTACAGCAATTTAACATTCCTGTGCAAGCCTATGAGCCTGTTGAGCGGGTAGAAAAACTGGCAGATGACACATTCCTAATCACCACCACTCATAAGGGTGAGCAGCGGCAGTATCAGGCACGCTTTGTGGTGCTGGCAACTGGGGGCATGGCGCAGCCGCGCTTGCTGAATATCCCCGGTGAGAATCTGCCGCATGTCAGCCACTATTTACATGATCCACACGACTACTTTCAGCAGGAATTGCTGGTGGTTGGGGGCAGAAATTCTGCGGTGGAATATGCCTTACGCTGCTGGCGAGCAGGTGCCAAGGTGACGCTCAGCTATCGCAAAACGGAACTTCCGGTCAAATCAATTAAACCGGCTTTGATGCAGGATTTAGAGACAGTGGTACGGGAAGGAAAAATTAAATTTCTACCCGGCACCATCCCGGTCGAAATCAATACACAGTCTGTAAAGCTGGCGGAAACCGACCCGTACGGGCAAGCCATCCAAGAACGGGAACAAAATCTACCTTTCGATTTTGTACTGTTGTGCACCGGTTATCAGG
>DIWL01000042.1 GCA_002428455.1 Anaerolineaceae bacterium UBA6107 | reverse complement strand
GCTCGCTGCGCTGCTCCATATATTCTGCCAGAACCTGAGCCACACCATCGGGTAGAGAACGCACGCGGTTGGGACCGAAGCCCAACGGGCGTCCGCCGCCCAACCCGCCTAACTGGCGCCAGATCTCCTGCAGGCGCTGGCTGGGTTCAACAGGTGAGGATAAGCGCAGGACATAGGAGATCAAGCGTGCCATGGCTTCTGAATCGGCAGCCACATCCGAACCGGCCTTGGCGGTATTGATGAATACCTCAAAGGGTTGGTTAAAGCCGTTTTCGTTGATGGTGATGAACGTCTTACCGACCGGTGTTTTGATGCCATAGGTCATGCCCGGCAGAAAGCGTGGGCGTGGCTTCTTGGCTTCGGTCCACAGGTCAGGTTGATCGAAGTTTTCTTCGGTTAACCATACCGGAGTGAGGGGATCGCTGCTTGGTTCAACCATATCACGCACTTCCGCGCTTTGTTTGTGACTGCGCGTGGCGGCGGTTTCGAGCACGACCTGTTCACGGGAACCGGTCACATACACGGTGATGCCTTTGCAACCCATTTTCCAGGCCAGCGAGAAGGCAGCGGCAATTTCATTCTCGCGTGCACTGGATGGGAAGTTAATGGTTTTCGAAATGCTGTTATCTACAAATGCCTGCAGCACGGCTTGCATACGCACATGTTCTTCACCGCTGATATCCTGTGAGACTACAAATACATTGCGGATGGAATCAGGTAGCTGGTCAACTTCTTGACAAGAACCATCATTTAAAATTTCCTGTACAATGGCTTCCCGTTCTTCGGGTGTGTAATCACATTCATTCAGGGCAGCTTGCAGAGTTGGGCTCAGATAGGTTAATTCGAGGTCTTTGCCACCATCATCCACATGGCGCACGTATGCCAGAGCGAAAACCGGTTCACAACCATAGCCTTCACAGCCTGCAACGGTAGAAATGGTGCCGGTGGGGGCGATGGTGGTGAGGGCAGCATTGCGGATACCATAAGCCCGAATGCCCTCAACGACCCTACCCCAGTCCAATGCCGGGCGATCCCAATCATGCGTATAGGCAATTAGAGCTTGGGGTGGCTGCCAGGCAATATGCTGCGGATTGTAAATACTGTCTTTGATGGCAGGGAAGGGTGAAAATTCTTTTGCCAGCTCGATGCTGGTGAGCATGGCATGATAGCGGATAAATTCCATGATCTGAGACGCGAATTCCTGCCCTTCTTCAGAGCCATAGCGAATTCCGCAGAGATACATTAGATCTGCCAAACCCATGAATCCTAATCCAATACGGCGCGCGCGCAGCGCATTTTCACGCAATTGTGGAACGGATGGAACATATTTATTGGCATCCACCACGTCATCCAAAAAGCGCACAGCCAATTGAACGCTGCTGCGGATGGCATCCCAATCTACACCCTTCTCTGCATTAAAATGCTGGGAGAGATTGATGGAGCCAAGGCAGCAATTTTCATAGGGTCCAAGCCATTGTTCCCCGCATGGATTGGTAGCTTCGAGACTATAAAGATCGGGGACGGGATTGGTGAGGTTGGCAGTATCCAGGAAAAGCATGCCAGGTTCGCCATTGTGATGAGATTGAAATACGATTAAATTGAAAAGATCGCGAGCTCGCACTGTTTTATAGGTAACCAGCGGGATGCCGGCTTTTTCTGCGTTTTCAAAGGTTCCTTCGAAATTGCGGTAAAGCGGATTATTGACATCGGGGAAGTGCAGATCCCACATGGCATCCTCTTCCACTGCCTGCATGAATGCATCGGTGATGCCAACGGAAATATTAAAATTCGTGATGGCGTTCTCGCGGGTTTTGCAGGTGATGAATGCTTCGACATCCGGATGATCCACGCGTAAAACCGCCATATTGGCACCTCGCCGGGTACCACCCTGAGCGACTTCGCCAAAAGCGTGATCAAAAACGCGCATAAATCCGATAGGGCCGGTAGCTTTTCCGGCGGACGATTTTACCAGAGAACCGGAAGGGCGTAGAGAGGAGAAGGAAAAACCATTACCGCCGCCGGTTTGCTGGATGAGGGCGGCATCGCGCAGGGTTTGGAAGATCCCACTCGATTTTTTACCCATATCATCGCTGATAGGCAATACAAAACAAGCAGCCAACTGCCCAAGCGGGGTGCCTGCACCTGTAAAAGTGGGGGAGTTCGGTAAGAATTTCATCTTCGCCATCAATGTGTAGAACTGTTTGGCGGTTTCAATGATCGCTTCATCTCCTTTATTTTCTACCGCGGCTATTGTATAAGCCACACGCCAGAAGGTTTCTTCTGGCGTTTCGGTTAATTGACCATCTTCCCCTTTTCGAACATACCTTTTTGTGAAAACCTGGTAGCTGTTTTCACTGAACTCTACTTTCGGCAGACCTTGCGGCATTTCAGCTAAAGGATGGATTGTTTTTGGTGGCAGGCTGGCGGAATTTGAGGTCATTAATTTTCTCCTTTATTTTCCAGTAAACGATCGATCTCATCACGCAACGCATTCAGGTTTCCAAGGGGCAGATAGACACTGGCAAAACGAATATAGGCAACATCATCCAGTTTTCGTAATCCTTCAATGACAAAGTCACCGATCATTTTTGAAGAGATCTCCAATTTTGAGGTTTGCTGCAGCTTGGCTTCGATCTCCCCACCCAGCCGTTCAATATCTTCCGCCGATACAGGACGTTTTGTGCACGCCAGGCGGATACCTTGCAGCAATTTTTCCTTATCAAATTCTTCGCGGGTGTTATCGCGTTTAATGATGAGGGGCGTAGAAAGGACCGCACGTTCATAGGTGCTAAAACGTTGGTCACAATCTTCACATACTCTTCGGCGGCGGATACCCCCTTTGGCATCGTGGGTTGTATCAATTACTCTGGTATTCTCACTTTCACAATGCGGACAGCGCATAGGTATTACTCCTTGGGTGATTTGAAAAGTACCTCACAGCGTTGAGCGATGCAAAGCTTAGAAAAATCCCCCATATATGGGGGATCATTAGCGGCGTATCTATATCAGTGGGGTCATTCTAGCATAAAAAAAATGAGGATTCAAGTAAGGGGAGAGAATTAATCTTAAATATTTCTGTTTTTTAATAGTGGAAATGGGACACAAAGAGGATGAACAAGAAAAAGCAAAACATTCTCGCTTTTGAAGGGTGGGGTATGAGCCGGGTGAGAGCTCATACCCCTTACAAAGGAGAAAAAGGATTTCCTAGAATCTCAGTTAATCGTTATCGCGATTTCTGATAAAAGCCGGAATTTTATCAATATCTTCTGTGTTGTAAACCCGCGGTTCAAAAATGGTCTTTGTGTATGCAGGTTCATTATTATCTACCGGTGGAATACCACGACCACTTCCATTATTCCTTTTCTCACTTATTTCGCCAATGCGATGAAAGCGGGAACGCATGTTAGCTTGATCGAAACCAGTGGCAATCACCGTAATGCGGCACTCATCACCCATATTGGGATCAATGACAGCACCAAAGATGAGATTGACATCGGGATGAGCTGTTTCTTTGATGATGGCAGCCGCTTCATTCACCTCAAAGAGGGTCAGATCTGGTCCGCCAGTCACATTGAACAGGATACCGCGCGCTCCGTCGATGGTGATATCCAATAGATTGCTGGATATAGCTTTTTCGGCTGCATCACGAGCACGTGTTTCGCCACTGCCGTGCCCAACTGCCATGAGGGCGGCTCCGCCTTCAGACATAATGGTACGTACGTCTGCAAAATCGAGGTTGATGCGACCGGGAACCGTGATGAGTTCTGAAATACCCTGAATACCCTGACGCAGAACGTCATCGGCTGCTGAAAAAGCTTCTTCAAGTGATGCGCGTTTGTCAACGATCTGTAATAAGCGATCATTCGGGATCACGATCAGTGTATCTGCCTGCTCTTTGAGTTTGGTGATTCCCATTTCAGCAGCTTGCATGCGCTGAGCGCCTTCAAAGGTAAAGGGTTTGGTGACCACACCAATGGTCAGGGCGCCTACTTCTTTAGCTATCTGGGCAATCACAGGTGCTGCGCCGGTACCGGTGCCGCCACCCATCCCTGCTGTCACGAACACCATATCGCACCCTTTTAATACCTGATAGAGCTCTTCTGAAGATTCTTCAGCGGCTTTGCGGCCTACTTCGGGCACGCCACCCGCACCTCTGCCACGGGTGACCTTTTCACCAATGCGCACACGAGTTTCAGCCTGCGAGAAGAGCAGCGCTTGTCCATCAGTGTTGATCGAAATGAACTCGATTCCGCGTATTCCTTCGGCGATCATACGGTTGACAGCGTTACAACCTCCACCGCCTACTCCTACTACCTTGATGCGTGCAAATGATTCACCTTGTTGATACATATTTGTCTCCATTTTTTCTCCTCCGATCTGCATCGTTCTCCTTAACTTACATTTACTGAGGTAGGAAGCGTTTCACAAGTTCTTTCACGCGTTCCAACACTCCAATAGGCGGTAAGCCTCGCGTGCGGGTAGATCGTTTCACCGCACGGGTAAGAATTCCCGCCCACTTCAGCAATCCCACACTGGTGGAATATGCCGGTGAGTACAACTGATCAACCAGACCATTCAAATCATCCGGCTGGGCAACCCGAACTGGCAAACCCAGAACATCACTTGCCAGATCTCGAATTCCTGGTAATAAACTGGAGCCACCTGTCAATACGATCCCTGCCGGCAGAAGACCGTCATAACCGGATCGTTTCAGTTCCTGTAAGACGAAATTAAAAATTTCTTCAATACGGGCTTCAATGATATATGCCAGATCTGCGTAGTGAAATTCCGTGGCTTCTTCTTCACCGAAAGAGCGAATACTGAATGTGTCGTGATCGTTGGTCGTTGATTCCTTCGCACGACCGTACTCAACCTTCACTTTTTCCGCATCCGGCAGCGAGAGACGCAGCCCATATGCAATATCCGATGTGACCAGATCACCGCCGACAGAAATCACAGTTGTGTACCAAACATTGTTATTGATGTACACAGCCAGGTCAGTTGTGCCACCGCCAATATCACATACCATGACACCCATTTGGCGTTCGGCTTCGGTCAACACCACTTCAGCAGATGCCAGTGGATTCAGCACAAAGGCTTTCACTTTCACATTTGCTGCTTCAACACATTTACGGATATTCTCGACAGAAGCTGCTGAGGCTGTGATGATGTGTGTTTCCACTTCCAAACGGTAGCCGTGCATTCCGATCGGCTCGTTGATCCCTTCTTGACCATCGATGGTAAAACCGCGTTGGATAACATGCAGCACTTCCCGATCATGCGGAATGGCTACCACCTGCGCAGCTTCTAATGCACGATTGATATCGATCTGACTCACAACTCCATTGGTAATGCCCACTGTTCCGCGGCTGTT
>DIWL01000092.1 GCA_002428455.1 Anaerolineaceae bacterium UBA6107 | reverse complement strand
CCGCGGAGATAAGGAGGAAGAGCGCAATGCCGATGCCAAGCGGTGCGTCCCAGATCTGCTGCGGATTGGCAACGAGCCCACCGAGGTCACGGTTGAAGGTAAGGTAGTTGGAATAGACCGGGTAGGTTTCACCGGGAGCATCCACCACCAGGGTGATGATGACCATAAAAATACTCTGCACCAGGTGCAGGAACCCCATGATGAGGTTGAATCGGCGTAGTTTGCTTAATTTCGTGTCGAGGGCGACATCCTTTGATTCGATTTCCTTTTTCATTTGTTCCACTCCTATATATTGGTATGAAATTAGTTTACCCGTTGTGGAGGTTGTGTACAAAGATTTGTATAATGTTTAAGGAAAACTCCCGCGGCATTTTTCGCGGGAGTTATAGAAAAAGGTTGGAAGAAATCAATTTGAGGCTTGATTGCCGTCAAGCACGCCAATTTTTGCCAGCTCGACCCGCAACTGCGCTGCCGAACTGAAGAGAATGCCAGTGAAACCCACGCGGTTGGCGGCGTCGATATTCACCTGCGCGTCATCGATGAATACGCAATCTTCTGCCTGGCGGCCGATGCGCTGCAGGAAGAGCCTGAAAATCTGCTCGTCCGGTTTAGCCACGCCGGCCACGCCAGACAGCAGGTAATCATCCAGTTCGGGCAGGAAGGGGTAACGGTGGCGCAGGAGGGGGAAGGTCTCGTTGGACCAGTTGCTCAGCCCGTACACCGGGTAACCGGCGGTTTTGACCTCACGCATGAGGTCCACTGTCGGCTGTATGGCGTCGCCGGTGCATTCCATCCAGCGGTCGAAAAATGCGCTTACCAGTTGGTGCTGATGCGGGTACTTTTCCAGCAGTTCCAGTTTCATTTTGCTGAAGGGGTAGCCGGCGTCGAGTTTCTTGTTGAACTCACTGAACTTTATTTCTTCCAAAAACTCGCGGACGGCTTCATCGGAAGGGAGCAGTTTGCGGTACAGGTGATAAACGCTCCAATCAATGAGCACCCCGCCGAAGTCGAATACGATGGCTTTTTTCATAGACGGGTAATTTTACCTGATTTTGAAGTGATTAACCACAGATGACACAGATAGTACAGAATAAATTTATCCACTAATGACACGAATTTCACGAAAAAAATTATTAAGTGCCGCCAACCTGGTGCTTTGCCCGGTTTCATTAACACAGCAGCGCTGCGCCCTAAGAACCTATCTCCACTCTCAATTCTCCAATCGTCAGAATTCTGTAACCGTCTCAATGGGCAGCACGGGGTAGATCTGCTTCGGCGCTGGGGGCATGGAGTTGTACACCCAATCCAGCTGCACCACGCCGGACTTGAAACCAGCGAGGCGTTTGGTACCCTGGTAAGTGCCGCGCACGAGCACATCCTCCATGCTCAGCGCCATACCGAATAACGCCACCGGGGTGTAGGCGGGGATCTCCGCCAGTTCATCACCGAACGCGCCGAACGAGAAAACGAGGTGTTCGCGGTCGAGCGCCTGCGCCTGGATGAGGGGGATGATCACCGGGTAGCCGTCCGCATTGACATAGCCCAGGAACTTGAGGTTATCGATCTTGTTATAGAACGCCTGCGTCCACTGGTTCATGATGGGCGTTTTTTCTTTGTGCGGGGTGAGGGTTTTGGCGATCATCGTCATTACCGCGGCGGGGATGATGCGGTTCATGGGCAGCGGGTGTTTGCCGGTGTGGGCGATGAGATTCATGTAGTGCACGCGGTGCACGCCGAAGTAGGCGTTGTAGCGGAAGAGCGGCGTATTGTTGTAGAAATCGTAATCCTTGCCGGAATTGGCCGCGAATTGATAATCGGCGAAACCGCGCCAGAAATTCTTGTCCAGCCCCATCACCATGAAGCCGGTTTTGGGATTCTGCAGCACGTGCTTCTTGCTGGTGCCTTCCATGAACTGACCCCAAACTACAGTCTCAGGGGTGCTGGCCATCAAGGTGGTGATGAGGGTGAGGTGCGGCAGCCCCTGCGGTGTGACCGTGGCGAGGATGCCGACCTTCATCGCGGCGGAGAGATCTTTAATGTCCTGGTCAGAGAAAGTGGTGTGGGGATAAAGGTGTGTGTCCATAACGCTCCGTTCCTGTCTAATTATTTCTCGAAAAAATCACGTGGCTTTGGCAGCACCGGTGACAAAGATTTTCGCGGGGTCAAACCCGCTGGATTTAGCCCAGGTGCCGTACTGGTCCAGTTCCGCCTGGTCGAGCAATTCGGTGCTGGCGAATTCCCATTGCATTCCAAGGCGTTCGTACTTGTCGCGGCAAAGATTGTTGAAGGAGCACAGTTCCCAGCGCTCCACCTGCCCATCGAAAGTTTGTGCAAGGTGCGCGCCGATGGCTTTAAGATTACCCTCGGCGGTTGTTGCCCCGGGGATGAGCGGGGTGCGGATCCACAGGTGTTTTTGTCCGCCGGAGGCAGCCACGACCTCCCGTACGAGAGCAAGATTGGAAAGAATCTGTGCGTTATCCACACCGGTCCAGCGTGCGTGATCGGCGCTGTCCAACAACTTGAGATCAAACAGGACCAGGTCGGCTTTTTCGACCAGCGGACGGAAAACAGCCGGAGCAGATAGTCCGCAGGTATCGAGCGCGACAGGCACGCCTTTTTCACGCAGCGCGTCCATCAGGGCAGCGCAGAAGGCGGGCTGCAGGGTGGGCTCGCCACCGGAGAGGGTGACCCCGCCGCCGGATTTCTCGAAGTAAGCGCGGTCCTTGAGCAGTTCTGCCACCAGTTCCGCAACGATTACGTCCTTGCCAAGCAGCTCCATCGCACCAGCCGGGCAGGCCTCCACGCAGCGGCCGCACACCACACAAAGAACGCGGTCGCGCGCGATGCCTTCCGCGGTGTGGGTGAGTCCGTGTTCCTCGCAGACTTCGATGCAGCTGTCACAGCCGATGCAGCGCGTACCGATCCACTGCACCTGTTTTTTCGTTGAGATGCTTTCAGGGTTATGGCACCACTGCTTGCAGACTGGGGTATTCTGT
>DIWL01000002.1:4769-26387 GCA_002428455.1 Anaerolineaceae bacterium UBA6107 | reverse complement strand
TCTGTGACCAGCACATTTTCGCCGGATTCTCCCCAGAGGTAGTTCAATATTCCGGCTGTTGCACCTGATACCAGGATAGTCCCGCCCGATTCATCCCCAGCCTTGCTCCTCCACAAAATCGGCAGCAGATCGGGATCGATCGTGTCTTCAACTGTGAAGAAAGGCACAACTGCAGCAAAGATCAGGCTGGTCGTGAAAAGTGTGGTTTCAGATGCTGGTTCAAAAGCGGGCATAAAAAAAAGGTCTGCGTTTGGATCATCATCCACAATCGATAATCCATTTACGTTTTGTAACGATACAGACCAACTTTTAGGAAAACCGGGTGGTACAAGAAGAGTAACATCCAATTTCAGCGGTTCAACGACAGGATCCTCCACAGCCGGTTGGAAAGCTGTAGGGGTTGACTGTGCCGTGATAGGGGGAGTTGTTAGTGCTGCGGGCGTTGTAAGCGCAGTACAGGCAGTCGTGAACGAAAGCAGGAGTGCAATGAAAGCGATGAAAGTCTTACCCGGCAATTTCAAATGAGCGTTTCTCCGTAGTCTGAGTATCCACGAATTATAAGTCAGCTTTCAGGACCTGTAAAACCGGTAACCTGATAGTTCCTGATAGATGATAACGATATAATGACCTTAGATCACTAATTGAGGGAGTTATGAGACAAGTTGCAGTAATTGGTATAGGCCAGACAAAAGTGGATGAACATTGGGACAAATCCCTGCGTGAGCTTGCTGGCGACGCTGCTCTCACTGCATTGGCTGATTCTGGTCTTGACCGTGTTGAGGCAGTTTACGTTGGCAACATGATGTCTGGATCTGCCAACCATCAACAGCACCTTGGTGCTTACATCGCAGATTGGATCGGTATGCGCGGTGCGGAGGCTTTTCGCACGGAGGCGGCTTGCAGTTCAGGTGCAGCCAGTTTCCGAACGGCAGTCATGGCTGTTGCTTCCGGCATGGTGAACAGTGCTCTTGCAGTAGGGGTCGAGAAGATGACCGATTCACCTCTTGGCGAAATCACTGGAGCGTTGGCAACTGCTGCCGATGCGGATTGGGAAGCGGGTCAAGGACTGTCTTTCGTTTCATTGAATGCGCTGCTAATGCGTCGATACATGCACGAATTTGGCTGGGGAAAAGAGCACTTTGCGCCATTTTCAGTAAATGCTCATGCCAATGCCATGCACAATCCCTACGCACGGTTTCATGATGAACTTACAATTGAAAAATACCAGAAAGCGGCAATGGTTAATGACCCCATCAACCTGATGGACGCCTCGCCCATCGGTGATGGTGCCGCCGCCGCAGTAGTGATCCCGTTGGAACTGTCGCGGAGGGTGGAAGGTCATCCCACGGTGTTTGTAGCTGCTTCATCCGCTGCAACTGACACGCTGGCCGTTCAACACAGGAAAGATCCCCTCTTCCTGAAGGCTGCGTATCTATCCGGCAAAAAAGCTTACGAACAAGCCGGCATTTCCCCGCAAGACATCGATCTGTTTGAATTGCATGATGCCTTTTCCATCATGGCAGCTTTGTCGCTTGAGGCGAACGGCTTCGCAGAACGTGGTCAGGCACCGCGTCTTGCGATGGATGGGGAGATCCGCATCGATGGCAGTATTCCCATTGCCACACGCGGTGGCTTAAAAGCACGCGGGCATCCGGTGGGTGCCACTGGCATGTACCAGATCGTTGAGGTCGTGCAGCAACTTCGTGGTGAAGCTGCCGGCTCACAGGTGGAAGATGCCCGCATTGGTATGAGCCAGAACATAGGTGGTAGCGGGTCTAATATCATTACCCACATTTTTAAAAGACCTGATTGATCCACTGATCGATCACACCTGACCTGATTTTGAAACCTGATATGATTAGGGCAGGTTTTTTTTATGTACAAAGTAACCTCTCAAAAAATCACCGAATACCGGAACCAGACATTCAGACTTCGAGCTGGTCTCCAATTGAAGACCCCCCAACAGGCGGTCGATTTTGTGAATGAACGGGGATTTATCTTTTTCTGGCCGGTGAAGGGATACACATTTCCGAGCTTGTGGGGAGCGGTGGCGGGTGATCGGCCTGTCGCGGATGAGCACGACGATCCCGGTCACATCACCTGGAATTGGAAAGATTCCCTGCTCGATAAAAAGGTGTGGTATTACGCGAGAACATTAAAACGAAAAAACACGATGATCTCACTTGACGCGGTGCGCTATTTTTATGCCTTGTCGCCAAATTATGGAGAACCGGAAGAGGATTTTGCGGATCAATATAACCAGGGTTTACTCCCGCTCGAAGCCAGGCTTATCTTTGATGTACTGGTAAGAAAAGGTCCTCTGGACACATTATCACTGCGCAAAGAAGCCCATCTTGCAGGTTCTAACTCATCATCCCCCTTCAATCGCGCATTAGATCTCCTCCAGCAGCAATTTAAACTACTCCCGATTGCCATCAGTGAAGCTGGGGCGTGGAAATATGCTTTTGTATACGATCTGACACATCGTCATTTTCCTGAATTACCTGAACAGGCACGTTTCATTTCGGAAAGCCGCGCCATGGAACAGATACTCATCCACTTTTTTACGACCATGGGTGTATCCAACCTTAAGAAAATCACCTCGTTGTTCCAATGGGAAGCCGACAGGACCCGTAACGCGCTTGATCGAATGGTCAAATCTGGTGTTTTGCTGGATGAGATCATTGTTGAGGGCAATTCAGAACCGCAGTATTCCCTGAAATCGATTATCGACTCACTGACCTGATCCTGCATTTTTTTACACACACTGTATATAATAAAATCATCCTGTTCTTAAGATTGGAGTCAGAAAATGGAATTCCATATTTCCCGCAGAGCGCGTGATAAATACAAGTTTGACGAAACGCTGTTCGCCTATGACGGAAATGTGATCTTTGCCAATTTTCACGCTGCCAGGAAATTCGTTCAGAAGATAAACGGGCAGCGCGATCTGGCTTCTTTCCCAGAACAGGCAGCAAAGACCAGTCATGTCAACGCCATGGGACTGATCGATGAGATCTTTCACCACGTTTTTAAACTGTATCGTGAACAAAAAAATCCCTTAGTGCTCAACCAGCTGCTGCAACATCTGGAAGATAGTTTTACAACAACCTCTCTGGATCAATTGCTGGCGCTTTTTATCCGTGAATTTCCGCCTTTATCGGTCTACAAAAAAGAAATTGACCCCATGACCTATCTAAACACGGCAACGGGTGGTGTACCAAACCGCGAATTGCTCCTTGAAGAACTCACCATGCTCTGGCTCGCGCTTCAAAATCCGGCTCTGGATAATTACCATGATCTGTTTGAAGAAAAAAGCCTTACTTCAGACCCCGGTTTTTCCAAGGTTGTAAAGGAGATTCAGGTATTTTTCGAAACGCAACCTTTCTTTGGCCCCGGAAACCAGTCGTTGATAAAAATGTTTAGAACCCCTGCCATTGAGGTACCCGATTCGATCACAGGTCAGCTGGAATATATCCGGGATTACTGGGCACTATTGATCGGTGATTACTTTTACCGCCTGCTCTCCAGCCTGGACCTGATCAAGGAAGAGAATAAACTCAGTTTTACAGGTCCGGGGATCACTCCGATCCCCAGTTACGACCATGACGAATATCTGCGTGCTTTCGGGTCAGGCGCTGATATCGAGGCTTTCACAAAAGATCGCGAATGGATGCCCAGGCTTGTTCTAATCGCCAAGAACAGTTTTGTTTGGCTTGACCAACTCAGCCGCAAGTATCAGCAGGAAATACGCCGCCTCGACCAGATCCCGGAAATTGAGTTGGAGACTCTGGCCAGGTGGGGCATCACTGGATTGTGGTTGATCGGATTGTGGGAACGCAGTCCGGCATCTGCCCGAATCAAGCAATTATGCGGTAACCAGGAAGCGATCTCTTCAGCTTATTCGCTCTATTCCTACCAGATTGCGGCAGACCTNNAACCATATGGGCATCGACTCTGAGTGGATGATCCAACACCCGGAACGTTTTCTTTCCATGGATCAGTGCCCTTACCCCTCGTACAGCTTTTCCGGTGAAAACCTTTCCTCTGATCCCAATATAGTAATTCAAATCGAGGACCATTACTTTGATCGGACAGACGCGGCGGTTGTTTTCAAAAGGCAGAATCGCAACAGTGGCGAGGTGAAATACATCTATCATGGAAACGATGGCACAACCATGCCCTGGAATGATACCGCGCAGTTGAATTATCTAAATCCAGGGGTGCGTGAAGCAGTCATCCAGACCATCCTCGAAGTCGCACGACGGTTCCCCATCATCCGCTTTGACGCAGCCATGACGCTGGCCAAAAAACATTACCAGCGCCTGTGGTTCCCGCAACCGGGAACCGGTGGAGCCATTCCGTCGCGGTCCGAGCACGCGATGACCATGGAAGCGTTTGACCGGGCAATGCCGGTGGAGTTCTGGCGTGAAGTTGTCGACCGGGCAGCGGTCGAAGCACCAGACACACTGCTGCTGGCAGAAGCTTTTTGGTTGATGGAAGGTTATTTTGTGCGCACGCTTGGCATGCACCGCGTGTACAACAGCGCTTTCATGAACATGCTCAGAAATGAAGACAACGCCGGTTATCGTAAACTGATCAGAAACACGCTTGAATTTGAACCCGAGATTCTTAAGCGGTACGTCAATTTCATGAATAATCCGGATGAGCGCACTGCTGTGGACCAGTTTGGCAAAGGAGACAAGTATTTCGGAATTTGCATGGTGATGGCAACCATGCCCGGTTTACCCATGTTGGGACACGGCCAGATCGAAGGTTTTTCAGAAAAATACGGCATGGAATTTCGTAAAGCCTACTGGGATGAGCAGGTTGATCACGACATGGTAGCCCGCCACGAATGGGAGATATTCCCCCTGTTGCACAAGCGCCAGCTCTTTGCCGGGGTTGAGAATTTCAACCTGTTCGATTTTGTTACCCCCGGCGGAGGTGTAAACGAGAACATCTATGCTTATTCAAACCATGCAGGACATGACTCTGGACTGGTAATTTACAACAACAATTTTGGTTCAACTGAAGGCTGGATCCATTTTTCGATCCCCCAAACCAGAAAATCCGGGCACAACAAAAGGATAGAGCAACTTCCAATCGATAAGGCTTTGTTCCTTCCAGCTGACCGTGAAGCTTTCATCATTTTCCGTGACCAGGTGACTCGTCTGCAATACCTGCGCCCGCTCAGTGAGCTGCTTGATCGTGGATTCTTTTTCAAGTTGCGCGGATATGAATATCACGCTTTTCTGGACTTTCGTGTTGTTCATAACGATGCTTTTCATGATTATTCATCGTTATACTCATTTATCGGGCATCAAGGTGTGCCTGACATGGAACAAGCCACGGGTGAACTGGTGCTCCGGCCCATTCATGAACCCTACAGGGCGATCATCAACCCGGGATACCTTGAGTATTTGGCTCGCAAGTACACGGGTGATTCGAAGACCGATGCGTTGGATACAGGAGAAATCCACACAAAAGTAGAACAGCTACTTAATGGCGCAGCGCTGAAAACACCGGTTCACACCAATCTGGGTGAACTTCGAGATACGATCAGCAATCTGTTCTTAACAGGGTTAACCCTGCAGGGCACTGTACATAATGTCAACATGCCAGGCAGTAAAAAACTAAAGGGAATGATCGATTACATTCTTGATCCGCTGTTGGAGAGCAAAGCCAACCGCTTTACTCTTCTGACCTGGGCGATCTGCAGCCAACTTGGAAAAATAAGTGGGAATGAATCTTACGCTGATTACTCGATCGCCTGGTTGGATGATTGGCAACTGACCAAGCCACTGGCTGAAGTTTTACGCAGCGTCACCTCCAGTGAGGAGGAGGTTCAAAATCAACTCCTCCTTTTGAGATTGGGTATCTCTCAGCAGGATTGGTATGATCGCGCGCGTAAAACACCTTTAGCCGAAATCTTCAAAGCCTGGTTTACAGATCCTGAGATCCAGAGTTTTCTGCGCGTCAATCGTTACAAGGAAGTGCTCTGGTATAACCGTGAGACATTTGAGCAATTTGCCTGGTGGATGCTGATCACACCTATCACCAAAATGTTGGCAGACCCCACCGCAGATCGCTCAAGATTCACTGAAATGATGTTAAACCTGTATGAGATCACTTCTGCGCTCAGGAAAGCAGAAAAAAAATCAGGCTATCAATTTGAAAAGCTGATCAACCTGACGACAAGCTAAGATTATTAATAATCCGGTCTCACTGGCCTGAAAAACGACGATATGCGCTTCGTAAGTAGTCAGCAGCCGTCAAGTGGTTTTTTTCATCCACTGCGCCAGCCAGTATCGGCTGGATAGCCTCCTGATAATCGTTACCGGTAACCTGATTCATCAAGGCTGAAGCGTGTGCCGCATAGCTGATGTTATTACGAGGTTCGATCCGCGAAAGATCATCAAAGAACCACCCACATGATGTGAACATCTGCTGGCACGCTACCTGAGCATCAAAAAGTTTCCTCACTCTTTCGATATCAGAACTGGTAAGATCCCGCTTGACGAGTGCCTTGATCCAATCTTCAAATTTCTCCATGCGCAGCATCACCTTGATGTATGCATCGCGGGCTGCCAAAGGTTCAATACCAAGATCGCCACACATTTTTTCGAAATCCAAGAAGATCAATTCGTTTAATTGATCCAGTCCACGCCTCAGTGGTGCCTTCCAGGTACTACCCGGCGTGCAACTACATTCCGCACGCCATCTTTCCACCCCATGATGACAACTCCAGGAAGTGTTATCAATAATCCGGGCTTTGCCCTTAGCTGTATGTTGCTTCAGCCAAAGCCCAGGCCAGGTGAGTTGCAACCCTGTTTCCTTGACCGATCCATTCAGTAAATGCGCCAGGAATTTATCTCGGAAGGGTTGGTGATGTCCGTACAATTCCCCGTCGGTCGCGATCATCAGGAATTGATCCGGGTCATAGTTGTCAATTTCAGGCTTCAGGTAATATTCCGCAAAAGCGTCTGCGTTCCCGGTAGCAAAGGTATCAAAACTGACGGTCGAACTTAATCCCCCATGGTAAACAAAAACAACAATTGACCTGCCATCCTTAATTTCTACCTCGTACGGAGCTTTGCCTTCCATCACCTCCACCTGCCAGGGTGCGAGGATCGTGAACTTGATGTGATTATCCGCCAGGACAACGAGTGTCTCCATGTCCACGGCAGTTTCCGGCAGCCACAACCCCTCGGGCGCGCGGTGGAACAGGGTCTCGAAAGCAGTGATCCCCCATTTGGCCTGGGTTCGCTTGTCGCGTGAATTGGCCAGCGGGAGAATACTGTGATTATACGATTGTGCAATGGCATTGCCTGCACCGTAGATCGCCTGGTTGACTTCATCTTCGTTTACGATGCGTTCCAGTACTTCCGGCGCAGCTCGCCCCATCCAATTTGCTAAAGTGGGACCCAGGTTAAAGCTTAACCGGCTGAAGTTTCGTAATTCTACGTTCGGTCGGTAACAGGTTTCCAGGACGTTTTCATTCCAATTTTTGTAAGGCCCCGTACCTGGTTCATCCGGTATCGCTCCCGAATTTGGATCTTCACGGGGAGGTTGGTAGAAGTGAGTGTGTATCGAAAAACTCCGTTTGTTGATCAAGGATGCTACCTAACCTTTCACCAGGTGATCCAGTTGGTTCTTGAACCGCACAGGGATCATCCCGAATTCCCGGGGGATCACATCCAGGCTGGTTATTCGGTCTACCGCCAGTTGATCCAACCAAAAGATCGAGATAGGAAATTTACGATAAATCTGATCGATGTAGAGTGTAAGCCTGCGTAGTGTGTCAGGACCAATCGAGACAAGCGACCGTTTGATCCCTGTTTTATTCATGATCAAGCGGACGATTTCAGCGTAAGGGATGGATTCAATACCGCCGATGGCTAGTAAACGTCCGGCCATGCGCTTATCCTCAACCGCCAGTACCATGCAGGTCACCAGGTCCTCGACCCAAAGCGGTTGCAGCAAGCTTTTGCCCTCCTCCGGGATCAGAAAAAAACCGGGGGACATGCGCAATAACCTGGCTATGGGTTCAGTGAACTGGTCTCCAGATCCGAATATGGCGCCGGTACGAAAGATCGTATAGGGTATTCCGCTGTTGATGATCCAGTTTTCAGCGATTCCCTTCGCCTTCATTACCGGGTAAGCCGAACCGCGATCCGCACCATGATGACTGAGGTACATAATTCGCTTGGTACCGGATTCCTTGCAAGCCCGCATCAAGGTGGCTGTTCCCTCTACATCCACCTGGGTCAGATTTCCCTGCAAACCCTGCCGTTCCGCGCCAGCCAGGTGATAGATCACATCCACATCTTTGATTGCAGCACGCAGACTGCGCTGGTCAGTGAAACTGCTCACTGCCACTTCAACCGCAATACCTTTTGGGAAATTTGGGGAGGTTTTTGAGGGGCGCAATAATACACGCACCTGTTCGCCTGCATTCGTTAGCGTCCTGATGAGAGACCGGCCGATGAAACCTGTGCCACCTGTTACGAGGATCATTCCTACGAAATTATAGCAGAGTATTCGTTGAAAAAAGCTGGTATGATAATTGCACCTCTTCCTATGAAAAGGGTAGGCTTTGAGGTAAATAAATGGCGGCGAACAAACGAAAATTTCGGGATCTGGTCACTCCCCGCATGGGGTTTCATTACTTTGCTGATACAGACCACTATACAGTAAAAGATCTTTCCACCTGGCTGCCGGTATTAAAACAGATCAACGCGAGCTGGCTTGTGCTCCTCGCGGATGCTAGCCGGGCTATCCCGGAGCAGTTCATCACCGGCCTCGTTGCAGGTGGCATTAAACCGATCCTGCACATCTTATTACCCCTGCCAAACAGTCCCGCTGCCGGAGAAATGAAAGCACTCTTCAAGGCGTACGCCCGATGGGGTGTCCAACACATCATCCTTTATGAACGACCAAACATGATGCACAACTGGTCAACCGCTGGTTGGGTTCAACAGGACCTTGTCGAGCGCTTTGTTGATCGCTTCCTGCCCCTGGCTTCCACCATTACACAATCCGGGATGATGCCGATCTTTCCTCCCTTGGAACCGGGAGGGAATTATTGGGACCTTTCTTTCCTCAAACAAGCACTGCAATCCATTGAGCGCAGAGGGTATGGAGAGTTGGTCCAGCAAATGGGACTCGCCTCCTACGCTTACACCTACAATCACGAATTGGATTATGGTTCAGGTGGACCTCTTAAGTGGCCGAAAACCCTTCCCTACGGTAAAAGCCCGGATAGCGAAGACCAGCGCGGGTTCCGGAATTTTGAGTGGCTGCAATCTGCAGCTTTAGCGGCTTGCGGGAAGGAATTGCCGGTTTTCATGCTGGGTGCGGGGATCAAGGAACCCGGATACTCCTATTCACCGGAGATCCACGCCGGGATCTGCCTGAATATCCTGGATCAATTAAGAAGCGCAACAGAAGATACAGCCATCCCTGATTATGTACAGTGCTGCAACTTCTACCTATTGAGTGCCGCTCCAGGCTCCATGCAGTTTGATCACGCCTGGTTTAAAACTGAGGATGATTACCTGCCCATCGTCGACTTGCTCCTGCCGGAGGTCGATTACAATCCGGTTGCCGGAAAGGGTGTCGAAAAGGAAGACGCAGATTCCAACATTAACTTCAATCATTCTCACCCGATCGACCATTACCTTCTACTTCCTTTATATGATTGGGGTGTAGCTGAATATCACCTTGAGGTCACCCGCCCGTTCATCCAAAAATACCATCCTACCATTGGTTTTTCCATTCAGGAGGCAGCTCTTGCGAAAAAGGTGACCATTATTGGTGGAGAACAGACCTTCCCTGACGACGCCCTTTCTGCGCTGCGTGCTAATGGTTGCATCGTGGACCGTGTAACAGGAGATGGTATAAGTATTGCAACCCAACTGGCAGAGAGGTAAATTATGACTGATCCATCATCATCCAACACTGTCTCCCATACTCCCATCCGTGCCAACCTGCCGGTATTAAAAGTAATCGGACTTGGCGGCGGTGGTCAGAATGCAATTGACCGCATGATCGAGTTAGGTCTTTCCGGTATCGAGTTCATTGCGGCTAACTCTGACGCACAGGTGCTCAAGAACAGTCTTGCCCCGGTCAAGATCCAGCTCGGTCCCAAAGTTACCCGCGGACTAGGTGCCGGCGGCGATCCAGCCATCGGTGAAGCAGCAGCCGAAGAAAGTTACGCGGATCTCAAAAACGCATTAACCGGCGCAGATATGGTCTTTCTGACCTGCGGTATGGGTGGAGGAACTGGTACCGGATCAATCCCGGTCGCTGCCAATATTGCCCGCGAAGAAGGCGCGGTTGTGGTAGCAATCGTGAGCATGCCATTCTCGTTCGAAATCGGCCGCCGTCAGGCAAATGCGCGTGCCGGTCTATCCAAATTACATCAGTACACTGACACGTTGATCACGGTTCCCAATGACCGTTTATTGCAGATCGCGCCAAAAGACCTTCCGATCGAAATGGCGTTCCGTCTCGCAGACGATATCCTCCGCCAGGGTATCCAGGGTATCTCAGAACTGATAACCCAACCGGGTCTCATCAATGTCGATTTTTCTCATGTCAAAGCAATGATGAAAAACGGCGGCGGATCCCTTCTTGCCATTGGAACCGGCCAGGGAGAGAATAGGGTCAGCGATGCGATGGAACGCGCGTTGCACCACCCCATGCTTGAATCGATCAACCTTGAAAATGCAACCGGCATCATCGCGAATTTCACAGGTGGTGATGACCTTGCATTTACTGAGGTGGTTGGCGCATTGAACAGCCTGCAGGTCAGGTGCGGCGGTGTGGCGGATATCATACCCGGGGTGATCTGCGACTCCAAGATGGAGGATCGTGTACAGGTGATCCTCGTCCTAACCGGACTCGGCGCCACATCCCTGGATCAGAAACCAGCCAAAGTTGAAAAGCCGCTTCAAGCACCAGTGGAAGAAAAAACGGAGCTTTCCAAAGAGGATTTTCCCTTCCTGATGGATGATCCGCTCCCCAAGGATCGTCCGGAATCAAGCGATCCTCAATCGGATATCGATATACCGGCATTTATCCGCCGTAAGCAACGCTGAAAGGAATGCGATGGACCCAAAAGCCAAATCAACAGTCTGTGCCGCAGTGTACAGCCAGTTTCCGGAAGTGCGTGGAGATTCTCCCGTGGTTAAGAACCTACCGGGTGACAAGTATCAATTGATCTTTCAAGGCTCTGTAAAAACCGAGAACGGGAAATCCCTACCACGCACAGTGCGTGTTGTTGCCAACGATGATGGCAGGATCCTTAAACTCTCAACTTCGCGCTAGGACATGGCAATGTTTCGCAAACTATTCGAAACGATCGAACTGGGTTTTTGGAACGCAGCGATTCCGTTAATGACCCGCTCTGAGTTGTTGCGCAAGATCGTTAAATTTGTTTACCAGTCCTATCACGATCAACAGCTAAAAAAGGATCTCGCATTGTCTCTGGCGGTATCCTGCGGCGGTTTTGCCGTGGGAATGGCGGTTTATTCCCTAACCATTCTCATCGCCTGATCCGAATTAATTCCATACTTGCTGCCATTATGTCACTGCAGGACATAATGGTACAATTTTTTAATGAGCAATAAGCATGGATTTCTGGATAACCTCTTGAAAAAAAGATTGATCATCCCGATTGCCGCAGTGTTTCTTGCCTTTGTCATAATCGGTTTCTGGGCAGCCTCACAACTGGATTCACCCTTGACCGGTAGAATTTTTCCACAGAAACTCGCTGAAACGCAAAAGAATTACCTGTTGGTACAAGTTAACGATCTCGAGAAAAGATCACCTGGTGTGATCGCAATTTGGGTGGCCATTATTGACCGCTCTGATTCCACGCACCTCGTATTCTTGCCGCTTTTCCCGAATCCAGATCTAAAAGTCAATAGCAGGGTTGCCAGAACACTTCGGGTAACCCGCGACGGCTTGGTTGCTGATCGAACCATCAGAAAAATTGAAAATCGATATAACATCAGAACAGACGGATTTGTAGTGATGGATAACACTGGCATTACTTCAATTTCCAGGAATTTATTTGACGAATCTCTCACACCTGTGGCTGGCACTCCACAAGACGCGGAGGAGATTTCAAGGATTCTTGCAATTGGGAAGGATCGATTTACCGCGTTTTGTACGGGCATCCAGCAGCAAGGCGGCGGAAACTTCATCGATAAGATCGATTGGGGAGAATTGCTGCCCGCCCACTTTGCGACCAGCCTTTCGTTCGAAGAGCTCACACTTGAACTTGAATCATTAAAACCTGCTGGCCTGATTCAGACGTGTGAAGTAATCGTGGATTGATAACCTTCCTGACATTTATAAGGAGAGTGTCGTTCCAGCAGTTCATCGCCATGATATAATCTTGCTTCAAAATTCAACCAAACACTCGGGAAAGTGAGAAAAAGTGAGCGCATCAAATGAATTGGACAAAGTAACAACGAACCTTGTCGTAAGCATGGTTTACGAGTTAAAAGTGAACAACGAAGTAATCGATTCTTGCGATGACAGCGACCCGCTGCAGTTCATCCAGGGACTCGGGCACATTATCCCCGGGTTGGAACGCGAGATCGAAGGTATGACAGTCGGTGAATCAAAACATGTGCTGGTCAAAGCTGCCGATGGCTACGGTGAATTTGATCCGGAACAGATCGTTGAGATGTCAAAAGACGAGTTCCCTGAAGAATTTACCCTGGAACCGGATATGGAAGTGACTTTCGAAGACGAGGACGGTACTGAAATGACGGCTTTCGTTGAAGAGATCAACCTGGATACAGTTACTTTCAATTTCAATCATCCGCTTGCTGGCGATGACCTGGAATTCGAAGTCAAGATCACCGGGCTGAGGCCGGCTACGGCTGAGGAATTGGAACACGGCCATGTTCACCTGGGTGAACATGGACATCATGACGACTAGTCGCTACTTCGAAAGCAGCCTTCCGGCTGTTTTCTTTTTCATGGCAATCATTGCCTGGATGATATACTCCTATACAGGAGTTTGAAGTGTTTTTACCAACCACACACGCTGAAATGCAAAACCGCGGCTGGGGTGAGCTGGATGTCATCCTGGTGTCAGGCGATTCCTACATCGATACCCCTTATTCGGGTATTGCTGTGATTGGCCGTGTGCTGATTAACGCGGGATACCGCGTGGGGGTCATTGCACAACCGGATGTCAATTCTGATCAGGATATCACCCGCCTGGGTGAACCGGCGCTTTTCTGGGGTGTGAGCGGTGGAACGGTTGATTCCATGGTGGCAAATTACACGGCTACGCTTCGCAAACGCCGCACTGACGATTTCACGCCTGGCGGGGTCAACAACCGCCGGCCGGATCGGGCTGTGATTGCCTACACGAACCTGATCAAAAAGCATTTCAAATCCAAATCTCCAATCGTCCTCGGCGGTATCGAAGCCAGCCTCAGGCGCATTACCCATTACGATTACTGGAGCGATCGCCTGCGTGCGCCCATCCTTTTCGATTCAAAAGCCGATTATTTACTTTACGGCATGGCCGAGGTCAGCTTGCTTGAATTGGCCGCTGCCCTGCGTGAACAACGTTCACCGCATGACATACGCGGACTGGCGTATCTGGCCAAAGAATCTCCCGCCGGATACATCGAACTACCCTCCTACGAGGAGGTCCTGGCGGACAAGCTGGCATTTACCAGGATGTTCCACCTCTTTTATCACAACAACGACCCGATTACCGCAAAAGGGCTCGCACAGCGTAAGGGTGATCGCTTTGTAGTATTAAATCCGCCTTCGCGCACACTAGAGCAAACCGAATTGGATGAGATCTATTCGTATGACTTCCAGCGTGCGCAACATCCATATTACGAAAGCCAGGGACCGGTCAAAGCCCTGGAAACCATCCGTTTTGCCATCCCCACCCACCGCGGTTGCTATGGAGAATGCAATTTCTGCGCGATCGCTGTACACGAAGGCCGCACTGTCAGCTCACGCAGCCTCGGGTCAATCCTGCAGGAAGCAGAAAGGATATCCCGCCATCCCCATTTCAACGGGATTATCACCGACTTAAGTGGACCTACCGCCAACATGTACGGCATTGAATGCGAGAAGAAGCTAAAACTTGGTGCATGTGAAGATAAACGCTGTATTTATCCTCAGATTTGCCCGGTGTTGAAGATCAACCATGCCAGGCAGATCGAAATGCTGCAAAAGATTCGCCAGATACCCGGCATTCACAAAGTATCGGTCGGTTCAGGCATACGTTATGACATGGTCATGGCAGACCATCAATGCGGAATGCAATACCTGGATGAGATCGTACGCTTCCATACATCCGGTCAGTTAAAAGTCGCACCGGAACACTCGGAACAGGTCGTATTGAGCCTGATGGGTAAACCCTCGACTGATTTCCTGCTGAAATTTAAAGAGAAATTTCAGACCCTGTCGCGCAAGGCAGGTAAAGATCAGTACCTGACATATTATCTGATCGCAGCGTATCCCGGCAGTAGTGACAAGGAAATGAAAGCGCTGAGGAAATTTGTCTTAACCAGCTTGCAGGTGCTGCCGGAACAGGTTCAGGTTTTCACACCCACCCCCTCCACCTATGCCAGCCTCATGTATTACACGGAGCAGGATCCTTTCACCGGCGAACCCCTATTTGTGGAGAAGAACCTCCACAGAAAAGCCCTTCAAAAAGACCTTGTGACCGCTTCAAGACCTGGCAAATCTACTCCTCCCGGCGTGGTCAAACCGGGGCATTCCAATCAGAACAGGAAACCTGCTCATGGACGCAAGTAAGTACCGTATTTTTGTTTCTTGCGCACCCGGTGTTGAATCTATACTCAACAGCGAATGCGTTGCCCTGGGCTTGAGTTCCATACCGGATGACTCCAGTAAAAGCCCCACCCTTCCGAACGAGGAACCCGGTGGTGTGCTGCTGGAAGGCAAGCTGGAGGATGTGTTTAAATGTAATTTGCATTTACGCACTGCCAGCCGCGTGAGTGTCCGTTTGGGTGAGTTCTACGCAGCCGCGTTCTCGGAATTACGCAAAAAAGCTTCCCGGCTGTCCTGGGAGCACTTTCTGGTTCCCGGTCAGGCGGTTAAGCTGAGCGTTACATGTCATAAATCGAAGTTATACCATTCTGACGCAGTGGCTGAGAGAGTACTGGGAGCGATCAACGACCACTTTGCCGCACTCACCAATAAGAAAAGCACCTGTAAGCTCAGCGACGATGGACAACTCATCCTGGTAAGGCTGGTAAACAACCAGTGCACGATCAGTGTGGATAGTTCCGGCAACCTGCTCCATAAGCGCGGATACCGACAGGAAACGGCGAAAGCCCCGCTGCGCGAGACCCTCGCTTCCGCCTTGCTGCTCGCGGCTGGTTATGATGGCAGCCTCCCATTGATCGATCCCTTCTGCGGATCGGGCACGATCCCCATTGAAGCCGCTCTCATTGCAGGCCATATTCCTCCCGGCATCGCCCGTGAGTTTGCCTTCACCCATTGGCCAAATTTTGACCCTGCCGCCTGGGGTGCTTTGCTGCAGGCCGCCCGCAAGGGTATTACTCCCCCCTCACAGCCAATCTTTGGCTACGACCGTGACGCAGGTGCGGTCAAAATTGCCGCTTCCAATGCTGCGCGGGCAGGTCAGAAGGATATTGCCAGTTTCAGGCAGCAGCCCATCTCAGAACTTCAAGCATTGAATACACCAGGCTGGATCGTTACCAATCCTCCATATGGAGTGCGGGTGAATTCCAATAAGGACCTGCGCGACCTTTATGCCCGTTTTGGTTCCATCATACTCAATTCCTTTAATGGCTGGCAGGTTGGAGTTCTCTGCAACGACCCGGTCCTGGCTGGCAACCTGGGTCTCCCCGCTCCTGATTCTGAATGGCGTTTTATCAACGGCGGCATTCCGGTGAAATTTCAAATTTATAAAATCTGAATGGACGTTTCCGGCAGTTCATCAAGAGCTGTTGAATGCCAAGCCCGTAATACGCATCTATGTTAAAATGTCACTGTTTGTAACACAATCAACAATATCTCAGGAGTATTTATGAAGCCAATTCGAGTTCTTCAATGGGGTTTGGGAGCCATGGGCAGCGGAATGGCACGCCTGGTACTTGAAAAACCGGGGTTGCAGATTGTCGCAGCCGTAGATTATCGACCTGATTATGTTGGAAAGGATCTCGGCACTATCCTCAAATTAGACCGTCAAGTCGGCATCACGGTATCCGGAAATCCTGATGAAGTGCTGGACAGGGAAAAGGTCGATGTGGTGGTCATCGCCACAACTTCCTGGGTCAAAGATCAAATGGCTGATTTGCGCCGGATCATCACCGCCGGAATTAACTGTGTCTCCATCGCGGAAGAAATGGCCGATCCTTATGCACAGAATCCTGAATTGGCAGCCGAACTGGATGAATTGTGCCGTATGAATAACGTTACCGTGCTCGGAACCGGGGTGAACCCCGGATACGTGCTCGATCTGCTGGTGGTCGCATTGACCGGCGGGAATCACAAGGTGGAGCGCATTGAAGCCTCACGGGTGAACGACCTAAGCCCTTACGGCCCTACTGTGATGAAAACACAGGGTGTGGGTATCACCCCGGCTGCGTTTAAAGCAGGAATTGAAGATGGATCGATCGTGGGTCACGTGGGATTCCCCGAATCCATCCACATGATCAGCGATGCTTTGGGATTGGGCGTGGACCGCATTGAACAGGTTCGTGAACCGATCATCAGCCAGGTATACCGCGAAACCCCGCATGTCAAGGTCCAGCCGGGAATGGTAGCTGGTTGCGCGCATACCGGTATCGGTTACAGCGGAGACAAAGAGGTCATCCGCCTGGTCCATCCGCAGCAGATCCACCCACACCTCGAGGGTCAGGAAACTGGCGATTACATTCACATCTACGGCAAACCTGAGATCCATCTCGCCATTAAACCCGAGATTGCAGGTGGTGTTGCCACTATGGGTCTGGCCGTTAATATGATTCCCCACGTCTTCGCCGCAACACCCGGCCTCAAACGCATGATCGACATGCCGGCACCCGCCGCCCTGATGGGAGAGAGCGCTTACAGCCGTCACATTTAAACGACTAAAAATTGTGGAGGTAGCAGGAATATGGTAAAGAGAGGAACCTGGGTGGAGATCGAACAGGTTGTGTTGCAGCCCGCCGAAAGGTCAACAGCACTGCCTGAAGATACCAAGAAAGTCCCTTATATTCTGAGGGTTTCAGGGTTTCTTGAAAAAGATGCTGAGATCGGGCAGGATGTGGAAGTCAGGACGATCATTGGACGTGTCATTAGCGGTAAATTGATGGTTGTCAATCCGAGTTACCAGCACAGTTTCGGCAAGGTTGTTCCCGAACTATTGACCATTGGCACGGAGTACGAAAAATGAGCCCCAGGGATATGTCCTACCAGGCTCTCATGGCCCGCAAGAATGAGATCATGAAATCCTCCTTGGGGATGGATTACGATAATTACATTTTCAGTCCCATCGCTTTTGATTATGAGCGCATGATGGCGGACACCGGCTACACGATGGAAGAGATCTTCCGCATCCAGGGTGAAACCAAAGTTGGTCACACACCTCTTTACGAGCTGCACAACCTTACTGAAGCCGTCCGCCGCATCTCCCCCTCCGGGAAGGGCGCCAGGATCCTTGTCAAGGACGAAGCGAATAACGCCTCGGGCAGCTTTAAAGCCCGCCGGGCATCGATCAGTGTGTATGAGGCAGCCCGCAAGGGTTACAAGGGTATCGTGGCAGCCACCAGCGGTAATTACGGGGCTGCAGTGGCCTCACAGGCCGTACAACGAAAACTAAAATGCATCATCGTGCAGGAAGTCTACGACAGCCGTGGAGTAGGTCAACCGGAGATCATCGAAAAAGGCCGCGCCTGCGAGGCGTACGGGGCAGAGGTATTAAAGCTAACTGTTGGCCCTGAACTGTTTTACATGCAGCTGCGTACTTTGGAGGAAACTGGTTTTTTCAACGCCAGCCTGTACACTCCTTTTGGCATCCGCGGGGTGGAAAGCCTTGGTGTTGAGATCGCTCAGCAGACCCGCGAACTCCTTGGTAAAGATCCTGACGCAGTCGTGGTTACCCACGCCGGCGGCGGCAATTTGACCGGCACAGCGCGTGGTTTGCAATACGCCGGCTGTAACTCAACCCGCGTCATTGCCTGTTCCGTGGATCTTACCGGTCTGCATATGGCCTCTGATACTGACTTCAATCGCAAATCCTTCACCACCGGGCACACAGGTTTCGGGGTTCCTTTTGCCACCTGGCCGGATCGCACGGATGTACCACGCAACGCTGCCCGCAGTTTGCGCTACATGGATGAATACCATGTGGTCAGCCAGGGTGAGGTATTCTACATTACTGAACTTCTCACCAAGATCGAGGGATTGGAGCGCGGTCCTGCCGGTAATACCAGCCTCACCGCGGCGGTTTCCCTTGCCCGTCAGATGAATCGAGATCAGATCATCGTTGTCCAGGAGACCGAATATACCGGCGCGGGAAAACATCAGAACGCGGAATTATCCTTTGCCCGCGAGAACGGTATTGAAGTCAGGCGCGGTGATCCCGCAGACAACCTACCCGGCAAAACCATCGTGATCCCTGAACGGCTGGAACAGGTGCAAAGCCGGGTAAAAGATCTGGACCATTTACGGCTTGAGTACCTGGGAAACGCCGCCAAGCGCCTGCCTGCTTCCGGGTGGTCTGAATCAGATATTCAATTCCTCGCGGATGATGTTAAAAAAGATCCGCAATGGATACGTGAAAATTTTCTCACCAACAATTAATACGACCTATTGGAGCTTCCCGATGACAGATGAGCGAATCAATAAGTTTGAAGAACGTCAAAAGATGCTGGGTGAGTTGACCGATGAGCAGTTGAAGGATCGCTTCTGGCAATTGTGCGACCAGCTAATTGATCCGATCATTGAACTGGCGCGTACACACACATCCCCTTCGATTGAGCGCTCTATATTGCTGCGTATGGGCATTGACAGCCTTACCGCACACGGAGTAGTGGAACGTGTATTGGAAGCCGGCCTGTTGGGAAAAGGCGCCGGTCACGTGGTGTTGAAGGTTTCACAAAAAACGAGCCTTTCCATTCCTGCCGCTGCGCAAGCCATCCTCGATGACAAAGATGTCCTCAACGGATTATTCTGAGACTGATTGGGAGAGATACTGATGACACAACCTGAACAATTGGATCCCAATAAGAAACTGGATATCGAGCACATCCTTGAAGATCTGGAGCATTATCACCCGCAGCGCAAAGGCTGGACCTGGCGGGATATTCCAGTGGACGGCGTCGACATGGGGCCTTTCCATTATCACGACATGTCCAAACCGTTAAAGAACGGCATCGGGCTGCCCGCCTCCAAGTACTTCGATAACATCGATCCACAGCCAAAATGCGTGGTGACCACTGAGATCGCTTCCGGACGGTTTGAGGACGACATCCGCCGCATGCGCATGGCAGCCTGGCACGGCGCAGACCATCTGATGGTGATCCGGACCACCGGTCAAAGCCACATCGATGGACTGATGGAAGGAACTCCCGAAGGCGTTGGCGGTGTACCGATCACCCGTAAACAGATTCGCGCGAGCCGCAAGGCATGCGACCAGATCGAAGAGGAAGTCGGCCGGCCGATCAATTTTCACAGCTACGTATCCGGCGTGGCCGGTCCTGAGGTGGCTGTGCTATTTGCCGAAGAAGGCATCAACGGCGCTCACCAGGATCCGCAGTATAACGTGCTCTACCGCAACGTGAACATGTACCGTTCGTTTGTGGATGCCGCTGAAGCCAAGAAGGTGATGAACGGAGCGCGTATCTTCCAGATCGACGGGGCGCACAACGCCAATGCCACAGCAAAAGCCGGCTGGTTGGTTATGCCGGAATTAATGGTGCAACACGGCATCAATTGCGCATTCTCAGTCGCCTCCGGGATGGATAAGGAATTGATCGGCTTGTCCACCGTTCCACCCAACTCTCCGCCGGCTCCCAAATTATGGTATGACCTGCCTTATGCGGTCGCCTTGCGCGATTTCTTTTCCGATTTCAAGATGCGTGCACAGCAGAACACCCGCTACATCGAAGCCGATATTGAAGAAGCGATCCGCACGCACACCATTGACACGCTGATCTCCATGCTCACCAGTGCGGACATTCAAAGCACGATCACGCCGGACGAAGGACGCAACGTCCCCTGGCATTACAACAACATCCGCGGTGTGCAAACGGTCAAACAGACTTGGGCTGCCCTAGATGGCATCAAACAGCTGCTCGAGATCAATAAAGAGGGTCCGCTGGGTGAGATGGTGCGCGACTTGAAAGAACGTGCGGTTGCTTTCCTTGAAGAGGTCATCGAAACGGGCGGATACTTCGCTGCGGTCGAAAAGGGTTTCTTTGTCGATTCCGCCAAGTACCCTGAACGCAACGGCGACGGGATCGCCAGGGATGGTAAGGGCGGGGTCGGTGCAGATTCGATCGTTGAACGGGACACAGATTACTTTGCCCCGGTTTGCGATCATTTCGGTTATAACAACATTCCTTCCGGACTGGCGCACGCTTGTGACGCGATTGAGGGCTGCACGCTGTGCAAACCCGAAAAGATCAAATACATTGACGAGCTCGATCCCGAAGACAATGTCGAGAGACGCCTGGAACAGACTCTCCCCTACCGCAAAGGCGGAATGATCAAACCTGAAGCGGAATGGGCCGGTGATGGGACCATCCTCATACAGTTCTTTGTCCCGCTCACGGAAGATTTTGCCCGTGTTTATGGCATTGAGATGGCGAAAAAGCTTGGTTTGCTCGATCCTGAGGTGATCAACTTGCAGGTGATGCACCCGGCTGAAGGCTGTTTCCTTGAAGTAAAAGGCAAGGTCGGATTTGATATTGAACTTTCCTCGCTCAAAATACCTGAAAAAGAGCTCGTGCTTGATGAGGACACACTAAGGGAAGCAGTAAAAAAGATTGGGCTCAAAGTCGTGGCGGGCACAGTTGGCGAAGATGAACATAGTGTCGGTCTACGCGAGATCCTTGATATCAAACACGGCGGGATCGAGAAGTACGGCGTTAAGTACCATTACCTGGGTACCTCCGTTCCAGTTAGTAAACTGGTGGACGCCGCGATCGAAACCGGCTCGCAAGCCATCCTCATTTCCACGATCATCAGTCACAATGATATCCATCGGATGCAAATGAAAAAACTGGCTGACCTGTGTGTGGAACGCGGTATCCGCGATAACATCATCCTGATCGCTGGTGGCACGCAGGTCAACCCTGAAATGGCTGCCGAGACAGGTCTGGATGCCACCTTCGGCCGGGGTACCAAGGGGATCCATGTCGTCAATGCCATGGTGAAAACCCTGATAAAACGGGGACAGATTTAGTTAGAGGATCATTTGCCTGAGAAGATTCGCATCCTCACCGTTGAAGTTGGTTCCACCATCACCAAGGTGAATGGTTTTACCATTTCGCCGCAAGGGTATCTGTTACACGTTGCCCAAGGGTTCGCCCCCACCAGCATCAGCCAGGGAAACGTCAGAATTGGCGTCGACCAGGCGATGTC
>DIWL01000002.1:0-4757 GCA_002428455.1 Anaerolineaceae bacterium UBA6107 | reverse complement strand
GCCAGGGCTGCCCGTGAAGCCGCCCTGGGAGCGGGTGCCATCGTTAAAAAGGTGACGGCTGGAGCGCTGGATTCATATGATCTGGATGAGATTCGTGAAATACACCCCAACATTATCCTGCTTGCCGGTGGAGTGGATTATGGTGAAAAGAAAACGGTGCTTGAAAATGCCCAAAAGATCGCCGGGCTGAACCTGCCTGTGCCGGTGGTCTACGCCGGTAACAGTGCGCTGCGCAGACCCATCGAGGAAATTTTTAGCACCACCGGAATTGAACTGCTGGTGACGGCTAACGTCTTCCCCGAGGTGGACGTGCTCAATATCGAACCGCTGCGCCGCATTATCCACGAAGTCTTTAACCGCCACATCATCCATGCACCCGGCATGAGCGGAATCGCTGAACTCACAAAACACGAGATTCTGCCCACTCCGGGCGCTGTGCTGCTCGGTAGTGAGCTCTTTGCCGAAGTGATGGGAGATTGCCTGGTGTTCGATGTAGGTGGGGCGACCACCGATGTTCACAGCGTATCAGATGGCAGCCCGGAATGGACTGCAAAGCAGGTTGAGCCGGAACCGCGTGCAAAACGGACGGTGGAAGGAGACCTCGGGGTTTTCATCAACGCCCGCAATATCATCGAGTTAACTGAAAACTGGGAAGAAGAGGATCGCCTGGCAGATTTGCAGGCAATCCCGACTACCGAAAATCAAATGGATTTAACGCGCTGGTTGTGTAGTAAAGCAGTTGAGATGAGCATTCGCCGCCACGCCGGTGTGGTGACAGATCTTTATACTCCAACCGGTAAGAAACAGGTGGTCAAGGGTAAAGACCTTACTGCAGTGAAATGGGTGATCGGAACCGGCGGAGCGCTAACACGCATTGAAGGCGGAGAAGAAATCCTCGCCAGGGTATGTACCGGCCCCGGCAAATACCTGCTACCGCAAACAGGTACTCCGGTTCTACTTGATCACGATTACCTGTTTTCTGCCCTGGGTACCATAGCCCGGTCTTATCCAGATGAAGTGAAAATGACCTTTAAACATTGGCTGGAGAATCGATCATGAGCCGCGAATTTACACCACGCCTCGAAATATACACTTCACGACTGGCGGATAATGCCCGTTCGATCCTGCAGCTCTGCCATTCCAAAGGGATCCAGGTGGTCTGCGTGGGGAAAGTGGTCTGCGCTCACCCGGAGGTGATGCGCACGCTTGAGGATTGCGGGGCTGACATGCTGGCCGACTCACGCCTTGAAAATCTGGCAGCCATCCGACAGGCCGGTATTAACCTTCCATTGATGCTGCTGCGCATCCCCACCCCCAGCCGTGTGGATGAAGTCGTGAATTTAGCGGACATCTCCCTTGTTTCCGACACCGGAACGGTCGGATTGCTTTCCAACGCTGCGGAAAAAGCCGGCAGGACGCACAAGGTGATCCTGATGATTGATCTGGGTGACCTGCGTGAAGGCATCTGGCCGGATCGCCTGATTGAATCGCTGCGCACCGTGATCGATCTCCCTGCAATTGAGGTCAGCGGGTTGGGGACCAACTTGGCCTGTTACGGTGGTGTCATCCCGGATACACAAAAAATGCAGCAGCTGATTAACCTGCGCGATGAAGCAGAAAGAATCTTTGGTATTAAATTACCTGTCTTGTGCGGCGGTAACAGTGCTAACCTGCCTCTGTTGCTAGCAGGCGGAATCCCTTCGCAGATCAACCTGCTGCGCATCGGCGAAACGATCCTGCTTGGACGCAACGTGCTGGACCGTTCCGAGTTCCCCGGGACCCGCCAGGACGCCTTTTGCTTGGTCGCTGAGATCATTGAATTGGAACGCAAGCCTTCCATACCGATCGGACAGCGCGGTCAGGATGCTTTTGGAGGTGTACCCGAATTTGTGGATCGCGGCGTGCGTCAGCGCGCCATCTGCAACATCGGCAGGCAGGATGTGGTGATCGACAACCTCACCCCTGAAGACCCGGGCATCATCATCCTAGGCGGCAGCAGCGATCATCTCATCCTGGATGTGGAGAATGCCCGGCAGCCACTCAAGACTGGTGACGAAGTCAGATTCTTCCCGGGTTACGGTGCACTCCTGGCTGCCAGCACATCCCCCTACGTAAAGAAAGTTGTGATCAAGTCATGACATCCTCAGAAAACCCGCCCCTGCTTTACCAGACCCGCGCGCGCGTCCACCTGGACAACATCCGCTACAACATCGAAGGGATACGAAAAGCGGTCGGTGCGGACCGCAAGATACTCATCGCGGTAAAAGCCAACGGCTATGGCCATGGCGCAGTCGAGCTCTCGCGTATGGCTGAAAGGATCGGTGTGGACTGGTTGGGTGTGGCGACCGTTCCTGAGGGGATCCAGCTGCGTCAGGCCGGGCTCACTTTACCCATCTTGAAATTCAGTCCAGCTTTCCCGCAAGAGATGGCTGCTGCGGTGGAACAACGTATCACCCTGGCGGTGTGCGAACGCGAAAATATTCGCCTGCTGCAGCAGACATGTCATGACATGGGCACATCCACGGATGTGCACCTGAAGATCGATACCGGAATGGGTCGCATCGGCGTCGTTCCTGCCGATGCTGCTGCAATGGCTGTCTTTATCGAGAGAGAATGCCCCAACTTGAACCTGAGCGGCGCATTCACCCACCTGCCAGTTAGCGACACGGCGGATATTGACTACACGAAAAGACAAATTGTGAATTTCGGAACGATCATTGATTCCATCCAGTCCGCGATCAGCCGCAAAATTCCACTGGTGCATTGCGCCAATTCAGGTGCGGTGCTCGCCCACCCCGAAGGCTGGTTCGACATGGTGCGACCCGGTATCATGATCTACGGTTTCTACCCCGGCGAGGAAACCCCGCGCACGATCGATCTAAAACCCGGGCTCAGTTTCCTGACCCGTGTTTCGTTCATCAAAAAGGTTGCCAAAGGAACCAGCATTGGTTACGGACGCACCTGGCAGGCACCCGACGATACCTGGATTGCCACCATTCCTGCTGGTTACGCGGATGGCTTTAACCGCCTGTTCTCCAGCACCGGCCGCGTTCTGATCAAAGGACGCTCCTACCCTGTGGTGGGTAGGGTTTGCATGGACCAGAGCATGGTCAACCTTGGCACCCACACGGATGTGGAGGTCGGCGATGAGGTGGTGCTGATCGGAAAGAGCGGCGACCAGGAGATCACCGCGTATGAATGGGCGGAACGGCTCCAAACCATCACTTACGAGGTCACCTGCCAGATCAACAGCCGTGTTCCGCGGGTCTTTGACCCGTACGAATAGCAAGTTGCCCAATCCCACAGATCAGAATTGTCTGGGCTGAACTGCAATGGAAACCCCCATAAAAACTGAACCGACCAACGGTTTTCTTGAATTGATCGCACACTTGCCTGTATGGTCTCTGGTGGTATTGGCGGCTATGCTGTACATCCCCCTGGCATTCCTCGGTTACGGCAGTGATAGCGATTCGTTCAATGTAGTACGTACCGGTCAATACTTTGTTGAAACGCTCGATTACATTCCGTCCCGCCTGCCGGGTTATTTTGTGCATGAGGTTTTCGTTTACTTCCTCAACCTTGCCGGGGGCAGCCTGCTTTCCAACCTGGGCAGCGTGGCGATGGCACTGCTCATGCTTGTGTCCTTCAATCGCGTCTGCCGTATTTTGCTGGTGCCCCACCCCAATCTGCTCACACTCGTCCTCATGATTCATCCATTCGTATGGGTCAACGCTGCGTCCACCATTGATTACCTGTGGGCATTGGGCTTCGCTTTCCTGGGATTCGAACGCCTGTTGAAAAAAAAGTACATTGCGGCTTCCATGTTGCTGGCACTTGCCATCGGCTGCCGGCTCTCTACCGCCCTGGTCATCGGATTGTTCCTACTCTACGTCTACTTACAATACAAAGACCAACGCCGCAACCTGCTCCTTTCCGGACTGGCTGTTGCCTTGATAAGCTTGCTCCTGTTCATTCCACCACTGGATTTTCTTGAGTGGGACATCAGCCGCTGGCTGGTGCTCAGCATGGGCGACCCCATGCTTTGGACGCCTCAGCTACGCATTGGCCGCTTCCTGTACAAGAACCTCATGTTCTGGGGAGTTCCAGCTGCACTTTGGTTGCTTTTCATGTTCGCCCGGGGAGTAATCAAACCTGGCACCATTCAGGTCAGGAAATGGGATCTGTTGACCTGGTTTTGCCTGGCGGTCATTCTCGCTTCTGAAGCATTGTTTCTGCGCGTACCAATCGAGATGGAATACTTATTACCCCTGCTGCCGTTTGTGCTGATCCTGCTGGGTAGAGGTTTTGCGCGCCAGCCCAAATACCTGCTGATCCTGCTGGCGCTGGTGTTCCTCGCCAATTTTCTCTGGATCAACCCTGCCCGCTCCACGTCTCCCAATCAGACCAGCGCTGTCATCTACGGCATATGGCTAGAGAAGGGCTACCTTTTGCAGGATATTTCCACGCGCCTGGCGATGCTCAGGCCTTAAAATAGATTGGATTGGACAGTAATGCCGGTAATAGCGGCAGACCGGGCAGGAAAGCCCGCGCCACCTCCACCCGACCAAACCCCGGTTTGATCATTTTGTAGCGGATGTCTAATTCGCCATCGGCGGTGGCCTTGCAGACTGTCTCATTGCTATCCGCGGTGATCACCCGCACTTCATCACCCGCGAGCAGGCTATTGATCTTGATGCGGATTTCCTGCTGGTCAGTCCAATTCACCTCGTCGCCCAGCATGCTTTCCCCGGCTGTCA
>DIWL01000017.1:5182-40809 GCA_002428455.1 Anaerolineaceae bacterium UBA6107 | reverse complement strand
AGGGTGGCGAAATATCCGTTGCATCACTCTACGGGCAAAACTTGATTTTCCGGCAGTTTTCTCGATCATCTGCACCAACCGGTTACCCTTGCCAGACGCGGCAAAATCCGTCGGTCCCACATGCAGGTTGCTCTCACCGGTGAGGCAGTAGATCACATCCAGGTCGGCGCTGATGCTGAGCACTTCCACCCACCATTCGATCATGTGCTCAATGCCCAGCCAGTTGATCTGCGGACCCCATGCGCCGTAAACGATGCCGGTTAATCCTGCCTTGTTGATTGCGACCATACGCTGCCTGGCGTGCTGTAAGTAATCCCGGTTGAATACGCCATCGCGCGTCCAGGCGGGGCCATACATACTGGCAGCGTTGGGAGTTTCAGGAGTGGTTTCAGGGGGGATGCCCACCACGAACTGGGCGGCGTTAAACCCTTGGCTGACCCGTAAGTCAACAAGTTTCCGGAAGTTCCCATCTGACAACCTGGCGGTCATGGCGTACCACCAGGTATCAGCGAGGAATCCGTGAGTTTTATTTATCATTTATATGGCTTGTTTGAGTGTGTACTGCCAGGCTTTGTAGGCTAGCGTTTCGGGAATCTCCACATCATCGAGTGTGAGCATCTGGCCTGCCTCTACCGTGTGCTTGAGGACGGCGTTGCGCATCAGACCGATCGGAAGATGGTCGGGCATCGACTTGATCAGGATGGCTTCTCCGCGCACTTCAAAGCTGCCCAGCGCGTGGTCGATCCGGGTACCTGCCCTCAGTTCGGTCTTGCTGATCGCCGCCACGCTGGTAGTCGGTTTGGCGCTGTTATCAAGCAGCACTGCTGTCCCGACCAGCGCTTCGCGGATGGTTTTAGGGATCTCAAGGTGGCAGAGATGGTAATTGCGCAGCAGGGTGTAATACGGGCCTTGCCCCATTTTGAGATACTTGAGCGCAGGTGCCTGCCGTTCATCATGCAGCGCTGTGATGAACACGCCAGCCGGTAATTTGCGCGGTGCGTTGCGGTCTGAAAGCAGGTAGTCACTGATCGGTGCGCCGATCTGGTGGGCGGCTTCTGCCAGGCGGTTAGCTCCTTCATCCACTTCAGCGGAAGTGTATCCCAGCAGTCCTTGCTGTGCGATCGTGGCTCCCAGCCCGTTGGCCACCAGAACCTGTTCCACCTGCAACTTGGTGCCGTCGGTGAACGCGGTCACCTGGTCCAGGCTGATCCCCTGGAATTTCGCCCAATAGTCCATATCATGCGGTGTCGGATTCAGGTTTAAGAAACCTTTCAGGTTTCCGTACACCAGGGGTTTGAACCCCATTGCCAGCGCTTCACGGTGCAGTGCGGCCAGCGCACCAGGCTGGTCGCCCTCGGCTTCGGTCAGGTACCCGAGGGTGCTAAGGTAAGTGCCTGTGGTGATCTGTAATTCAGCGTCCATGGTGACCACCGGCAGCCCGGCTTCCAGGATACGGGCGACGACATCAGTGCCGTAGATCGGGTCACCGGCCGCCTCGACGACCAGTTCACTATGATCGATCAGATCGTCGACCGAGTTGGTAAAAAGTTCACCCGCGGGCAGGTCAGCCAGGTTGCGCCGCGTGAGCATGCGTGAAACCTGCATGTCCGGCTGGTTGTCGACCGCCATCCTGAGCCCGCTCGCGATAAAACCGCTTCCGATAATTCCTATACGTGTCCGATTGTTGTCCAATGTGGTTGCCTTAGGTGCAATAATTGACATAAATAATGCAATCCTGAATGATTGCCTCTTGGATTATACCGCAACAGCCGGGTAAGGATCAGCCTCCGGCTCTGTCACCTCATATCATAAAGTTGTATAATATGCCTTAGTTGACCTGCACATACCGCCTGTATTTGATCGGTAGTAGGTCATATATTTTTTCACCCATTTTTATAAATGAGCAGGAAAATGTCTGTGAAACAGGAACGGTCATCCAAAATCAGGGACTTCTTCACCCCTTACCGGATTTGGCTTGGTGTGGTGTTCATCCTGCTGGTTGGCTGGGCAATTATAAATTACAACCACGGGCACCGCGTCTATGCGCTGCTGATCATCGCCTTTTACCTGGTTTCTTTACTGCTGCCGAAACCTTCTTTTACCCTGGTGCTCGTTTCGGTAATCGCTTATATGTTCCTGAGTTCAGTGTCTCTCTCTGCTTTCGCGCAGGTGCGCAAAACCATCACTGATGCCATGGAACATCCCAGCCAACCCCTCAATAATCTCTTGACACCACACACCGGGCTCGAGGTGTTGCCGGAACCGGTCCAACAAATGCTGGCTTTGATCGAAGAGCATAAGATCACAAGCTACCGCCTCTCACCGCAGATGAGCGCGGATTACCACATCGTCCAGCGTATTGTGGAGTCCGCCTGGCCGCTGAGGATGTCGGAGCAGGCGACCAGTGTTTTCACCGCGATCGATGAGACCGGTGATTTTCCCGCTTGCGACTTGATCGATCAGGCAGAGGAAGTGTCCCTTGTCAACTGCCCTTAACCTGCTCAGGCTGGTTGGATTAACCGCAGCCGCTCTCCTTTACCTGGTTGGACTGGGCTGGCTTATTGCGGGTCCGCTCCTGCATGGCAACTTCCTGCGCAGAAAAATGGATTCGCTGCTGATTGAAGAATTTCCGCTCATCCTGTTGGGCGGGTTCATCCTTAACTTCGGCATCCTGCTCATCTTCCAGAAGTTAAAGCTCAGCCTGATCATAGGCGGTGTGCTGGCACTGATCGGGTTGTTCCTTTTTATTCTGTATCTTGTGCGCAATCATATCCAGAAGTTAAGAAATCCGGATTCCCTCAACAAGTGGGTGGGGGTGGCATTTTTTGTACTGCTGCTGGCTGGACCGATCCTTTCAAACGCGCTTTATGATTGGGATGCCCGCTCGATCTGGTTTTTTCACGCCAAGATGATCTATTTTGCCGGTTCGATCGGTCTGGAAGCCGGTTGGCAGGATCCGACCGTGGTATTCTCCCAGCTTGATTACCCGAAAATGATCCCTTCGCTGGCTTCCCAGATCATGTACATCATGGGTTTCTGGAATGAATACCTGCCGAAGCTGTCCCTTTTCCTGGTTTTCATTCCGCCAACCGTCTGGCTGGTCACATTTGCCCGTAAGACCTTCAGTTACGCTTTCCTGGTTTTCCTCCTGCCTTTCAGCCTTTTCCCGTGGTTGTGGAACGGGTACATGGATGGGTTGCTGGCTTTCTACTTCTGCATTGCGTTGCTGTTGTTTGACCGCTACATGCAGAAAGGAAGAAAGATCGACCTGGTATCAAGTATCGCTTGCACGCTTTTCCTTCTTTATATTAAGAACGAAGGTAATCTTGCCTTGTTGGTGCTTTTCTTCGCCTTCGCAGTGTATGCCATCATTTCCAAATGGCCGATCAGGCTGAAGACCAGGCCCACGCTGGCCATTAATTGGCGTTACGTGATTATTGGGGTCGTAGTTCTGATCCCATTCGTCATTTGGAGTTTTTACGAGAAGCAATGGGGGCTCTCCAACGATCTTGGGCTGGGCACGCAGGCATCTTTCCAACGCCTGGCGCTGCGCCTCTCTGATGGATCGCTGGAATTGATCACAGAAAAGTTATTTAAATATATCAACGCCTCACTGATGCTGCTGGTGCTATTATTGGTCAGTAATTTGCTCTTCAAGCGTCCCTTCGTCAGGGAGAGTTTGCCGGCTATCATCGCGACCAGCCTCTATGTGCTTGGTATGGGCTTGGTCTACCTGATCACCCCGCACGACCTAGTCTGGCACCTGAACACCTCCACGGTGCGGGTGATGGAGCTGGCCAACGGCGGGTTCATGATCGCCTGCTACCTCATTCTACGAACGCTGGAAGAGGATCCGGTTGTCAACGAACCGAAACCGATAGGACGTTTCTGAACCAGGTGATCAATCCTCTACAAAACATGGGTAAAATAGGGAGACAGGACGGATTTCCCGTTCATCACGAGTTAAAGGCGAGGAATATTGAAAAAAGCGCTTATCACAGGCATTACCGGGCAGGATGGCTCATACCTGGCTGAACTGCTTCTCAGCAAAGGTTACCAGGTTCACGGAATTGTTTTACGCAGTGAGATCGAAGACCCTGAGCGGGCAATGGCACGCTTATCCGGGGTTGAGCGCGAAATCGTGCTGCATGTCGGCTCGATCGAATCCTACCCGTCTCTGCACAGCATCATTGAGAGGGTCGCACCGGACGAGTGCTATCACCTGGCGGCTTCTTCGTTTGTTTCCTATTCCTTTGATGAGGAGTTCTCTGTCTTCAATACCAACATCGGCGGTACACACAATGTGCTTTCCGCGTTAAAGAACGCCGCACCGCAGTGCCATTTTTATTTCGCCGGTTCTTCGGAGCTGTTTGGCAGGGCCAGGACCTCACCCCAAAACGAAGATACCCCGTTCAATCCGCGTTCTGCTTACGGTATTACCAAGGTCACAGGTTACTTTCTAACCAGCAATTATCGTGAAAATTACGGAATGTACGCCTGCACCGGCATCGCATTCAATCACGAATCTCCCCGGCGCGGTTATGAATATGTCACGCGCAAGATCGCTCACGGCGTGGCACAGATCAAACTCGGTCTGCTTGATAAACTGGTGCTGGGCAACCTGGACGCGGTACGCGATTGGGGTTACGCTCCGGACTACGTTAAAGCCATGTGGCAAATGTTACAGCAGCCGGAGCCAAGGGATTTTGTCCTGGCGACTGGTGTGGGGCACACCATCCGTGAATTTTGTGAGCTGGCATTTGCCCGGCTTGGATTGGATTACCGCGAGCATGTGGTCTTTGACGAAAAATTCTACCGCCCTGACGAAGCGGTACCATTGATCGGGGACGCGAGCCGTGCCCGCGCTGAACTGCATTGGCAGCCCAGGGTCGAATTTGCTGAACTGGTTGCCTTGATGGTAGACGCTGATCTGGCACGGCTAAGTTCCGGAAAATGATTCAACCACTGATCACTATTGACCGGATGCAGGCATCTCTGCACGATCTCAGGTGATTATTTTCTATATTATAATGGGAGGGCTATCTGATATTGCCTCCACTGGATCTGCAATTCGGATAGTTTTGCACGACGATAAAACATTTACGAGAGTCAGATTCATCCTGAGAATTCATTTGAATATGTGTACTCCAGAATTCGGTTCATAAATGGCCATCGAAGAGACAAATATTTACGACAGTGACCGCGTTCGATCAGTTGCTCTGGAAGAGATCAGGTCGATCGTACACTACAAGGACCTGATCGTGCAACTTATCCGGCGGGACATCGTCGCGCGCTACAAGCGCTCAGTCCTGGGTGTACTGTGGACGATGCTCAACCCCCTGGGCACCATGATTATTCTCACTATCGTTTTTTCCCGCTTGTTTGATATGCGCGGGGTGTACCCGGCTTATATCATCACCGGTCTGGTCGCCTGGAATTTCTTTTCACAAACCACCCAGTTTTCGTTGAACACCACCCTCTGGGGGAGTGGTCTGTATCACAAAATTTATATGCCGCGCACTGCGTTCATCATTTCAGTCGCCGGAGGCGGAATTATCAACATCGTCTTTGCGCTTGTACCGATGTTACTCATCTACCTGGTGACAAAGGTGCCGCTGCATGCCTCCGCGCTGCTCTTGCCAGTGGCAATTCTAGTGCTGGCGATGTTTACTCTCGGGCTTAGCCTGCTTTTATCCACCGCAGCGGTTTTCTTTCCGGATGTGGCGGAATTCTTTCCCGTCTTCATTTCAGCCTGGATGTACCTGACTCCGATCATCTATCCGGAAGAACTCCTGATGGATGTGCTGAATGGTTGGGTGCTCAAGTTGAACCCGATGTACCACATTCTAAAGGTGTTCCGCCTGGTACTTTACGAGGGTGTCGTTCCCAGTGGGTTGGAATGGTTGCTCGCTTTCTTGATCGCGGCAGTCACCCTGGTGGTCGGCTGGCGCGTCTTTACCAATAAAGCAAAATTATTTGGTTACTATGCCTGATCAGAATCCTCACGACATTACCAACAACACTGCTGTCTTCCTGAAAGATGTTAATGTGGCTTACCGCATCCCGACGGAGCGCATCCGCACGATCAAGGAATACCTGATCAAAAAGATTCGCGGCAAGGTAAAACATCAGCATTTCTACGCCTTGCGCGATATCAACCTTTCTGTCGAACAGGGTGAGATCTTTGGTATTATCGGGCGCAATGGTGCCGGAAAATCGACCTTACTAAAGGTTGTCTCGCGCGTGCTTTACCCCACCAGCGGACGGGTCTGGATCAAGGGGATCGTCTCCCCGCTTCTGGAGCTTGGTGCAGGTTTTCATCCAGAGCTTACCGGCATGGAGAATATTTTCTTAAATGGTACACTGCTGGGACACAGCCGGCACGAGATCCAGTCCAAGATCAACGACATCATGGCTTTCAGTGAGATCGGTGATTTTATCAACGCCCCCATCCGTACCTATTCATCGGGGATGGTTGCCCGATTGGGATTCTCAGTGGCAACTGCCTGGGAACCGGACATTCTGATCCTGGATGAAGTGCTCTCTGTCGGAGATGCTGCCTTTCAAAAGAAGTGCAGCAACCGTATGGTTTCCCTTATTCAAGGCAAATCGACTGTGCTGTTGGTGACACACTCACCCGCATTGATCGAAGAGTTGTGTACAAAGGCTGTGCTGTTGGACCATGGAAAGATCATCTCTGCTGGTTCAGGTAAAGAGATCAGCCAGCAGTACGTGTCCATGCTCAATAAATGACCAAAACGGAGTCGTTATGAATTTCACGCCAACCGCCATCCCAGAAGTGATCCTGATCGAGCCGCGAGTCTTTGGAGATTCACGCGGTTTCTTCATGGAAACCTACCAGCGCGAAAAGTTTACAGAAGGCGGGATCGACTACGATTTTGTTCAGGACAATCACTCACGTTCTCTCCAGGGTACGCTGCGCGGCTTGCATTACCAGATCAATCACACCCAGGGCAAAGTGGTGAGGGCAGTGTTGGGAGAGGTCTTTGATGTTGCCGTTGACCTGCGCCGTTCTTCCCCAACCTTCGGCAAATGGGTCGGTTATAATCTTTCTGCCGAGAACAAACACCTGTTATGGGTTCCGCCCGGTTTCGGGCACGGTTTTTACACGCTCTCTGATTGGGCGGAAGTGGTCTACAAAGCAACTGATTACTACTCTCCGGCAGATGAACGATCGATCGTGTGGAACGACCCTGACATAAATATTACCTGGCCTGCGCAGAGTGGAGAAAAACTGATCATCTCTCCCAAGGATGCACAGGGCGCATATCTTAAACAGGCGGAGGTCTTTGAATGAGTTTTTCACGCATAATGGTAACGGGCGGAGCGGGCTTTATCGGCTCGAATTTTGTCCGCTACATTCTCACCCATCACCCTGAAGTTTTTGTCCTGAATCTTGATCTCCTCACTTACGCCGGCAGCCTGGAGAATCTGAATGACCTGCCGGCTGACGCCAAGTATCAGTTCGTGCAGGCTGATATTTGTGAGCAGGGCACTGTAACCGATCTGATCCGGGCATACGGCATCGACGCGGTGGTGCATTTTGCCGCTGAATCGCATGTTGATCGCTCAATCCTCGGACCAGGTGCTTTCATTAACACCAATATCCTGGGCACCTTCTCCATGCTTGAAGCCGCACGCGCGGTTTGGCAAACAGAAAAGAAGCTCGGAGAGGGCCAGGTACGCTTCCATCACATCTCCACGGATGAGGTTTTCGGTTCGCTTGAACCTGGTGACCCGGCGTTTTGCGAGACTACACCGTATTCTCCCAATTCACCTTACGCCGCTTCCAAGGCCAGCAGTGATCACCTGGTGCGGGCGTATAACCACACCTACAAAATGCCCGTCACGCTGACCAATTGCTCCAATAACTATGGTCCCTACCAGTTCCCCGAGAAACTGATCCCCCTTATGATCCTCAACGCGTTGGAAGGCAAGCCGTTGCCGATCTACGGTGACGGTATGCAGATCCGCGACTGGCTTTACGTGGAGGATCATTGTGAAGCTATCTGGAAGGTATTGCAGGAAGGCAAGGACGGTGAAAGTTACAACGTGGGCGGCAATAACCAGCCCCCCAACATCGAGATCGTTGATGCGATCTGCGCATTGCTGGATGAGTTCAAGCCGGATTCTTCCCACCGTCCGCACCAGCAGTTGAAGAAATATGTCACCGATCGGCCTGGTCATGACCGCCGCTACGCCATGAATATCTCAAAGATTGAGCGAGAGTTGGGCTGGCAGCCGAAGTATGACCTGCAGCATGGTCTGCGCAAGACAGTGGAGTGGTACCTGTCCAATCCGGATTGGATCGAAGCTATCCGCAAGCAAAAACAATATGACGATTGGGTGAGTCAAAACTATTCCAAACGAGGAGAGAAATGAAAGGTATCATACTGGCTGGAGGAAAGGGCACCCGGCTTTTTCCGCTTACATTAACCATCAGCAAGCAACTCCTACCGGTTTTTGATAAACCGATGATCTATTACCCTCTGTCGATGCTAATGCTCGCAAAAATTCGCGATATCCTGATCATCAGTTCTCCTGAAGATCTGCCTGCCTTCAAGCGCCTGCTGGGGGATGGCTCTCAGTGGGGAGTCCATTTTGAATATGTTGAGCAGCCCACCCCGCGCGGCCTGGCGGATGCATTTATTGTCGGCGAAGAATTCATCAATGGCGAACCTTGCTGCCTGATCCTGGGAGACAACATTTTCTTTGGCCAGGGACTGCCTGAAAAATTGCGCCAGTCCGCAGAACTCACTTCCGGCGCGATCGTCTTTGCCTACCCGGTGCGGGATCCTGAACGTTACGGTGTGGTGGAGTTTGATGAGACTGGAATGGCCATCAGCCTGGAAGAGAAACCGGCTCATCCCAAATCCAAGTTTGCCGTGCCCGGTCTGTATTTCTATGACAAAAAAGTGGTGGAGCTCGCTAAATCACTCAAACCATCGCCCCGCGGAGAGATCGAGATCACTGACCTTAACCGCATCTACCTCGATCGTGGTGAACTTGCTGTTCAACAAATGGGGCGGGGCACTGCCTGGTTGGATGCTGGAACGCACGAGTCCTTGTTACAAGCCTCCAACTTTATCCAGGCGGTTGAAGAGCGCCAGGGGATCATGATCTCCTGCCCGGAAGAGATCGCCTATCGGCTCGGGTTCATTGATCGTGCGCGCTTCCTCGAGACCGCGAAGAAATACGAATCCAACGGCTACGGAACCTACCTGCGGCAGTTCATCGAGAGTGTTCCATGAGGATACTGTTGATCGGTAAGAACGGTCAACTGGGTTGGGAATTGCAGCGCACTTGCATGACCTTGGGGGAAGTGATCGCAGTGGATTACCCGCAAGTGGATATTTCGCAAATAAATGCACTGCGTGATTTGATTCAAACTGTGAAGCCGCATATCCTGCTCAACCCTGCCGCTTATACCAATGTCGATAAAGCGGAAAACGAGGTTGATCTGGCGCGCGTGGTGAACGGCGTGGCGCCGGGGGTGATGGCGGAGGAGATGAAAAAGCTGGGAGGTGCGCTTATCCACTATTCCACCGATTACGTTTTTGCCGGCGACAAGGGCATAGCCTATTTCGAGACCGATACCGCCAACCCGATCAATGAGTACGGGATAAGCAAGTTGGAAGGTGAGCAAGCGGTGCTTGGGGTGGTGGACGGAATATCATTAATCTTCAGAACAAGCTGGGTGTACAGCCTGCGCATTGGAGGGTTTGTCAACAAGGTGCTGGGATGGGCTCGCCAGCAGGAAGTGATGCGTATCGTGGATGACCAGACCGGCAGCCCCACCTGGGCGCGCATGTTGGCGGAGGCCACAGCTCAGGTAATTGCTCGCGGCGGAAATGATTCGCTGGCGTACCTGCAGCAGCACAGCGGGCTTTATCATCTGGCGGGTGCTGGCGCAGCCAGCCGTTACGAGTGGGCATGTGAGGTGATCGAGCGTGATCCCAATAAAGAGGAACAGGTGGTCAGGCAGATCCTGCCTGCCAAATCGCAAGAATTCCCCAATCCGGCGCACCGCCCTGTATACTCTGCACTAGATTGCTCCAAATTTGAAAAGACTTTCGGTATTCCGCTGCCGGATTGGAAGATCAGTATCAGGCTGCTCATGGGATGAACAATTACAATCTTAGTTTAATTGGATAATGTTGAAGTGATGGCGATGGTAAACCCAGGGGCGATAATCAGGTTCATCAAGGATTACCAGTTAGTCAACCGGTCAGGCTATTTTGAGCGGGATTTTTATTTGAAAGCATATCCCTTTGTGGCAGGTTCAGGTAACAACCCCATTACCGATTACCTTCTGCGCGGCTGGAAAGAGGGTAGGGATCCCGGATTGCTATTTAATTCACGTGAGTATTTGGATATGAGTCCGGATGTTCGTGAAGCGGGACTAAATCCTCTGGTCCATTACCTTCGCTTCGGTAAGCAAGAGGGCAGAAAAATTACCCGTTCGTGGGTCCGTGAAGATGGCCAAATCCCTACGAGCAAACCAGCTGAAAGTGAGCTTTCGGACGTTGAGTGGACGAAGCTCAGGTTTCATGAACGTTTCAATTATCCCCTTGACGTCAAGCGCCCGCAAACATTCAACGAGAAATTGAATGTGTACAAAATGTATTATCGCGAAAAACCGTTATGGCAATATGTCGACAAGTATTTGGCGAAGGATTATGTCAAGCAGAAGATCGGGGCAGAATACCTGGTTCCGAGCCTGGGAGCATTTACTGAGGTTGATGACATACAACTGGAGCAATTGCCGGATCAATTCGTGCTCAAAGCCACGCACGGGTCAGGCTGGAATATTTTCTGCAGGGATAAGTCACAACTGGACTGGCAAAAATGCCGGGATGAGATGCGTGGCTGGTTATCCGATAACTTATATTTGCATTTTCGCGAATGGCCGTACAACAACATAACACCCCGTATATTGGTGGAACCGTTGTTGCAGGACCCTTCCGGCAAGCTCCCGAATGATTACAAGTTCTTTTGCTATAACGGTGAGGTTAAATACGTATATGAGGTTTCCGAGCGGGAAACCGCTTATTACCTGGATTTCTACGATATGGACTGGAACTGGTTACCGATCCGGTTTGGTTACCCGAACAATCCTCATAAATCGACCAAACCCCGCCAATTTGATGAAATGGTGCGAATTGCCGGTGAGTTATCCCGGGGTTTTCCGTTTGTGAGGGTGGACCTGTATGCCTCTCCAAAAATATACTTTGGCGAGTTGACATTCTATCCGCAAGCCGGATTCATTGAGATTACTCCCCGTGAATGGGATATTCGTCTTGGTCAGGATTTTCGCATGGATTTTCTGAGAGCACAAAATCGCGCATCAAGCCAGTGATCTTGGCTTGTGGGAGTACAGGTGCGCTTTACAACCGGGAATGGGAAAGCCATGATTGCGATATGATTTTTACCCATTAGCTAAAATTACCCTTCTTCAAGTTAGAATTAACCAGACTCAGTTGTTAAACAGGAGATTTTTGTGAAACTTGGTTTGATCACCCAGATACGCAATGAGATCGAAATCCTGCAACCTTTCTTAAACCACATCGACGGATTGTTTGATGTTGTTCATGTCATTGATCATCAATCTGTTGATGGCACCACCGGGGTTCTGAAGCAGGCTGTTTCTCAAAGACCATTGTGGCATTACTATTTCCTTGATATCAAAACCAAGGCGCAGACTGAGGTTTCAAATTTTCTACTCCACAAAGCCTTTGAAGATGATCTGGATTATCTTTTTTTCCTGGATGCAGATGAATTCATTGAGGTTCCCTCCCGGCAGGATCTTGAAAACCGGTTAATTGCCTGGGTGGACCCGATGACAGCGGGTGCTTTGACCTGGAAAAACTGTATTTTGGGCAATTTTCATCAAAAAGAGTTTACCGCACGAACACCTCTCTATCTCCCGGCAGCCCATTCCTCGTTCTTCAAGAGCGTTCTATCACGCCGCCTTTATAACACATACAACAAGCAGTTGACAATATCAGAGGGAAATCACCTCCTTTATGACCCGCATGGGGTGGAGATCCCGATCACACCGATTGGAACCTTGCTGCACGTGCCCATCCGCTCGCTGTCGCAGGTTGAAAGCAAGGTGATCCTAACGGTTATTGCCCGCCGCGGTTACCGGGAACGCAAAGCCGGCACCAGTTTTCAATACTACGAGATGCTGGAGAAGATTGCTGATGGAAAAGTAAGCGATGATGACTTGCGGGGATTCACAATCGGTTTTGAACGACCAAATATCCCGAACACCGCGGTATCGGAGCAGCAGCTGCTGAGCCGTGGTTATACTTTAACTACGCTACAGGATCTCCATGTCGTCTTTTCGGATCGCCTGCAACTGGATTTACAACCGGTTGACCCCGGGATTGCCCGCCGTGTTGCGGGCGCACTGAACAGGTTGGAAGAGAACTTTGCTGCGAACGCGCCGCTTGTTCTGGAGGACGGCGTGATCCGGCTTGATAATGAAAAACAAAACAAAATGGTTTCAAGTATTCCCGCAGCACCTGATGGAGGGGGAATTTTCCAGAGTCAGGCTGCACAGCTGGAGGAACAGAGCAGGAGGATCCATGACTTATCCGTCCACAATGAACACCTGTCTGCAGAACTGGAGCAGGCCAGGCAGGAGATCCTCTCTTACGTTCAGAGCAGCAGCTGGAAGCTGACGCGACCATTCCGTAAGGTATTTGGAAAAATGATCAGGCACTAGTGATGTTTGACGAGTGGAAGGATTACCTTTTCTTAAAGCATAGTGGGCAATTTGATCCATCCTACTATTTATTGAAATACCCGGATGTCCGGATGCTTGATATCGATCCGTTGCTGCATTTCGTGAAACACGGCTGGCTGGAAGGCCGGGATCCATCTGATAACTTCAACACGCGGTATTATCTTGAAAACAATCCGGATGTGAGGAAAACAAAACAGAATCCGTTGATTCACTATCTGAGGTACGGCAGAGCAGAAGGACGCAAAGCGTGCCCTGACCGGTTTGACCAGAAATATCTGCTGCGTTTGCGTTCCAATTACGAATACAAACAAAAAGTAAATAGCACCGCTCAGCGCTACCCCCGCTATTCTGATTTTCATACTGCGCTACTAACAAATGACATCAGTTTGCTGCAGCAACATGTCAACGCACTCGAAACTGCAATAGAACTGTACGATCCTGCCGCATCCATTCCGCCCCAGGTGACGATCATTATCCCGGTTTTCGATCATTTCGAAGAGACGTTGAATTGTCTCAAATCTTTTATCGGAAACCGCGAGAGAACCAAATTTGAGATTATCCTGATCGATGACGGTTCCACCGATGAAACCAGTGCTGTTTTTTCGTGTTGCAAAAGGATCAGGTATGTGCGGAATGAGGAAAACCTCGGATTCCTGCGTTCGTGTAACAAGGCTGCCAGCCTGGCGATTGGCGAATTCATCGTTTTTCTGAATAATGACACCTATGTGATGCCAGGATGGCTTGATGCAATTATCGCAACGTTCCGCGATGCGCCGGATATTGGCTTAGTAGGATCAAAACTGGTTTTTCCTGATGGTACGCTGCAAGAGGCGGGGGGGGTGATATGGGAGGATGGAACAGGAATCACTTTCGGTCGTGGTGCTGATCCAAATACACCGGAATTCAGTTACCTCCGCGAAACGGATTATTGTTCAGGTGCAAGCTTATGTATTCCAAGGTCGCTCTGGACTGAACTGGGCGGGTTCGACGAATTATTCGCTCCGGCTTACTATGAAGATACAGACCTGGCGTTTCGTGTGCGACAGCACGGGTATGCTGTGGTGTGCCAACCTTTTTCCCGCGTGGTTCACATTGAGGGTGCAACATCAGGCACCGATATATCCAGCGGCGTAAAGCAGAATCAGGAACTTAATCGGCACAAATTCATCGCGAGATGGGGTCATGTTCTTTCCTCTCACGGAAAACCATCGCAACCTGTAGAGAATTATCGCAATCGTACCCGTCGGCAACGCGCACTCGTAATAGATGCCTGCACGCCCCGTCCTGACCATGATTCAGGGTCCATTGATACATACAACTATTTGCTTTCGTTGCGCAAAATGGGATTTGAAGTCCAGTTCATCTCTGTTGGGGATTCTGAGATCTACGATCAGTATGTCCAGGATCTCCAGAAGCGCGGGATATGTTGCTTTTATGCTCCATTCCTGACGTCGATCGATGATTACCTCTGGCGGAACGGAAAATATCTGAACCTGATCATGCTCTTTCGCGCCCCCCACGGTGGAAAGTACATTGATCTGGTAAAAGAGTACGCACCACAGGCGAAGATCGTGTTCAATACCGTAGACCTGCATTTCTTGCGTGAAATGCGCGCAAGCGATGTTTCTGGAATCCTGGACCCGGGTAACACCCGGTTGATCGAGAACGATGAGATCCGTATCATGCGCAAAGCTGACGCGACGATCGTTGTGAGTGAATTTGAGCAGAGTTTTTTAGGAGCTCTGGATGATCCGATAAGCACGCATTGGATCACGGTTCCGAGAAGAGTAGCTGGAAGGGCGCAGGATCACGACACAAGGAGTAATATACTATTTATTGGTTCATATCCGCATCAGCCCAATATTGATGCCGTTTTTTATTTTGTTGAAAAGATCTGGCCACTGGTTTCTCCCAGACTCCCCGGGTGCGAATTCTGGATCGTGGGTAGCGGTGTGCCACCTGAGATCGATGCATTGGCGGATGAGAGAGTTAAGGTAATCGGGTATGTTCCGGATCTTTCCGAGGTCTTTGACCGCTGCCGCCTCAGCGTAGCTCCCCTGCGCTTCGGCGCAGGAATCAAGGGCAAGATTCTCACCAGTCTGGGGTACGGGGTGCCCTGTGTGGCAACTTCCATTGCCGCAGAAGGGATGGGGTTGACCCATGGGACGGACGTACTGATCAGCGATGAGCCTGCAGAGTTTGCGGAATTGATCGTAGAGCTCTATGAGAATGGGGAAAAATGGGAACATATTTCTGATAACGGCTTGGCGCTTGTGCAGCGCAAATATTCACTTGAACAATTTGAGAGTAAACTGGCGTATTTGTTGCACGAATTGGATCTTGATCGACAGAAACTGAATGAATAATTCTTAGTAAACCCGGGTGAAGCAGGTTCTTATGCGGATGGTTGACAGGATCAGGACGTACGTAATGCTCAAGAAAAGCGGGGTGTTTGATGCTGAGTATTATCTACGAACCTATCCGGATGTAAAAGATTCCGGTATGAATCCACTGAGGCATTTTATCCTTCACGGATTATCGGAAGGTAGAAATCCATCCCGTTTTTTTAACACGAAGTATTATGTGGAAAACAATCCGGATTTACAGACGAGTAAGGTCACACCGTTTTTACATTTCATGACGCAAGGTTGGCGTGAAGGCAGAAACCCGGGAGACAATTTTAATGTTGATCAGTACCTGGAATTGAATCCGGATGTAAAAGCGGCTGGCATAAACCCTCTGATTCACTACATCAAGTACGGGATGTCAGAAGGGCGATCAACTAAAATACTGGATCATGTGGACTATGAAGAACCAATCCCCACTCATTCTCCGGGTGCAATGGAGTTGGTCACTGCCGGGGAATTGACGACGCGGATGAATTCCTTGCTGATCTCCGACAGGACCGTGATCTCGATCAGCAATGGAGATGATCGTCAGCCAGTGAGCGACGTGCAGGTTTACATCTCTCACGAACAAAGGCTGGCCAACCAGGCGGAACAGAATTATCTTCATGTTTACCCCAGAATCGGAAATGAATTATTGTTGGAGGACGGTATTACCATCCCGCTCGGGGTAAATTTCAATGGGGAAAACATCGGCACAGTTGGGATCAATGCGTTACTGGAATCTTTGCGGAGTATTCACACCAGTATCGTGGATGTCAATATTCATCACACAATGGGTTGGAATCTTTCAGCGATCGATTGCATCCTGGAGTTAAGTGAGAGGCGCGGAAATTTTTGGGTGCACGATTACTTTTCCTTTTGCCCTTCCTTCAATTTGCTTCGTAACGGTGTGGAGTTTTGCGTTGCTCCTGAAATATCCAGCAACGCCTGTACGATTTGCCGCTACAGCAACCTGCGCGCCAGGCAACAGGCGAGATTCAAACAGTTTTTTACCCACAACGCTCTGCGGGTGATCACCCCATCCAGATATGCACTGGATTTGTGGTTGAGCAAAGCTCCTTACATGACTTCTTCAAGTGAATTGCGTCCATTGGCCGGTCTCAATTGGCTTGATTCGCAAAATATACAGGACCATCATAACCATTTTCGGATCGGTTACATCGATTCTCCCATACGGGCGAAGGGCTGGGATGCCTGGCTGCGCCTGGTGTCAGCCCTTGATGTGGAAAACCTCGAATATTTTCATTTTTCCTCAGTTGAAGGTGAACCCGGTAATTACACGCGTATCCAAACGCCTCTTTCTGCACAAATGCCATTCGCGATGATTGATTCGCTGCGAGAAACCAACATTGATGCTGTTTTTCTGTGGTCCATCTGGCCTGAGACCTTTTCCGTCACCTTGCATGAAGCGTTAGCTGCAGGCTGCTTTATTATCACAAACAGGTCAAGCGGGAATATTCAGGATTACCTGACAAAGAATCCCCACCATGGTGCCATCCTTGAGGATGAAGCTGATCTACACGCTTTTATCATCAATGGTGAACTAGCCCGAAGGATTGAGGAATTTCGGGCACATGGAAAACCTCAAGCTGACCTGATCTGGATGTGAAAGGGAATAGACAGATGGACGTTTTTACCAGTATTACCCTAAATTACCTGCCAAAAGCCCGCATCCTGGCCCAAACGCTAAAACAATTCCATCCGGATTGGACTTTTCATCTGTTGATCTGTGAACGGTCGGATGTTCTCACGCGGGAAGCTGATCCCATCATCATCGAAAAAGACCTGTTTGATCGGGTTGTCTGGCTGAATGAGATGGATATTCCGGACCTGTCCACCTGGGTCTTCAAACACTCGGTGGTCGAACTCTGCACCGCTGTCAAAGGGTATTATTTGCACTCGCTCGCGCAACAGGGGGTTGAAAAGATCCTCTACATTGACCCTGACATTGCAGTCTTTAATTCCCTTGATCAACTCGACACATTACTGGCGGACAATGGAATTCTTCTCATCCCCCATCTCGTCGATTACACGGATGATCCCCATTCCATTGAAAATAATGAAATCGCCGGGACGTTGCGGCATGGTGTTTTTAATTTTGGTTTCCTGGGTGTGAACGCGAAAAGAAAGGACGGCGCCTGCTTCGTAGAGTGGTGGTGGAAGCGCCTCTATGATTATTGTTACGCGGATTACGACCGCGGGCTTTTTACAGACCAGAAATGGGGGGATCTCATCCCTTCGTTCTTCGCGGATTACTTCATCATCCGCGATCCCGGTTACGATGTGGCCAGCTGGAACCTGGATTGCCGGCAAATTTCATTCAATTCCGCCGGTCAAATGCTCATCAATGGTCAACACCCGTTACGGTTTTACCACTTTACCGGTTACGACTCAGGCGCGGGTATGGGTATGATCGATTATCTCACCACCGGCGGTAACAACGCTGTTGTCAGAGAGTTGTGGGATTGGTACAACTACAAACTAAATGCCAATGGTCATGCTGAACTCGTCAGGCACCCCTGCTCCTACGATTATTTTGAGAACGGGAAGAAGATCTTGAAGGAAATGCGGCTGCTTTACCGCAACCGGCTGGATCTGCAGCAGAGATTCACTGATCCGTTCACAACCTCCGCCGGCGATAGTTATTACAACTGGTACATCGAGAATGTTTCCCGCAAGTAAGCATATGTTCGGGGCGACAATTGATCATGTGTGTTGCCTGAATTGCCTGCCGATTATTGAGATAAAATAAACTTTGAGCAGGTGATCTCAAGCAACGAACCGGAGAAAATGAAGCATCAATTTTTCCATAACGTGAGGAACTTTTTCACGAAAAACGCCGCCTTTTTCCTTGCATTGGTGGTGATCATTGCTGTTCTCGAAACCGTCAGTTACAACGCATACACCCGTTTGTGGCGGTCAGCCGGCCTGGTCGAGGCTGAATACAGTGTCGCAGATGTTGAACTCAAAGACTTCCGACTCGAAGATGGATTATTAGTCTCTGAAAGCAATGATCCTTACATAATCCTTGCTCCGGAAGCCAGGGTTGGCGGCGTCTCCCTGGTGTGTTCTACCACTTCCCCCGAGGTTCTCAGTCAGGTCTTTTACCGCTCCGCAAACGAGGTTTTTTCCGAAGAACGTTCCGTTAAATTCCGCATCCTGCAGCCGGTCACTTTTGTGCAACTTCCTGAGGTGGTGGATACCGCGCAAATTCGCCTTGACCTCACTTATCGTGTTGGTGATGTACTGAATTGTGAGAAGTTCACCATCAATCCCCGTCCTTCGTCCACGGCGCTCACTCTCAGGCTCCTGTTCTATTTACTGCTCGTCGCAGTCTGGTTCATCAGCCAAAAGTTACTCCCGGCTCCCGCCAAACAGAAACTCAGCGATGGATTCCATCGTTACGCACTGCTCATTTTTATCGTCCTGCTGATCCTCGTCGACTTGCAATACACGATCACGCTCACCTGGGATTCCGGTCATTACCTGTCATTGGCTGAGGTAATCCGCCAGGGTACCTGGCAGGACTGGGACCCGATCCGTCTTGCGGTATTCCCCCTTGGAATCTATCTCTCGCAATCAATTTACGGTTTCAACACGACCGCGCTGCTGATCCCGATGATCCTTGCCCACATCCTCCTCTTCGTAGTCAGTTATCAGCTCATCCTGTCAGTGTTCAATCCAGAGCGCAGGTTTACTCGTCTGCTCATCATGGTGTTCGTTTTCCTTTTCGTTGCCATGGATCCCACCGTGGTGGGGTACTACCACACCTTGCTGACCGAGCATCCCGCTGCAACGGTAGCTGTTCTGGCCAGCCTGGCGGCATATCAGTTGCTGCAAGCCGTACCGCACTCCCGCCGGTTCTACTGGCTGACCGTCCTTCTGATCCTGCTGGTGCCGATTGCCTGGCATATCAAGCAGCCCTATATTGGCGCAGCTTTGTTCCCGTTCTTGATCGCCTGCCTGCTGTTCTTGATCCGTTCCTTTACAAAGAAGAATGTCATTTATGTATTGATTACCGGCATCGTCGCCGCAGGTCTTGTGTTTGGCAGTAATGCTGCCTGGAACGGTTTCCTCCGCTCACAGGGGAATCCGCTTAACCAGAATCGCCGCCTCTCCAGTTTTACGGAAAAACGTGTCGAAGACCGCACAACCTCACTCACCAGTGACCCTGCTGGTTTTGTGAAATTAAATATCAAACGATACCTGAAGAGCGCCAACGCGGTTCTGCTCGACAAGGAAACCCGGGCGATGACAGATTTTTCCCTCACCCGCGGTTTTCAGAACGAGATGATCGCGCACAAGATGTATGTTCATACCGGTGCTTTGAACCAGGAGCCGATGCCCAGGTTCGATCCATACGTTTATTACCTGCAGGACTACTACCGCTCACCACAATGGCTCAATAAGCTGTTCAGACCGCGGCTCCCGGTGAGTAATTTCCTGTTCACAGTCACCCTGCTGCTACTGCCGTTCTATGTCATCTTCCAGTTTGTGTTTTGGCTCAAACGCAAAACCTCCGTGAACGCCTTGCTGCTGATCCTTTCCGGTTCGGCCTTCCTGAACGCTTTGCTGCACCTGCTTGCGAACCAGATCGACCGCTATCTATTCTGGGGGTATCCGTTGAGTCTGCTGGTGCTGACGATCCTGTTATTCCAATTGGTGCAAAAGATTGCCATTGGTCAACAGCGTGAAACCTCTGCACGCGGCAGTGAAAATTAAAATTTTCGGCTTTTTTGCTTAGATCAGGGGAATTTATATCCCAGCGAATCAGCGATCTGTGTAACAAAAAGAGCCAGTTCCGGGTTCACCCGTTGGTACCAGTCTCCGGTTTTCTCAAACTCCCCCGATTTTTGAGCGTTAATGCGTTTGTTGAGGATGTGCTAAATTTTTCAGTCGGCAGGCATCGCCAGTATAAGTTACTTGCTCTTACATTAAAATCTGGTTATATGTTGGCGAGTATGTCCTGTAAAAACCGGGTCATATTCTCAAGGAAAATTGGTTCATCGAAATTTTCGAGAGCGTTGGATTGCAGCATCTTTATTAACGTTTGAATCTCCAGGGGGCTTTTCGCTTCAAGGTCATTCAGGATTGCGGGAATGTCAGACAACTCATCGTACCTTAAGGCACCTTCGGGTACGGTCTCTTTTTGTCCTCCTGAATTGTGCACGATCGGAATACAACCCGCAGCAATGGCTTCCACGGCAGTGATTCCAAATGGTTCATTTACCATATTGTGCAGGAAATATTTAGACGAGTTAAGTAATCTGATCATTTCATTGTAGTCAAGGTTAGGGTGGAGGTGTACGTTTTTTAGACCCTGGCTTTCGATATAACTCTTGCAGCGCTCAAAATATGCGCGTTCCGTCACAAAACCCACAAGGTGGAAATCAATATGGGGCAGTCTTTCTGCGACCTTAATCTGTTCAAATTGCTTTTTTAACCGCGAGAACCTTCCCAGGGAGATGACACCGCGCCTTTCTTCCTCAGTTTCAACTTGGTACTCCGCCAGTTTTATGGGGGGATAGATCACCGGTATTTCTTTCGGGTATTCCGGGAAAGCTTCAAGAAAACAACTTCTGGAGTACATGGAATTGCAGACTACGGACTGTTTCAACGGCTCTCTGGAGCGGGAATAAAACCATCTTAATAATCTATCGGATATCCTTGCCAGGAAAACCATGAATTTCCCGCTGTTGAGGAAATAGCTTTCCGTTACCCCTCGTTTGACAAGATACTCACGAGGGAAATGCACATAACTTATAATTCTTGGTTCTTCTGGCAGGTGGATCTGGCTATCGCTCGAATTAATGATTAGATCATAACTGCTGGAAAATTTCCTGAGCAGGTAATTGAAAATGAGGATTTGAAAATCCTGAGGTAATCTATGCCAGGGAGTCCCTTTTGCCACTGTCCGAAAATGCATGCGTAGATCATGCCCATACTTCTTGTAGATCTGATCCGGGGTAAACGCATATCCCAGTGCCAGAATATCCGGTTCGATGCCCAGGTTGTTCAGTGACTTAACGATCTCCAAAACCAACGAGAGACGTCCACCCAGGATAAAGTAAGGCTGGCTGATGGCGACACGGGGATTGTTCATCATCGTTCCAAATAACCGTATTCCTGTAGTTTTCGATCCAGTTTTTTGTTTACGTAATCCTGCTGCTCGGAATCCAAAACCTCTTTCCATTTACCAATGGAAGAATCAAAGACCGGTTTCTCCAGGTTCTTGTGAAATGACTCGTATTTGTGTTCGATCGTAGTTGGTAATTTCCAATAATCAAGCATTGTGTTTGAGTATTCAATGCCGATAAACAGGCAGAGTCGCATAAGGACCTCTTCAGGCTCATTCACCAGGTCTTCATAGCGGATTTCGATAAACTGACTGGTTGAGATGCGTTTGCGCAATTGTTCGATTCGTTTGAGGCTGGTCGTCCATCTCAACACGGATTCGTAAAGATGTCCATTTCCAAAGCGGGAGACCAGTGAAGCTGTCACATCTCTGCCATCGCGCAGCATGTGAACAAACCTGGCTCGGGGGAAAATGCGCACGATGTAGGGGAGATAGAACGTGTGCATGGGTGACTGATCTCCCCAGACACTGGCAGATGGAAAAGCCTGCGAAGCATAGGTCATGTAGACCTCATCGATGATCCGCGCCAGCGATCGCTCCTTTTTGGGCAGGGCGAGGACCTTTTGATATGCACTTGCCATGTCAATCCGCCACAAAGGGAAATATCGGTGGCTCTCAAAGGCTGAGATGACCAGGCTTGCCTGGTCATTCCAACCAAGACTGCGCGTTGTCTCAAACAAAACTGCCATCTTGTGCACGATCTGTGTTTCAGTCGGGATCGCGATCTCACCACCGGCAACCAGCATGCTGCGCAGCAGTGTTGTGCCGGAGCGGCCTGCGCCGATGATGAAAACCGGATCACAACTTAGCTGTCCCGGTTGGGCGGCTAAAGGATACCGCTCGGCGAAGAATTTCTTCAGTCCATTCAGGTAATTAAATCCCGCCCGGATGGGTGCGGGAAAGTAGGTGTACCTGAGATGTGACATAAACTTGTTTTTTTTCTTCAGCACGGCTTTCGGTTGTTATCCTTTTCAGTGTCCGTTTTATTGATCAGGCAACAAGTGATCACGATAATTTTTCCAGATAACCCAGTAATTCTAATTCCTGTTGAATGGTCTCCATAATAAAGGCCAGTTGTTGGCTTGAAAGGCGTTCCTTCCAGCTACCGATCGAAGAAGAGAAGACCGGTTTCGTCAGGTTTTGATGATAAGGTTTATATTTATGTTCAACAGTTGAGGGAAGTTTCCAGTAATCCAGCATGCGTTGGTCATAATCGATGCCAATATAATCACATACCTGGTTTAATGTGTGCTCTGGAGCTGTGACCAGATCTTCGTAACGCACCTCAAGAAATTGCTGTGGGCCAACCTTTTTTTGTATCTGCCTGGAACGTTTGACGCAGGTCTTCCAGCGGTGGACAGCACTATACAGTGATTCATCACCGTTCTTGACCACCTTTGAAGCAACAACGTCTCGACCGTCTCTTAGCAGGTGCAGGAATTTTACCCTGGGGAAGATCCTCAAAATATCCGGCATGTAGAGCGCGTGGATGGGAGATTGATCTCCCCATATTTTTGCAGTTGGAAATGCCTGCCTGGCATAGGTCAGGAATACCTCATCGATCACCCGCGCCAGCGACCGTTCCTGGGGTTCCAGTTTCAAAACTCTCTGGTACGCGTCTGAAAGATCAACTCCCCACAGTGGAAAATTCGGGTGACTCTCAAAGGTTGCGATGATCAGGCGTGCCTGGGTTTCCCAACCCAGTCTGCGGGTTGCGTTGAACTTGATCGGCAGCGTATGGATCATTTGTGTTTCGGCGGGGATGGCGATCTGTTCTCCTGCCGCAAGCATGCTGCGCAGCAGTGTGGAACCGGAACGGCCGGCACTAACGATGAACACAGGATCACAGCTCAACGGCGATTCTTCAGCTCTGATCGGAACAAGATTGGCAATCGCCCGGCTGACCCCCAAAATTCGGTTAAAAAGGACTCTCGCGTGGAAAGGCTGATAGGTGTACCTGAGCAGAGTCATCCACCTGGTATTCTTATTCAAATCCGTATCCTTGAACGACCCAAGTTATCAAGCTATGATCACTTTCAAGCCATGCACTGCTTTACGGATGTCTTCTGTATAGGTAAAGGAATCTACCAGTTTACCGGTTTGCCAGTTTACACAAAGTACACTGGCAGGTGAAATCCCAACAAACACAAGATCATCGTGTATATCCATGCCCCTGACAAAGAAAGGCATCACGATTTCGTGTTTTGCCAGACCAAATTGATTCAGAATCCTGCGGGCTGGATTGAATAATTTATGTGATAGAACCTTACTTCTGGCTTTATGCATGGGCAACAGGTTAATGCGCTTTTTCAACGCTCCATGCATATCATAAATGTTAACCGCCTGGTTACGGGTGTCATTTACAAAAATGCTTCCATCCTCCAGGATGATCATGTTGTGTGCCCCCTTGATTTTGGGATCTTCGAACACGACAAATCCTCTTGTCAGGTTTACAACCGCACCAAAGCGGTTGAACAGACCGTACTGCTCACCACGCCATGTGGCAATTGCGTTCAAATGCAGGTGATAGGGGTCCCTCTCGATATTCTTGGAGAGGAACCGGATCCGGTTGTCCTCCTCCTTATTGATGGCGCGTGGTTTGACACCCCAGCGTTCCTGGAACGCTGGGATCTCCTGGGGCCAGAACTGGTCGAGAAGTTGGCCAGTGTCTAGATCGATCAATAAGGCGGTGTTTAATGAGGTTGAGGTAACCCATAATCTATGATCCGATTCATAATAAACTTCGTGCAAACCGGAAAAGAGGTTGTGGGAAATGTTGAAGAGTGGATTCAAGTCCAGGTCATACACCTGCAACTCGCAGTAACCGGCCATGATGACCTTGCCATCCACCACTGCAATGCCGCGTCCTCCCCTGGAGTTTCCGCGTGGGTTGGGGTCTTCAAATTTTAATACCTTGGGTAGGACAGGTACTTTTTTTTCAACCCTCTTTTCTTCCCAGTCAATTTTTACTAATTCTCCTGCCTGGTCGATGGGGGCATAACGAAACACTGTGCTGAAGTATAGCTTTGTCATGGCATCTTTATGAATAAAATCTAATACCGGTTAAGTGATTTGGTTTTTTTCCCAGACCGGATTCCAAGTATGTATTTCTTGACCATTTGCACGTATTTCAGTAATTCCTGTTTGTCAATTATATAATACAGTCCCACAAAGAAGAGTGTGAACACACTCATTTCGATCAATGCGGAAAGGATATCCGGCAGCGATGGTGATATGAAATGGTCGATGCCGTATCCGATGACCAATCCGGTAAGCATGCACAGGAATGGATTGAGGAAGAGTTTCTTAAGAGAATAATCGATATACGTCTTTGACTTGTGCAGGATCAATCCGACGCCAACAATCATCATGAGATCCACGGCAAGAGCTACACCTTCAATGTTAAATAGTTTACCCAAAGCAAACAACCCGGCAATCAATACAACCAGCTGGATCGCCCGGATCCTGACCAGGATCTCAGGTTTCCCGACGGCCACGAACAGGTTCGCCATGGTCCTTTTCATCGGATCAAACAGCGTGAAGGGCAGCATTAACCTGAAAGCAATTAACATCGGCATCCACCTTTCTCCAAGGATGATGCGGATGAACTCGGGTGCGACCAGGAAAAACAGACCCACCAGGAAGAAACCGGTTCGAATTAGAAGTGCGTTGGTTTGAAAGAAGGCGGAGGATAATTTCTTCCGGTCATAGGCGACCTCAGCGTAAGTACCCATGGCTACTTTGTTCACCGGGCTGGCCAGGACCATTCCCGGATAGAGAGCGAAGGAGTACGCTTTTGAGTAAAAACCTAAGGGAACTGAACCGAGAAATAACTTGGTCCAAAGTTCATCCACCTTGTCCAGCGCGTCCATCAGGAAACTGGACACGACCTGCTTGCTGCCAAAATTCAGGAAGTACTTCACGGTCGAAGTTGACCACTTGAATTTCGGTTTCCACACCGGCCGCCACAGGTAAAGGAAAACCACGCTGACCAGCATGCTCACCAGGTTGCTGGATAACAACGACCACAAGGGTTGTTTCAGGATCGCCAGGGTTCCGGAGATAAGCAGTGTGAGGATGACGTTGATCATCGAGATCATCGCCATTCGTTTGTGCTGAACAAGCCTGATCAGGATGAAGTTGGGGGTGTTGCACATGGTGAGTACGGCTTCAGCCAGGGTCATCACCACGAACGCCAGTCGAAATCCGTCGCCGGTATCGCGTATGAAAATCAAACCACCGGCCAGCATCAGCCCTGTCCAGAGCAGGTCAATGAGCAGCTGAAGTGTGAAGTGGACACTCGCTGCTGATTCGAGATCTTCGGTTTCCTTGCAGCGGTAATTGAACGCCCCGCGCATCCCGAAATTAGAAAGTCCGCTGGTGATGCCGATGATCGATGCTGCGCCAGCAACCACGCCGAAGGTTTCAATGGGTAGTAACCTGGCCAGGATGATGGACTGTGTCAGATTGATCACAATGTGAACGATGTTGCTGATCACATTCCATTTTACTGAGGTGATGCTTCTGCTGGTCAGATCTTCAGGCGGCGCTTTCGGGTTGTTGTCCATACGGGTAGGCGGGGTTTACTCAGGGGTTTTTGGGATTGTTGTGAATAATTGGACTTTTAAATAATTTTCTTTTTATCGATTGGAAGCGAGCCGACTTATGCAATGATTGGGAGAAAAGGTTGATTTCATCTTATAGTAGCCGGTCGGGTCGGCTAATTATACTTCTTTTCAATGATCCGAATCCGGCAAGCCATTTGTTATAATACTTTCAGCCGATATGATCATTTCTCATAAATTCCGGTTCATTTTTATAAAAACAGCGAAAACCGCAGGAACGAGCATCGAGGTTTTTCTTTCTCCGCTTTGTGGAGAGCTCGATGTATTTACCCCGTTCTCTGAACCGGAGGTTGGCCATGTTCCCCGCAACTATACTGGGAGATTCAACCTTGCCGCGGATCTTAGCCAAAAGTGGGGCTTCTTCGTTGAGAAAAAACACATCAGCGCGACCTGGCCAATGCGCGAGTTGCTCTCACAGTATCTGAAGCGTATCCGTTATTATCATCATATTCCCGCCTGGCAGGTGCGCAACCGTGTATCCCAAGAAACCTGGCAGCAGTATTTCAAATTTTGTGTGGAGAGAAATCCGTACGATAAGGCGCTATCAGCCTGGTCGTGGTATAACCACAAAACAGGCGGTGCTTCATCATTAAATGAATACCTGGATACTTGCGAACGCTGGATGGATTCTCGCGATCATGCGGTGGGGATGTGGCCTTACAATTACCGGAACTATGTAGACCCCAATACACGAGATTTATTGGTTGACAGGATCATACAATACGACAAATTGAAGGACGATCTGCCACAGATACTGGAGCAGTTGAACATTCCGGTGGATCTTTCGAATTTTCCGAACGCCAAGGCAGGTATGCGCAGTGGTCAGGGTTATCGTACGCAATACAACAATGATCAGCGTAAACGTGTTTTTGAGTTATTCAAGGCTGAGTTTGAAATGCATGGCTATGAATTTTAAACCTGACGGATTCATCTGATTTCGAAAGTTAGCCAGAGGTCACTTTGAACGAAAAAATGGTGCGGTTCATACAGTCTGTGCTTCAAGTATTCTCGGTACTCATCCCCGTCAGGGAGAACCGTGTGGCGTTTCTACGGCGTTCCTTTTCCGGCAGCAACATTACCCCGTTGATCGACTGGATGCGGGCGAATCACCCGGAGATCGACATCCTTCTGCTGGATTCCTCCCCCACAGGACAGCTGATTGGTACCGGCAATTTGTCCAGCAGAATCCGGCAGTACCTGGCGCTGCTTCAAAGCAAGGTGATCGTGACTACCCATGGTCCATTCATCAAGACTGCTAAAAACAAAACAGTTGAGCTCTGGCATGCGTTTCCAACGAAAAAGCCAAGTACTTTGCATAACCAGCGTGCGCTCCGTAGGATCAAACGGATCAATCACCTGACGGATCATTTTGTCAGTTATTCCGATTTCTCCTCGCTCCTTTATAACTCCCGCAACCACATGGATTTCAGCAAGTATGTTTCTTTGGGAGCACCACGCAATGATTACCTGTTCAGTTCAATGCCCGATCTTTACCATAAAAGTTATAAGAAGGTGATCCTTTACGCTCCGACGTTCCGGGAATCATTTGATAATACGAAACCGTTGAGGTTGAACTTCTGGTTTGATGATTTTTCTGCAGAAGAGTTCCATAACTTCCTGGTTCAGAATGAGTGTCTTTTGATCTGGAAGCTTCATCCGAACGACGAGAAGCGATGGTCGGTAGTTGATCAGTCTGAGTTTCCGTCCAATCTGCTGATCCTGACCGACAATAAGCTACGTGAAATGAGAGTGGATCTCTACCAGTTGCTTTCCCTGAGTGATGCGCTGATCACCGATTTTTCATCCATTTACGCAGATTATCTGTTGCTGGATCGACCGATGATCTTCACGGCAGCCGATGAGCTTCGTTTTAACGAGGAACGCGGTTTGTTGTTGAACCCGTATGATGCCTGGATGCCGGGACCCAAATGCAGGAACTTTGCGCAACTTAAGGAAGAAATTCTGCGTTCGTTAAGTGATCCCGCGTATTTTCGATTGGAAAGGCATTTCCTCCGCCGGATTTTTCACCGATACACCGATGGTGGCTCAACTGAGCGTGTGGGGAATTTCATCCTGACACTGCTGAGGAGTAAATGAGTAAAACCTTTATCATTCTCGCTGCCGGGATGGGGGTTAGGGCGGATTCAAAATCATTGAACTGCCCGAAGGTGCTACTGAAGGCAGCCAACGGTCAATCCCTGCTGGTAAACATCCTCGAGAAGATCCGGCAGAGTCACCCTGCTGGAACTCCCGTTCGGGTGGTTGCCGGTTTTCTACATCAACAGGTTGTGGAGGAAGTCAACGCATATTGTGCGCTCAACCCGCTCGCCCGGATCGATGTTGTCTACAACGAAATTTATGAACGCGGAGTGATCACCTCACTCTACCATGGAATACGTGATGTCAATTCAGACGTGGTCATTCTGAATGGCGACACTTATTACCCGGATGGACTTTTCTCCAACCTGACCGGGATGATGCGCTCCAGTTTACTGGTTCTACCACCGGATGATCAACCTGATTCAGTGCGTGTGCTGACCGCAGGCAATTGGATTGCTCAGGTCGGTAAAAGATTGCCGGTGTCTCAATATATTTCCACCGGTTGCCTTTTCCTCAACCGGCGGTACACGCGACTGACTGAAGGGTTGCTATTGGATTTGATCGAACGCGATGCGTTCGCGGGGATGATCTGGCACAACTTGATCAACTTATTGATCCAAAAAGGTAAAAAGATCGCTTTCAAGTTGATCGATACGGGAAAGATCTTCGAGATTGACACCAAGGAAGATTATCAAAGTTTTCTGCAAGATATGCCGAACAACACTAATGAATCTCAAGGTATCTTTTAACCATTAAGATTTATTGCGAAGCAGAATACCGCGCTTCTTGGAGCGTCGGTTCAAAGCTTTAAGAGGTGGCTGAAGCTCTTGGATTTGCGTAATGCCCCGNNCAAATCCAAAGCCACCGATTTACTGCTGGAAATTACTGGAGTTTTTCCACGAACTCCACCATCCAGGCGGTCACGTCGATCTTTTCGGCCAGCATGCGCTGCCGGCGCTGCTGGTGCACCTGTTTCTGATCAGGATTGGACGCCAGGCGCAGCGCCGCTGCAACAGCTTCCTGCCCGACCGTGTAATGCTCGACCAGACCGTATTCCCTGGATAATTCGTTTATGTACCCGAGTACCAGTGTGTTAATGTATATGCTGGGCGTGCCAAACTGCGCCGCTTCTGATGCCATCGTGGCGCCCTCACCGATATACAAATTCGCGTAATACAGCAGGTCGTGAATGCGCGTAGGGCTAACGCGAAACTTAAACGGTTCAAGCTCTGCCGGTAGGGGGGTCTCGGAAGTAATGAGCACTTTACCGTGCTCGCGCAGGTTCTTCACCAAGGTCAATTTGTCATCGTCAGAAAGACCCAACTGACCCACATCGTGCGAAGCGCCCCATGATACAAATCGCAGTACTGAAAACGGTTCCCCCTCGCTGAGCCCGCACTCCGCCAGGGTTTGCGGGTTCGGAATGAAGCGGTTGGGATGGGTATAAGCCAATTCCTGGTAACCGTTGTAGCGCACCTGTTTCCTCCCCAGGTCGTTCATGTAGGCGGTTGGTGTGCAGATCCACGTGGCAAACGGGAAGGTAATACCGTTAGAGAGTTTAGCGTGCTCCGTATCCGTGAAAACAACCGTTCTGATGCCCATTAACTTCCCGGCGTGCACGATGAAGGTTCCCCCAATATTCAGCATCACGTCAGGTTTGAATTCGCGCGCCACACCTGCCAAACGCGATTGGTGCTCGATCAATTCAACCGCCAGCCCGGTCAGCCCCTTGCGGATGGTGCTCAATCCCCGGTAAGGGATCTGGTAATCCTCGAGGAGTTGAAAAGTGATCTCCTTGTTGCGCGCCACGAATTTGACCGCGTGCCCGTGCTCCTGCCAGATGCGCGAGGCATGCTTAAAGAAATGAACATGCGCGGGATGGCTGATATCGATCAGGATTCTCATTGGAAGAGGTGTTTACCGCAGCCGTTTATTTGAATCCATATCAAACCACATGGCAAACAACAGCATCTGGATTCCCAGAGTGAGGCTGAAGAAGGCTGCCAGGGCGTTGATGGGCGGGATGTGCCCGTTCTGGATCCAGTACACGATCATTCTCACCAGCAGCACAAGTCCTGCCGTGTTCAACAAACCGGAGATGAAATAGAAAAAGATCAGCGGGTGAAAATCGCGGACGATGTATTTTTGCACCATGCGGTAGAAGAACAGGCGCAGAAGCAGCCAACTGAAGCGTGGGATCACCAGGAAGGGTTTGATACCTGATTTTTCACCAATGCCGTAGATCGGCTTGATCTCCACATCACGCACCCTGAAGTTATAGACGTTCAGTTTCACCAGCAGGTCGTTGGGCATGCCGTACTTTTTGTAGATCTTGTCCAGGTCGATCGTTTCCAGCACCTTTAAATTAGCAACTGTGTAACCGCTTTGAGAATCGGTGATGTGCCAGTAACCGGAGGCGATCTTGGTCAACAGCGAGAGCATGGCGTTGCCCAGGTAGCGAGAGCGCGGGATGATCTCCCAGGCTTCGCCGGTGACCAGACGGTTGCCTTTTGTGTAATCCACTTCGTCATTGACGATTGGATCCAGCAGCGCTGGCAGGTCAGCCGGGTCCATCTGCGCGTCGCCGGCCATGACCGCGGTCGCATCGATCTTGTGATCGCGGCACCATTTGTATCCTTCAGCGATGGCCCCTCCAACACCCTGGCGCTTGGGCAGGTCGATGAGGATCACCCGCCCGTCAGATTGTTCGACGTAGGTTTGCACAATTTCCGCGGTTTTATCCTTGCTGTTGTCATTAACGATAACAATGTAGTCCACATAATCCGGCATGGTATCGATGACCCGGCTGATCAGCAGTTCTTCGTTATAAGCGGGTACAACAGTGGCAACACTTTTGTTTTTATACATGGACATCCCTGTTATAGAAATTCAGATTGTTCAGATCGATAGCCTGATCGCCTCACGCTTGCATCCATCAGGAAATCAAGTTCCTACACCGACCATCTGACCGGTTCATTCGCGATTACTGAGCATTTATTTTATCATTTTTCATCCTTAATCTACGCTCGGTCTTACCGGGCGTGTGCGGGTTCTTACGGAAATATTTCCAAAGCGTATTAAATAATCTATGATATATTCTTAAAGTTACAGGCATTCTTACTTCGCGTTGAAGTTCATTGGTTGGCAGGTTGCATCAGGTGAAGCGCATAACAAACTCTGTCGATCCAATGAATTTGGAAAAAACTGGAGACTGTTAACTCCGGGAAGGATTTGATGCGATTCGCTCTGCTCAATAAACTCCGCGATTACGACCTGGTAAAGAAGAGCGGGTTATTTGATTCCGGGTTCTACCTTTCCGCCTACCCCGATGTGGCACAAGCTGGCATCGATCCTGTCCGGCATTACCTTGAAACAGGCTGGAAGGAAGGGCGCAATCCCTCCGCTGGGTTCGATACCACGCTATATCTCAAGGTCAACCGCGACGTGGAGCAGGCGGGACTCAACCCCCTGGTGCATTACCTGAAATTTGGCCGCCAGGAGGGGCGCCGTATCTCTGTTCCGGAGCTTTTCCAGCAGTACCTGGGCTTGCAGGTGGAAGTACAACATGAAAAGAATCTGGTCGAGCTATTCTCTTTGCTTGATGAGGAACAGGCCAGCACGCCCCCGCGCACGCAAGATGAATTTGACATTCTCGTGCCGGTGAGCGGTGATTTGCCGGCTCTGCAGAAACTGTTGGAGAATATCATCCGCACGACAACCGGCGCTTACCGTCTGTTGATCGCGGATGGAAACAGCGGGCAGCCTGGGGTAACTCAATACCTGGCGGACTTTAAGGCCGTGCATCCCGATCTAAATATCATACTTATCAATATTCCCCTTAAGTTCAGTTTATTGCGAACGATTGACCGTCTCGCGAACTTCACCCGAAATCATTTTGCCGTCCTTGATGTGAATTGCGCACTGCCGCCCAACTGGCTGGAGCGGTTGATGCATCCGATCCTCGTAGATGACACCATCGCTAGTGTTACACCTTTCACCAATGCCGGTACATTTGGTGGTTTTCCGGATGTGTTGGATGCCAACCCGCTTTGCGCCGATATTTCTGTGGAAGAACTGGATCGATACTTCCGGCGTGTAAAGTCCAACACAGCTCATGTTGAAATCCCCGCGGCGTTGGGGTACTGTGTAGGCATCAACCGTGATGCGTACAAACGCATCGGCAGGTTCCAACAGGCATCTTCTTCGCTCCATGCTGCACAGTACAACTGGAGCAGGCGTGCCTTGCGCGCGGGTTTCCGGCATGTACTCGCCGCGAACCTGTTTGTCGCTCAACAACATAAGGAACAGTCCCTTAATCTACAATTCCGCCCTGAACGGTGGGATGCGAAACTTAACCGGTTCTTATATCCAGACTATCTTGCCAAAATCGATCAATTCATGCGCGATGACCCGCTTGTTCACTTACGCAACGCCCTGCTCATCACGTTCCTCGCGCACGATAATCACACCCGGCTGGTGTTCGATCACGGGGTTGGCGGGGGAGCCAACGAGTATACCCGTTTGAAGCTTGTTGGCGATGGCATCAACCTGATCGTCTCTCCGGACAACTCTCAGCAGAACTACCGGGTCATTCTGGCGGTAAAAGGCTTGAAAACGGTTGCCTACCGGCTTTTGGATCAAGAAGATATCTGCAATGTGGTTGAAAAGCTTAACTGCCGGGATGTGGTCATCAACGAACTTGTTTCTTATCCCGATCTGGCGGGTTTCCTGGATTACCTGGTGGAATTAAAGAAAGAGCGGCCGGATCTGCAGTACACCTACATCACGCATGATTATTACAGCATCTGCCCCTCCTTCCATCTGCTTGACTACACAGGCAAATACTGCGGGATTCCGGAGGATCTGACCTATTGTGATACCTGCCTGAGCCGCAATCGACTGGCTCAGGATGGACTTACCGCTTTTGGCGATGGAGCAGAAAGTGGTAGAATGGCTGCCTGGCGTGAGGAATTCCGCTCCATGCTTGCGGTATGTGACCACATTACCTGCTTTTCCAATAGCTCGCGCGAGTTGCTGCTCAGGGCTTATCCGGGACTGAATACTCCTGTGGAAGTCACCCCGCATGAGGTCGGCTGGATGCGCAAGGTGATGATCAATAAGACGTCTGACCGGCTCAATATTGCTGTGATCGGTTATCTGACAGAGATCAAAGGCGCAGCGCAGGTAGTTGAACTGGCGCGATACCTGCAGGAGAAGGACATCAACGCGGCAATACACATCTTCGGACCGGTGATCGAACCTTACAACACGCAAATGGATGCTTTGTCAAAAGTGATCCAGCATTACGCTTACAGCAAATCCGATCTGCCTGACCTGATGGAACAGCACGAGATCGACCTGGTTTTTATCGCGTCCATTGTTCCGGAGACATTTTCTTACACGACGCAGGAAGCGATCGAGATGGGGCTGCCGGTCGCAGTATTTGACCTTGGTGCACCGGCTGAAAGGGTAAGCCAATACCCCGCCGGACTGGTCCTGACGGATGATGCGCCGGAATATGTATACAAAGCCATCCAAAAGCGATTGACGACAATAAAAAGTCGTTGAGCGTTTGTTCAAACCTAAATAATGATTTGCGGATAATGTAAATGAAAAAGAAGAAAAAAGGTTTTGTCGATCATGTAAAACGGTTTTTAGAGATCTTCCGCACCGAAGGCGTAGGGATGGCGTTGACCCGCGCAATGGAATTCCAGTTGACCAAGCTCAGCCCTTACATCAATTTATCCCAATACAAACGCTGGTCCACCAAGCACGAACCCGGTGAGAAGGAATTGGCATTGCAGCGCCTGCAGGGCAACCTGCTGCCGCAAAAACCGCTCATCAGCCTGGTGGTACCCGTTTACAACCCCCCGCTGGATATCCTTGCCGATACCCTCGCGTCTGTGGTCGACCAAACCTATGCCAATTGGGAATGCTGCATCGCCAACGGCGATGGAACCAATTCCGCCATCACAAACCTGATCGACTCATACGCCAAAAAGGACGACCGCTTCAAGGTAGTCCACCTGGAGGAGAACCTGGGCATCGCCGGCAACACCAACGCGGCGGTCGCCCTTGCTTCGGGCACTTATGTCGCGTTCCTCGATCATGATGATCTGATCGCCCCCTTTGCCCTGTTCGAGGTTGCCCGACGCCTGGTTTCTGATCCGCATATCGATGTATTTTATTCGGATGAAGACAACATCAACCTCAAAGGTGTCCGCTCCGGTCCGTTCTTCAAGCCTGATTTCAGCCCTGACCTGCTGCGCAGTGTGAATTACATGTGCCATTTCCTCGTGGTTCGTAAAACATTGGGGGATGCAGTAGGTTGGATCCGCGCCGGTTATGAAGGAGCACAGGATTTTGATTTTATCCTGCGCATCACCGAGAAGGCCGGTAAGATCGAGCACATCCCGATGATGCTTTACCATTGGCGTTCCATCAAGGGCTCAACGGCTTTTGATTCCAATGCAAAGCCCTACGCCGGTCCCTCCGGCATCAAAGCACTCGAGGAACACATGCAGCGGCGCGGTACTCCGGGCAGTGTGGAAACGGTCTTCATGCCTACCTGGTACCGCGTCAGGTACGATCTAACCGGGCATCCCCTGGTGACCATTATCATCCTCAACCATGATCACGCCGATGACCTGCGCAAGCTTGTGACCTCGATCCTCGAGAAATCAACCTACAAGAACTATGAGCTTCTTATTGTTGAAAACAACAGCATGCAGGACGCTACCTTCAAGCTTTACGAGGAGCTCCAGACAGCGGATAATCGGGTGAGGGTCGCGAAGTGGGATCATCCCTTCAACTATTCACAGGTGAACAACTGGGCAGCGCAGCAAGCCAGCGGCAGCGTCCTCTTGTTCCTGAATAATGATATCGAAGTGATCACTCCCGCCTGGCTCGAGGAGATGCTCATGCACGCCCAGCGCCAGGAAGTGGGCACAGTCGGTGCCAAGTTGTACTTTCCCAATGACACCATCCAGCACGCCGGGGTCATTCTCGGCATCGGTGATGTGGCCGGACACGGGCACAAGGGTTTTCACAAGGACCTCACCGGTCACGGTGGTCAGTTGCTGCAGATCCGCAATACTGCGGCCAACACTGCCGCTTGCGTGATGATGCGCAAGGAGGTGTTTGAGCAGGTGGGTGGCTTTGATGAAAATTACATTCTGGCCTACGGTGATGTGGACCTGTGCCTCAAGGTTCTGGCCGCCGGTTATGTGAACGTCTGGACACCCTTTGCCGAGTTGTACCATCACGAATCAAAAACCCGTGGTTATGAGCGCTCCCCGGAGCAGCTTGCCCGCTATCAGAACGAGGTCTTTTATTTCAGGCAGCGCTGGGATACTTTCATGCACAAAGGTGATCCTTACTACAACCCCAATCTCTCCAGCAAAAGGGAGGATTTCCACCTGGCTTAACTTGTCGGGTGCACTTCCGCAATAAGATCAACCAGTAACCCGGTGTGTCATCGACTCTCCGGGCAGTTTTTTTATCAGGTGAAGAAACCCTGCGGTAAGGTGGGGGTGACAAATGAATTATAATAATCGAAATTACCGGTGCCGGAATATCATCCG
>DIWL01000017.1:3566-5150 GCA_002428455.1 Anaerolineaceae bacterium UBA6107 | reverse complement strand
AGACCGGACAATTGCAGGTTTTTTTCACCAGGCTCTCCAGCAACCCGTTGCTTGAAACGGCCATCTTTATCGTGATGCTGGCGATATTTATCGCCTGCTCGGCGTATTTTGCCTTGCATCTGCACAAAGCCATCGTGCCTGATGAACCGGGGCACTTTTATCTGTCAACCTTGTTTGCCGGTACCTGGGGCACTCCTGAACCGACCGATTACTCATTCGCCCTCGGCAACAGCCAGTTCAATCGCCAGCCTTTCATGTATTACTGGATCAACGGCCGGCTTTTGAATTTCCTCACCCTGGTAATGCCCGGTGTGAGCGAGTGGCGTCAGCTGCTTTTCTTGCGACTGGTAAGTGTTCTCTATTCCACCGGGACGGTGATCTTTACCTACCTGCTGGCATTGGAGATCCTCCGCAAGCGCTGGTGGCCGCTGCTGGTGGCATTCCTGACTACCAGCACGTTGATGTTTGTTTTCCTCTCCGGTGGTGTCTCTTATGATAACCTGGCCAACCTGTGTGCTGCGGCGGGTACTTATTTCCTGGTGAAAGTGTTGCAGGGAAAAAAGATTGTAACGCACAGCCTGTTGTGGATTTTCCTGATCGGGTTGGGTGTTCTGACCAAGAAGACCGTCCTTCCGTTGGCGGCGGTGATGTTCATTTTTTGGCTGGCTTACATGATCAGGAATCGTCGCCTGATCAACTTGAAGCAGGAACCCAAATGGCAGGTCATTGTCACTGCGTTGTTGGCTGTGGTGATGATTGGCATGAACGTTTCCGTTTATGGGGTCAATCTTGTCAAATATGCCGAACCGATCCCTGATTGCACCGACATCTATTCCCAGGAGCAATGCGACCTGAGTGTTTTTGTGCGGCGTGCCAAAGAGATGGGCTTCCCCGAAGAGAAACTCACCCTGAGTGATGTGATCCAGCAAAGAAAGACCAATCCGCTCACTTACTTTGATGAGTACTGGTTCAAACGTGTGCTCACCACCATTTACGGCATCATGGGGCACCAGGCTTATTACCCCACATTGACCATCACTTTTTATCAGCTTCTGTACATATTCGTTTTCATCATTGCCATCAAGTACTGGGAGAAAAGAGATTACATCTTTTACACCTTACTGGCTTTGGCGGTATCTTATGTGTTTGCCATCTTCATCGAAAGTTATAATGAAGAGTTGATGTCGGATTTCCGTCATGTTGCGATCCAGGGGCGTTACCTGTTCCCGGCGTTTGCGCCTATTTATGTGTTATGCGTGGATTTTATTTCCCGCATTGCCCACAAACTTGTGCGCCGGCTGGCTGTCGCTTATACTTTGTTGCTTTTCACCATTGGCGGGCCGGTTCTCTTTTTACTTTTCTTCGCCGCCCGCAACCAGTTGAACTGGTTTTATTAAGCCTAAGGAGTGCCAATGACCAGACTGATCATTCAGATCCCCTGTTATAACGAGTCGGAGACGATCGCCCGCACCCTCGCTGACCTGCCCCGTCAAATCGAGGGAGTGGATGAGCTGTTTGTCCTGCTGATCGATGACGGTTCGGCTGATAACACCGCCCTTGTTGGACTGCAAAGCGGGGCGGATT
>DIWL01000017.1:0-3528 GCA_002428455.1 Anaerolineaceae bacterium UBA6107 | reverse complement strand
GGCGCAAGGCGGATATCGTGATCGGCGATCGCCAGGTGGATAAAAACCTGAACTTCTCACCCATCAAACGCTTCCTTGAATCTTTCGGCAGCTGGTTTATGCGCGTGGTGTCCGGTACGGACGCGCCGGACGCGCCTAGCGGTTTCCGTGCCTATTCCCGTTATGCCGCCCTGCACCTGCAGGTTTTCAATCGTTATTCCTACACGCTGGAAACGCTCATCCAGGCCGGCAAGGAACGCATGAAACTGGCGCATCTGCCCATCGTGACCAACCCCACCACCCGGCCCTCGCGCCTGCACAAGGGCATTCTGAATTTTATCTGGCGGCAGAGCGGAACGATCATCCGTTCCTATGTCTTATACCAGCCGCTCAAGACCTTTTTGCTGGCGAGCGTTCCTTTTCTTCTCACATCCGCCATCCTCATTGGCAGGTTCCTGTATTTCTATTTCACCAACCAGTCCGGTGTCGGACGCTACATCCAGTCGGTCTCCATCGGCGGGACGCTGGGTATCTTTGGATTGATGCTGGTGACCATGGGTCTGCTCGGGGACGCCATCAGTACCAACCGGCAGATGATGGAAGAGGTGGTCGTCAGGCAGCGTGATGAATTTCGCGTGATTGAGGATACGGCGGAGATCAATGGCTGCCACCTGCTGCGCAAGGAAGAATAATCATTCTGACCTCTCCCTTAAGAGGATCGTCACAACAGGTTATCTACAGAAATTCGTGGTTAAAGGATAAGTTTTGGAAAAAAGACATCTCGGTTTTGTTCTGTCATACCGTTTTCCCAAATACATCAGGTCAACAACCCTGCGCGAAGCGCTGAGCGCACGGTCTGACCTGGTGATCGAAGATGCGGTTAATTCCAGCCCCAAATTCAAACGGTACATCCAGACCATCAAAAAAATTCTGGCCATCCGGAAAAAGAATAACACCAGCCTTTGGCTGGTCAATTTTCGCGGGCATGATATTTACTGGCCGCTGCGCTGGCTGGTTGGCCGGAAGTCCCGCATCATTTTTGACCAGTTGATCTCTCCATACGATGCCTGGGTGAATGAGCGCAAGACATTTAAAAAGAACTCGCTTTTCGCGAAGCTCATCTATCGCATTGAGCGCAGGATACTGGCGGACGCCGATTACCTGACGACCGATTCCCGGGGACAGGCAGCGTATTACGCCGATCTGTACCGCGTCCCGTTGGAAAAGTTCACCGTCATCCCGGGCAGCGCGGACGAAGCGATGTTCTCGCCGACCGCCGCTCCCCGCAAGTTTGACTTCCCCGAACCATTCGTGATCTTCACATACGGTACCTTTATCCCATTGCAGGGGATGGACCTCCTCCTGCCGGTGGCTGAAATGCTCAAGGATCTCCCGCTGCGTTTCATGATCGCCGGCGGAACAGGCAGGCAGCTGGACCATTTCCTGGGTACCCGTGAGAAACTGGGGCTGACCAATATCAGTCATACGCCGTGGATCAATTTCACCGAGTTGCCATCCTACATTCGCGGCGCAGGTCTTTGCATTGGGGGTCCGCTGGGCGGTTCGAACCAGGCCCGCCGCGTGATCACGGGCAAGGCGCTGCAGTTTCTCGCCTGCGGAACCCCGACGGTGATCGGCCTTACCGATGAAACACGGGATTTGTTTACCGATCGTGTCAATTGCCTGCTCGCCAAACCCGGAGACGCCGGTTCAGTTGCAGAAGCCATCTCCTGGGCTTACCACAACCAGGATAAACTGCCTGCGATCGCGCAAGCCGGCAGGCTGACCTATGAAAAACATTACTCCATGGCAGTGTTGAAAGAACGCGTCAATAATTTCATAGATTCCATCCCTCGTTGATCGCCAGGCATAGCGTGAATTCAAATCCAATTTTCTCAACCAGAACCCTCGCCAGGCGGCAGCTCCCATGTTAACCAAAGGAATCTTCCAGGAAACGCTTTCCAAGGTCGTTCTTGCGGTCGCCGGCTTCGTTTTGAACATGATCCTGGCGCGAGAACTTGAACCAGCCGGATTTGGTGTGGTGGGAATCATCCTTAGCATCATGTTTGTGTTCGAACTCTTCCTTACCAATGGACTGCGTCAGGCGGTCAGCAAGATCCTTTCATCTCAGCAGGTCAACACAAAAAAATTATGGCGGCAGTCCTTTTTCATCCAAATGGGCTTCAGCCTGGGGCTGGTCCTGCTCGGTTTGCTTGTGCTTGGCAAGGTGGCTGAATGGCTGCAGATCGAACAATACCGCAACCTGCTCTACCTTATCCTCGTGATCATACCCATTAAGGGACTATTCTTTCTCAATTGCGGCTTCCTGAACGGTCAATTCAAGTACAAGCAGCATGCCATTGCGAATTCAGTGTATTCAATTTTCAGACTGGCGATCGCGCTGGTTTTGCTCTACACCACCGGTAATGGTGTCCTGGCTGTTCTGGTCGGGACGCTCGCGGCATTTGTTCTCTCGCTTTTCTTTACAAAGATGGAATGGACCAACAACGATTCCACCGTGGTGGTAACCAACCGTTATTTGCTCGACCTTACCTGGGGAGCGCTGGTTTTTTATTTGCTGGTGAATATCTTCTTCAATATTGATGTACTTCTACTGCGGGGTTTGGGCATGACAGAGGCTTCTGTCGGTTTTTACAAAGCCAGTGCAAACATCGGCAGCCTGTTGTATTTCCTCTTTATTTCGGTATCACAGGCTTCTTACCCCATGATTGCCCGTCTTTTCACCCGCCAGGCATGGGATGAACTCAGTTCCTTGGTCAACAAGTTGTTCATTTCGATCTATTACACAACCGCCCTGGCATTTTTGTTCACCATGTTATTCTCAGATGTGATCATTTCCGTCCTTTTTGGAAAGCCTTACCTGCCAGCAACCGGGGTGACACCCTGGTACGCGCTCAGTATCGGCATGCTGTCGGTGATTATCATGTTGGGTAACATGATGATCGTTTTTGAGCACAAAAAAACCTATCTGTATTACTTGGTGGGTTCTCTGGTCCTTTACCTGATCATGGTCGTGGCGTTAATCGGAAAACTGGAGATATTTACCCCGCCGGTTGCCCTGATCACCGTCTCAATACTGATCAACATCCTGTTCATTGCCATCATCAACCGGCACTATAACCGCATTTTTGCAGTGAAAACGCTGCTGCTGATCGTTGGCTGGTTGATCCTGATGACAGTCGTCGCGTTGGTGATCCATCACTTCCTTGCCAGCGTGATCGATCCTCACCTTTCAGGTGTGCTTGTATTTGTTGCCTTCTCCCTGGTCAGTTTGTTCACCATCCGCCAGGTGCGTGAGGCTGTGTTCAATTCGGTATCGGTTTTAATGGGGAAGAAAAAATGAGACGAACCTGCTATCGGGCTGGATGGAGAGTTTTGCCCCATGCGTAGTTCACTGGTCCGCAAACTGCGCCAGGTGCTGCTCCCGCCTGAAAGCTCGCAGGAGCTTTTCCTGCGCACGATCTATCACCGCCTTAACGCCAGTCCATTTTTCGTCAGGCGTCAGATCAACCGTGCTGAAGCCTCCTA